>CAJFPF010000069.1 GCA_904398655.1 uncultured Anaerotruncus sp. | reverse complement strand
TAGAGTTCATACCACAGCCTTAGCCATTCGGCTACTGTATATTCATCCGAACGGATGAGATCGATCTCTTTGCTTTCTTCAATCGCTCGAGAAAGTTTTTCCTTCACCTCGGCCTGTGTCTTGCCGAGTACATTTTTGATGATCCGCTTTCCGGTGTCCGGGTGATATCCGGCGGTGTACCGGCCTTCCCAACGGCCATCCTTACGCTTGCGGATGTTGCCTTCATCGTTGGCGCGTTTCTTTGCCATGTGTTTTTTCCTTCCTCATTCGAACAAGTATTTCTTTCGCAGGTAGTCAGCATGTTCCGGTATGATCATCCCTTGAGCGGCGTTGATGCTCCCATACAGTTCTCCCCACAGACAGTCCAGATACTTGGAGTTGGTGCGCAGTCCCTCTTTGTAGGCGTCCAGGTCGTGCTGTAGGTAAGGCGGGAGGCCGGTTTCATATTCTTCTATGGTTGCCGGTTCCCGCGAAGCTTCTTCTCTCAAGGTCATCTCGTTTCCATCCATGTGGGCATCTCCTTTTCTTTGTTTTCAGCGGCTCAGATTTTGAGCAGACCTTGATAGCTTGAAACTTTCTATGGGGTATCCTCTTTTATACCTAAAAATTTTATTTCTGACGTTTCAAGAAAAAGACCAATAGGCAAAAACAAAATACAGCAAATATAATCCCACCCAAAAATAAGATCCCGAAGGGTACTGGAGGGACACGGGAAACTAGGAATTGGACATTCTCAGAAGGCAAGTTCGGAAGTGAAATTGTATAAACCGTCCCTCTTTTCAAAAATCCATCTAAAGAGGTTTCCAGCTTGTAATGTTCGGGGAGCGTCACCTGGATATTCAGATCCCCAAATTCTTTAAAATTAGACGCTGGTTGTAAAAAATAGTAGAATCCCCATGTCTTATCTCGTCCTTCGGAGTCAGAGGCAGAAACTCGATATGCTGCTTGCTCCTGATAAGATACCTCTAGGAGAGACTGCCCAGGATCTAACTGCACCTGAAAAAGGATAACATTACATGCGCTTTCTCCTGTCCCCTCAGAAAATGGGATATGGTTAACCTGTCCGAAAAGCGTCTCTAACCATTCATTCTCAGAAAAAATATCTTCCCAAAGATCCATCGATTTCGATTGATTTATCTGATCCGGGAAATAGGCAGTAATCTGCTTTAGAGGGGTAATCTGTTGGTCATCACAGCGGATTTCGGGAGAGGATCTAAGATTTGTTGTGATAAAGGCCAAAGAGAGTAGCTGAGACGTTAAAGAAGTGTTTCTCAGCAAATATGTCACCTGAACATCTGCATAAAATCCTGCAGGATCTGCTTGAATGTGATAGATAAGGGTTTCCTTGTCAACCACTATATTGTCACTTTTCATCGGCACTAATCCTTGGATCTCGCCCTCCTCCCATATATAATCGGTAGGCGTGGCATTTGCTAAGACGGGCCAGGGAAAAATACAAGCTGATAAAAAAATGATCAATAGAATCCGTACAGGAATTCTTTTCATATTCCATACTCCTAAACGGGGCTTGCTCATTTTTCGATCAATGAGTAATTTCCAGAGCTTATTGTAGGAGATGGCCATATGGGCACCTCCGGTCAGAAAATTTGACGCTATTATTATATCAGATATAGGGGGGTAGGACAATCAGTTTTCGCACTCTAAAAAACACAGTCGCAATAAGCGATTGGAATATTTTTATATTCCTTCCGTTCAACTGCTACTGAGCATGATACGATCCCAATGTTCATCATCAGCATAATCAATTTCTACATATCTTTCCTGACCGTTTTCTTTGTTTTATGCAGTTCAATTTCTGTGCATCGGAAACCTGATGCTTATCTCCTACACTGACCGAATATTTTGCAAAAGCACTTGTTTGTCACGGTTTCTCTGACCCACATCCTGACCCATACAGGGAAATGTTCCTTTGGAACCAGTGGGACAGAGAGTGCCAAAGAGGATACAGATAGTTAGAGGAAAGGGCCGAAAAATCCTATTCAGACGAAAGCGGAAATGGAAATTGTCTGCTCGCTGAAAATGCCATAGACCCCAAGGTGACCCCCGCAGGTGAACCCGAAAAATCCCGCAGTTATGCGGGTTTACATGTTTACGCGACCACCTATGACAGCCAAACGGGGATCAACCGACCACCTGTGATCCCCGCAGTGGAAATCCCGCAAACCCGCTTCCCGCCCCGCATTGCGGGGCGGTGTGGCCCGGCCGGAGGGGCGTTTCGACCCCCGGTCTTTATCTTGCTTCGTCCATCAGCTCGTAAGCTGTGGATAGAGCGATACCCAACACCTTTACCACCGTTTCAGCATTCAGGAACAGCGACCGCTCTTCGTAGTCTTTGTAGACTGATTCTTTCATACGACATGCCTCCTCTTTGACTACAAAAGAAAAGGACATACATACCCTGGACAACACAACAATGGCACATTACTTTGTGCCTGTGTGTGATTCAATTTGGTATGTACGTCTATCTGTTCTACTTAAAAACGGTGGTAGTGCACTAGCTATATTTCGAACAAATGTTCTTTATTCGTATTGTAACATGATGAATTTGGATTTGTCAAGAGAGCTTTGGATGAGGTAAAATATATCTATAAAAACAGCGAAAGGAGCTTGGCGTCATGGAAGAACCTTCTTATTGGGCACACATTTCGTCTGGCGGAGAGCCCCAAAGCATTTTGAACCATCTGTGGGGAACCACCCGCCTGGCCAAAGCCTTTGCGGCTCCCTTTGGTGGGGAGGCTCAGGCGGAACTGGCTGCGTTGGCTCACGATATTGGGAAATATTCTCCGGCCTTCCAGAAACGTTTACGGGGAGAAAATATCCGGGTGGACCATGCCACGGCGGGAGCAGTGGAGTGTTGGAAGATGAAGCAGCCTTTTGCCGCCTTTGCTGTAGCAGGACATCACGGTGGCCTGCCGGATGGAGGAAGCAGGACAGATTCGCCGGATGGAGCCACCCTATGGGCACGCCTCAAGCGCAAGGAACGTGGCCTGTTGGAACCTTATGATAACTGGCGAAAGGAATTGTCCCTTCCTGAGGCAGAAGCACCGGATTTTCTGCAAGAGCCAGGACCGGAATGGATGTTTTTCATCCGTATGCTCTATTCCTGTCTGGTAGATGCCGACTTTTTGGACACGGAAGCCTTCATGGACGGCAAGAACCGAGAGAACAACGCTGTTTCCATAGAACAGCTGTGGGACAAGATGCAGTGCCATCTGGGCCGCTGGTTTCCGCCAAGAGGTGAGCTGAACGAACAACGTTGCAAAATTTTAAAACGGTGTATACAAGAAGGGGAAGCCCAGCCGCCGGGATTGTTTTCCCTCACCGTACCTACCGGCGGGGGAAAGACTGTGGCCTCCCTCGCCTTCGCCCTGGCTCATGCCAGAAAACACGGTCTGCGGCGAGTGATCTACGTTATTCCCTACACCTCTATTATTGAGCAGACAGCGGCAGTGTTCCGGGAGCTGTTGGGTACGGAAAACATACTGGAACATCACTCCAATCTCCTCTATGATCTGGAAGGAGAAGCGGATCCCAACACCATTCGTTTGGCCAAGGCCACGGAAAACTGGGATATGCCTGTGGTAGTGACCACTGCGGTGCAGTTTTTTGAATCGCTGTACGCCTGCCGTTCCTCCCAGTGCCGCAAGCTGCACAACATCGCCGGCAGCGTGGTGATCTTTGATGAAGCGCAGATGCTGCCGATTCCCTATCTGCGTCCTTGTGTCTGGGCCATTGCCCAGCTGGTAAAGGATTACAAAGTTTCCGCCCTCCTTTGTACAGCGACCCAGCCCGCCCTGAAGCCTATCTTTCAGGAATTTCTACCTGGCTTCCCCATCCGAGAGCTGTGTCCCACCGATACCTGCCGGTGGGAGGTGTTCCGCCGGGTATCCTTCCGGCAGGCAGGCCGACTTACCTGGGAGGAGTTGGCCACCCGGATGAACACCCAGCGCCAGGTCCTTTGCATCGTCAACACTAGACAAGCCGCCTATGAGGTGTACCAACGTCTGGAAGGAATGGACAACTTCCATCTCTCCACGCTCATGTGTCCCGACCACCGCAGCCGCCAGCTGGCGGAGATCCGTTCCCGCCTGAAAGAGGGGCTTCCCTGCCGGGTGGTGTCCACCTCTCTCATTGAAGCAGGGGTAGATGTGGATTTCCCCACTGTTTTCCGGGAACTGGCTGGTCTGGACTCCATTCTGCAAGCTGCAGGACGCTGTAACCGGGAGGGAAAACGCCCCATCGAAACAGGCGAGGTTTTCATTTTTGAGGGAGAGGGCAAAGCACCGCTGCTGTTCTCCACTGCCATCGGCGCCGGAAAACAGGTCATTGCCCGCTATGAGGATATTACTTCCCCGGCGGCTGTCCATGCATATTTCACCCAGCTGCTGGACTTGAAGGGGAAGGAAGCCCAGGATAAGGAACAGATCCTGTCACTGATGCAGTCGGAGTTTTTCCCCTTCCGCACTGTAGCCGAGCGGTTCCATCTGATTGACACCCCCACCAGAACCATCTATATCCCTTTGAAGGAAGGGGCAGATCTTGTGGAACAGCTGCGCTCCGGTAAAACGAGCCGAACCCTGTTCCAAAAGCTGGGACGGTACGGTGTGTCGGTCTATGCGCAGCATTTTGCCGCACTGTATAATACAGGTGACCTGGAAGTTCTGAAAAATGGCGAAGCGATTTTGAGGAATATGGTGCTTTATTCTCCGCAAACCGGTCTTTCTCTGGAGGCGGACAGCGGAAAAGCCTTGTTTGTTTGAGAAAAGAAAGTGGTGGGAAGACATAAATGCTCCCACCGCTTTCCTCAGGTAATCCCCTTTAATTCAATATTTCAACCCACGCATTTCTGCGACAGTTCTAATATAACATATTTTTTCTTTTATTTGCAACCAAAATTAATTTTTCATTGATTTAAATGGGATAAGTATATTGATTTTTCTATAATCTTGTGATACATTGAAATTAGTTTCTAAAATGGAAAAAGCTAGAAAGGAGTGACGTCTGTGTCCATAAAACTGGAGGTATGGGGGGATTACGCTCTGTTTACCCGCCCCGAGATGAAGGCGGAACGGGTCAGCTACGATGTGATGACCCCCTCTGCGGCCAGAGGACTGATTGAGGCTATTTACTGGCACCCTGGGCTGAGGTGGCGCATTGACCGTATCCATATCTGCGCCCCTATCCTTTTCACCAATCTGCGGCGCAACGAAGTCAAATCTACGGTTTCTGCCCGCAGTGCCCGTACTGTCATGGAGCGAGGGCAGGGGGAACTGTATCTGTGCACGTCAGAGGACATTCAGCAGCGGGCCGCCCTGCTGCTGCGGGATGTACGCTATGTCATCGAGGCCCATTTTGAGATGACGGAAAAAGCCATGCCGGGGGATAATTCAGGAAAATTCCAGGACATCATCAAACGACGGGCACAAAAAGGACAGTTCTACCACCAGCCGTGTTTCGGTTGCAGGGAATTTCCCGCCCAATTCCGCCTGTGTGAGAGGGTTCCTCCTTGCCCTGAGGAGTTAAAGGGAGAGCGTGACCTGGGCTGGATGCTTTATGACATGGATTACACCGATCCTCAAAACATCACCCCCCTCTTTTTTCGGGGAGTTCTCCAGGATGGGGTACTGGAGGTACCACCCTGGGACAGTGAGGAGGTGCGGCGATGATTCTGCAGGCTCTGACCGAATATTACCGAACTCTGGCGGACAAGGGCAAAATTTCTCCTCCAGGTTGGAGCGATGTCAAAGTCTCCTATGCCTTGTATATTGGGAAAGATGGGATATTGGAGCAGGTGATTCCCATCCAAACAGAACAGAGAAAGGGGAACAAAACGGTATTGATGCCCCAAGCGATGAAACTTCCTGCTCCGGTGAAACGTTCCAGCGGAATTTCCTCTAATTTTCTTTGGGATACCTCCAGCTATCTGCTGGGAGTGGATGGTAAAGGGAAACCTCAGCGGGCATTAGACTGCTTTGAGGCGTGCAAAGCACTCCATGAAAAGCTGCTCCAAAAGGTGAACAGCCCTGCCGCCCGGGCGCTTCTGGCTTTTTTCCAGACCTGGCAGCCTGGACAGGCCGCCGCTCATCCAGCCCTAGCCCCTTATCTGGAGGAAATCCTGTCCGGAGTTAACCTGGTGTTCCAATACGGCGGAGGCTATGTCCATCAGGATCCTTTGATTCAGAATGCCTGGGACAGTCACTATCAGACAGCAGAGGACAGTCCCGCCATGGTCTGCTTGGTGACAGGAGAGCGTGGGCCGGTAGAGAGCATCCATCCTTCCATTAAAAATGTACAGGGTGCCCAGTCCAGCGGCGCGGCGCTGGTATCTTTTAACGCTGCGGCTTTCTGTTCCTATGGCAAAGAGCAAAATTATAACGCCCCCACCAGCAAATATGCCTCTTTCGCCTACACCACCGCCCTCAACCAGCTCCTTTCTGACAGGGAGCATGTCTATCGGATCGGGGACGCCTCGGTGGTGTGCTGGGCAAAATGCGGCGGCAATGTTTATCAAGACCTCATGGGCTGGTTTTCCTTTGGGCAGGAAGAACCCCCCTATACCCTTGCGGAATTGCAGAGGGCGTTGAAAAACCTATGTGCCGGTAAGTTTGCAGAGTTGGATGAGCAACAGCTGGACCCCAATATGGAATTTTATATTCTGGGGCTTTCCCCCAATGCGGCCCGCCTCTCGGTGCGCTTTTTCCTGCGCAACAGTTTCGGAGCCTTTCTCCGAAACGTTCAGGCCCATCAGCAGCGGCTGGAAATCGTCAAACCCCTCTACGATAAATTTGATACAATCCCCCTCTGGAAGCTGCTGAGTGAAACTGTCAACCAAAACAGCCGTGATAAAGCAGCAGCACCAAATATGTCCGGCGAGGTGCTGCGGGCAATTCTCACCAATACCCGTTACCCGGCCAATCTGCTCAACGGCGTAACGCTCCGCATCCGGGCAGAACATACCGTTACACGTGGGCGGGCCGCCATCCTGAAAGCGTACTATTTAAAAAATCCCCATCCCGATATTCCAAAGGAGGTTTTGACCGTGTCTCTCAACCCTGACAGTACCAACATTCCCTATAATCTGGGACGGCTGTTTTCTGTACTGGAAGCAGTTCAGTCCGCTGCCAATCCCGGCATTAACAGCACTATTAAGGACAAATATTTTAATTCCGCTTCAGCCACCCCTGCCATGGTGTTCCCGGTGCTGCTGAATCTGTCTCAAAAACACCTGAAAAAACTGGATATCGGTCTGCGCACCCACTACGACAAACAGACGACCGCCATTCTATCCAAACTTGGGGAAAGCTATCCATCACGCCTGAATCTGCCTCAGCAGGGGTCTTTCCAGCTGGGTTACTACCACCAGACCCAGGCTCGTTTTGAAAAGAAGGAGGAAAAGTGAAATGTCTGAGCCCATCAAAAACCGCTATGAATTTGTGATCCTTTTCGATGTGGAAAACAGCAATCCCAACGGTGATCCCGATGCGGGCAATATGCCCCGGATAGACCCTGAGACCGGCCTGGGCATTGTAACCGATGTATGCCTCAAACGGAAGATCCGCAACTATGTGGAGACCGTCAAGGAGGACGCCGCTGGCTACCGCATTTATGTGAAAGACAGTGTCCCCCTCAACCAAAACGATGATGCAGGTTTTTTGCAAATTGGGATTGAGAATGCGGCTTTGATGGAAACAAAAGCCCTTAAAGCGGCAGTAAAAAAGATCAGGGAACAGCAGCCCGATGCAGACAAGATTGTTCGGGACTGGATGTGTCGGAACTTCTATGACATCCGCACCTTCGGCGCAGTGATGACTACCATGGTAAAAGGAGCTCTGAACTGTGGTCAGGTGCGGGGGCCGGTGCAGCTGGGCTTTGCCCGCAGTGTGGAGGTTGTTTCTCCGCAAAGTCTTACGATCAGCCGTATCACTCAAACATCCCAAAAGGATATTGATGAAAAAGGCAGCCATACTTTAGGAGACAAATACATCATCCCTTACGGCCTCTACCGCTGCGAGGGCTATATTTCCGCCAATCTGGCCCGAAAAACCACTGGTTTCTCGGAGGAGGACCTCGCTTTGCTGTGGGAAGCCATCCTCAATTTGTTTGAGCACGATCGTTCCGCCGCCCGGGGAAAGATGGCGGTGCGGGAGTTGATCGTCTTTAAGCACGACAGCGAGTTGGGCTGCGCTCCCGCCTGGAAGCTTTTTGAGGCCGTAACTGTCGCCCGGAAAGATCCCACCGACCCTGCCCCTGCCCGTTCCTATAGGGACTATGTGGTCCATGTGGACGAGGCCGCTCTTCCTGCTGGCATTACCTGTCAGCGAATGGGATGATTTATAATCAGGAGGATTATCTTCAGCTTTCCGGCTTGCAGCACTTTGCTTTCTGCCGCCGTCAGTGGGCGCTGATCCACATCGAACAACAATGGAAGGATAACCTGCGGACGGTGGAAGGTGATTTACTCCATCAGCGGGCTCACGATGAGGAAATCCGGGAGCGGCGCGGAAATACACTGATCCTGCGGGGACTCTCTGTAATCTCTCCCACCTTGGGAATTTCCGGCAAGTGCGACGTGGTAGAATTTCACAGAGACCCCTGTGGAATCCGGTTGTACCAGGAGGAGGGGCTTTGGCTCCCTTTCCCGGTGGAATATAAGCGAGGAACTCCTAAAGATCATCCGGCGGACGAGCTGCAGTTGTGCGCGCAGGCCATTTGTCTGGAAGAAATGCTCTGCTGCACGATTTCTGAGGGTGCCCTTTTTTATGGTGAGATCCGACGGAGGGTAGCCGTTCCTTTTACCGTCCAGCTTCGCCGACAGGTATATACTATGGTGGAAGAAATGCATCAGCTTCATAGCCGGGGACATACACCCAAGGTGAAGCCGTCCAAGGGGTGCAGCGTTTGCTCCTTAAAAGAACTGTGCTTACCCACGTTGATAAAGGGAAAAGCGGTGGACGTTTATCTGCGGCAGGCGATGGAGGACAAGGGATGAGACAACTGCTCAACACATTGTTTGTAACCTCGGAGGATATCTATCTTTCTCTCGACGGAGAAAATATAGTAGCCAACCGGGAAAAAACGGCGGTGGCCAGGTACCCCCTTCACACGCTGTCCGCCATCATTTCTTTCGCCTATCCAGGGGCTTCGCCAGCGTTGATGGGGGCATGCGCTCAACGGGGAATCTCCCTGTCTTTCTGTACTTCACGCGGGAAATTTTTGGCCCGGGTTACTGGAGAAGCTAATGGAAACGTACTGCTGCGCCGTACCCAATACCGGATAGCCGACGACCCGGAACAAAGCTGTGTCATTGCCCGAGGAATGATCTTCGGTAAGATTTATAATGCCCGCTGGCGTATCCAGCGTACCCGTAGGGACCACGGTCTTCGGGTAGATGACCACAAATTGGGAGATGTATCGGATCAGTTAAAAAGTTTTCTGCCACAGCTGCTGTGCCAAAAGGATCTGGACAGTCTTCGGGGATTGGAGGGCGCCGCAGCCACCGCCTATTTCAGTGCCTTTGACCAACTGATTTTGGGAGATCCATCCGTATTCTCCTTTAAGTCACGGACCCGACGGCCACCGCTGGGCCCTGTCAACGCCATGCTCTCCTTTGCTTACAGTTTACTGTCTCACGACTGTGCCTGGGCGCTGGAAAGTGTGGGGCTGGATGCCTATGTAGGTTTTCTCCATCGGGACAGACCAGGGCGCATTTCTCTGGCGCTGGATCTGATGGAGGAATTTCGCCCCTGCATCGCAGATCGTTTTGTCCTGTTCTGCATTAACAACCGTATCTTACAAAAATCGGATTTCGACTTTTGTGAAAACGGTGCTGTATTTCTCAATGATAGCGGAAAGCGCACCTTTCTGCAGCGATGGCAGGAACGAAAAAAAACATATTGACCCATCCATTTCTGGGGGAAAAAATACCATGGGGACTGGTGCCCTATCTCCAGGCCTTACTTCTGGCACGGTATTTGAGAGGCGATCTGGAGGCCTATCCACCATTCTTATGGAAGTGAGGATGCTATGTTGGTATTGATTACATACGATGTCAATACAGAGGACACGGCTGGATGCAGGCGCTTGCGCCAGATTGCCCGACAGTGTGTCAACTATGGACAGCGGGTACAGAACTCTGTGTTCGAGTGTCTGCTGGATACAGCCCAATGCAAGCTGCTCCAGGCAAAGCTGTTATCGATTATGGATCATGAAAAAGACAGCCTGCGATTCTATTATTTGGGAAAACACTATGAACATAAAATAGAACACTTTGGCTGCAAATTATCTTATATGCCTGAGGAGCCGCTGATTTTGTGATGGTGCGAAGCAGTAGCAATCATCTATCACCGGGGAGGTTCGCACCCAAACGTAAACTGTTTTTGCGGCTTGAATCTATTTCCAGCATCTTGCTTTGAGTTGAAGGTCCAAGTTTTCTTCTGCAGTCTGTATCATTTGCATCAGTTTACCCAAGTAAATTTATATGTATTTGCTGTCGCTCCCCCCGCGGGAGCGTGGATTGAAATTCCCGTATATAGTCCATGCTTTGAGATTTGCGGGAATGGTCGCTCCCCCCGCGGGAGCGTGGATTGAAATGTGGAGGAGTGCAGCTCCTTCCCGTTGGGTAAGCGTCGCTCCCCCCGCGGGAGCGTGGATTGAAATTCCAACTGTTTTTTCAACATCTCAATTTCTTTGGTGTCGCTCCCCCCGCGGGAGCGTGGATTGAAATACTTCGCAGTATCTGCTATTTCCTGGTGCGTAATAGGTCGCTCCCCCCGCGGGAGCGTGGATTGAAATTTTGTAGGATTGCAGTGGGAGGGCGTGGCGGCACGTCGCTCCCCCCGCGGGAGCGTGGATTGAAATAAACGAGCTGGCACTAACTGGGGAATTGGCCGAGAGCGTCGCTCCCCCCGCGGGGAGCGTGGATTGAAATCTCCGTCGCGGCGTTTATCATCTCCAACCCGATCAGTCGCTCCCCTTGCGGGGAGCGTGGATTGAAATAAGCTCTAAAAAGCGCTTGTCCGTCATGCCCCGGTCGCTCCCCTTGCGGGGAGCGTGGATTGAAATCCTTATGCTGGCGAGAAATGGGTCGCGCTGGAGCACGTCGCTCCCCTTGCGGGGAGCGTGGATTGAAATCTTACAACCACAGCTACCACCTACCAGCTGGATGAGTCGCTCCCCCCGCGGGGAGCGTGGATTGAAATTAGGCGTAGCGCCTCTAACTGTGCCTGTAGCTTAGTCGCTCCCCCCGCGGGAGCGTGGATTGAAATCCCTGGGTAGCTGCATGGGCTACGTCCCCCTGGGTCGCTCCCCCCGCGGGAGCGTGGATTGAAATCTGTAGATTAGATTTTGAGGGTTCCATCCCAGATAGGTCGCTCCCCCCGCGGGAGCGTGGATTGAAATCTCTCCATCCGGGGCGACCAATACCCAAACTTTGTCGCTCCCCCCGCGGGAGCGTGGATTGAAATACATTGAAGAACACCAATCGGTCGGATCGCGGGTTGGTCGCTCCCCCCGTGGGAGCGTGGATTGAAATCAGCCCCAGAGGATGCCTTTGATGAGGCAGACGCAGGTCGCTCCCCTCGCGGGGAGCGTGGATTGAAATGCTAGCCCAGAGGGTGACGATCCCTGCTTTGCTGGCGGGTCGCTCCCCCCGCGGGGAGCATGGATTGAAATTTGATTGGCTGGGGTAGTTGGGATCGAACCAACGCATGTCGCTCCCCCCGCGGGGAGCGTGGATTGAAATAATAGGTATATAGTAAAAAAGTTTAAAAAAACGACCAAGTCGCTCCCCCGTGGGGAGCGTGGATTGAAATTTTCCCGCAATAAAAGTGCGGTCTGCCAACTACACAAGGAAGTAAAGGAAGGTCATTCAAAAGGGAATGACATAAATAGTTTATCGCATACAAGCCGAATTTGTACTGTTATCGTTAAAGGGAGAGGGCTCTATGTAGAATATAAAAAGAGCCCCTTCACGGACGGAAGGTATCGATCTTCTACAGCTGGTAGAAGTCCGCTTATCAAGATGAACAGCTTTTCCACCAGGCCAACGCAGTCTACCTCCGGGACCAAGCCGACCCTCAGAGAGTTTGCTGACCGGTCCTGGGAACCATTCCCCAGAAGTTTCCCTTCCCCCCGTGCCACTGTGAAACGGGTGGTACAAGTCCTCTAAGTAGCCGAATATCTGGAACCCTAGCAGATGGTGGCAAGAGCAGCTTATGGTTCCGCCTGCTGAAATAAAGAAAAGCCCACACCAGGAGTGAAGCGCGTCCTGGCGTGGACCACGGCATGGGTCATAGAGGGCCGAGAAAGAGAACGAACCAATAGAGCGGAACTATAATGCCCATTTTTTACTTTTATCTCAAGAGTGACGAGTTCAAGGCATCTTACATGGAGAAATCTACATTTATTTAAATCAGTATGCGGAATGGACATTCATCTTATGAGGTACAATAAGGTTATCTCAGAAAGGATGGATAAAGCAAAGGATGAAAACACTTTTTCCAAAACTAGAAGCATATCGTCGGCAACTGATCCAAGAGGAGCACAGCGCAGAAACCATCAAGAAATACCTCCGAGAGATCGAGGGATTTTTGGCTTTCCTGCCTTCGCAGACAGAGATTACAAAGGAGTCTGTACTTCTCTACAAACGGGAGATCTCCCGAAAATATAAGGCCACTACCGGCAACGGGATATTGGTGGCGGTCAATAGTTTCTTAGATTTTATCAAACTGCCCAATTATCGGGTGAAACTATTCAAGGTGCAACGCCAGACCTTCCGAAGCCGGGAAAAGGAGCTGACCCGGACGGAATATGCCCGCTTGGTAAAGGCTGCCCGCCACAAGAAGCAAGAACGGTTGGCCCTCTTGGTGGAGGCCATCTGCACAACCGGCATCCGGGTCAGTGAGCATCGGTATATCACTGTGGAAAGCTTGCGTTCTGGGCGAATGGAGATCCTCAACAAGGGAAAGATCCGTACCGTGCTGTTGCCGCCAGAGCTACGGGAGAAGCTACATCGGCATTGCAGCAAGCAAGGGATCACTTCCGGGTCGGTCTTTATCACTCGGGGCGGCAAGCCCCTGGACCGCTCCAACATCTGGGTACAGATGAAGCGGCTATGCCAGGATGCCAAAGTGGAGGCGCAGAAAGTGTTTCCTCACAATCTACGCCATCTGTTTGCCGTAACTTTTTACCAGCTGGAGAAGGATATCGTCCGCCTGGCTGACATTCTGGGCCACTCCAGCGTGGAGACCACCCGTATCTACACTGCGGTCAGCGCCGAGGAACAGCTCCAGTCTCTCTCCCGGCTGAGGCTCCTCATTCAATAAAAATACTACAGAATTGTAGTTCTGTGGTATTGTGCTCTATAAAGCCTTCGATTCCCCCTCATTTTATCATCCTTTACATAACCTTTCAAGGGGACGCTCCTCAAAAGCTACTCAGAATTCTTATTGCTTTGATGTAGATAGTGAGTCTTCCCTTTCTTTTTATACCCTGCGGACAAAACAAAGCAGGCCCTGCTTTTTGGAAACTTCAAAAAACAGAGGCCTTACAGGCCACGAGAGCAGAATGAAGAGGATACCCCGTCTCCTTCGATCCTCACTTTACCACAGAACTACAATTCGGTAGTAATGCGAAGAATGAGGAGGAAAACGGACTTTGAAAAACTTTCAACGACGGTGTCTGGCCTTACTGCTGACCGGCGTGATGATCTTTTCCGCAGGGGGAGCGGCCTTTGCCGCAGACATCCCAGACAGCAAGCCACCTGACATTCCCAATTTAAAAATAGAAGCGGATGATTCATCCCAGAGCAGCCCTCAACAACCCCCCTGCCCCACCGTGGGATGTACCCTGCTGGTGGGCCATGAGGGAGACTGCCAATTTGAGACAGGATTGGAAGAAAGCGATCCTTCCCAAGGGCAGGAGCAAGGCTGTGCCCTCACGGAGGGCTGTATCCTGCCGGCGGGTCATGAGGGCGAATGCCGGACCGAAGAAGCCCCCGCCTGCATCTGCGAGCCTGTGATGGAGGAGAGCGGTGTCCATACCGACCCGGCCTGCCCTTTCTTTTCTGTCTGCACAGCGATGGTGAGCTGCACCCTGCCCGACGGCCACGAGGGGGACTGCCAGCTTCCCCCGCCGGCCGACCAGGTCTTGATGACCAGACAGACGGTAGGAAACCTCGAGTATGAGCTGGACGAAGAGAGCCTCACCGCTGTTGTCATAGGAGGAACGCCAACCAGGGGGCAACTTGTGATCCTCGCTACGGTTGAGGCGGAGGGAAGCACCTACCGGGTTACCGCCATTGCTGACAGGGCCTTTGAAGGGATGACCGATTCGGTCTCGCTCACCCTTCCGGAGGGGTTGGAACGGATCGGCGAGGGAGCTTTCTCCATGGTTCCCATTCAGGGGACCCTGCAAATTCCCGACTCTGTAACGCAATTGGGGGCAAGAGCCTTTGAAGGCGGCTCCTACCAGCAGATCATCATCGGAGACGGACTACGGGAGATCCCCGCCAATGCCTTCGCCTATTACTCCGGCAGCGGCGACACCCGAACCATTATACGGGTCATATTGGGGAGCAGTATGGAACATATCGAACCGACGGCTTTCTCTGGGACAGAGGTCACCAAGCTGGTGGTATACAGCGAAAGCGAGCAGCTGGGAGATGAGATCAGGTCTGATGATGTACTCGGTTGGGCTTCACTCTATTTTGCTGGTTCCGTCAAACGGTCGGCCGATCTGCAGGCCCAGATCGACACGGTGGCAGAGGGCGAAACAGCCACCATTGAAATTTCCGAGAACTATTGTATCGATGAAACGATAACGATCCCAGCGGGAAAAACCATCACATTATACGACCAATCCGGCAGAACATTCACTGCGGTGGCAGAGCAAATATTTGAAGTATCCGGAACTCTGATCCTCGATTCCGCCAAATCGGACATGCTTGCGGCCAACTATTACGGAGCAATCTCCACAAATCCCTATCAGGGCAGCGTTGCCCATGTTCTGGACGGAGGCACTCTGATTTTAAAGAATGGCACCTTCCGGGGCGGAACGATCAATGGAAATTACAGTGGCGCCGTCCGGGTGGAAAATGGCGGCACATTTCAAATGGAAGGCGGCTATATTCGGGATTCCCAAATCACAAACAGCACCTTAACGGGAGCGGTGAGCATTGATGGAGGTGGCTCTTTCCAGATGTCCGGCGGCTACATCCGGAACAACAGGAACTCGTCAACCTCAGCCTACAGCGCAGGCGGCGTGCTCCTAGTCGGATGGAGCGCAGACTCTCCCTACGCGTCCATGACGTTATCGGGCGACGCGGTCATAGACGATAACTCCTCAGCTGAAAACGGCGGTGGCATCCACCTCATCGGCAACGCGAAGCTGGAGATGTCGGGTGGCACGATCCAAAGGAATCGTGCCCGAGGAGGAGCTGGATGAGGCGTCTGTGTAGCCGGAAACAGTGGAACGAACAGCAGCTCCCGCGCTTCCGACAGCATCTTCATCATGACCGGAGGCGTCATTGCCCGGAACGAATCCTCCATGCATGGCGGCGGGGTCTACATCAATTCCAGTGGCGTGACTCTAACCGGCGGCCGCATCGAGGATAATGAAGCAGGCACCCACGGGGGCGGTATTTATGTAAGCCTGCCGCCCTATATGACAAAGATTAAAAACGCCATTGTGACCGATAATACCGCTGAATACATGGGCGGCGGGATGTGGTTTTGCCCAACGGGGGACGCCAATTTCTTTGTCACGAACGGCGTAGCCCTCTATGGAAACAGTTCCGAGGGCGCCGGCGATGACCTCGTCGCCCTGGGGACTGGCCACGGCGGCGAAATCGTCCTGGCAGACCGGATGCTGGGAGGCGGCCCGCTGGCCTGGTACCGGGACGGCGCGGTCCGGGGAGACTACAACGCGGGAACGCCCCCGACCAATATTCAGGGCAGTGTGGATGAAAGTGTCCCGCGTTTTGATCCGGATAATCCAGGCGAGCCTCTGACCGGCATCTCCGGAGATGGCAATTACGCTCTTAAAACCGTCGTTTCGGAGGACGCGATCGCTTTGGCTGAAAGCCAGGCCACCCTGTACATCACCGGCAACTCCGCTGTGAGGGGCGGTGGGATCGGCGCCAATGGCGGCGCAATGCTGGGCAAAAATGAGGACTATACCCTCCGCGTGGTAAAGGAATGGGGCGATACCCCATCAAGCGCCAGATGCGCCGTCACCATCTATTTGAAAATCGGGGACTATCGTCTGGATGCTGTGGAACTAAATCAACAAAACAACTGGACAGCGGAATTTACCCAGCTGCCCGATCCCGAGAGTCTCACTGGAGATCTGGAATATGCCGTGGTTGAGGACCCTGTACCGGAAGACTTTGTTGTCCATTATCAGGAGGCAGTTGTCGACAAGGCCACCCATACCATTTCCATTGCTATAACCAATGAGTATACCAAGCAGCTTAGAACCGGAGCCCTCACTGTTACCAAGACGGTTACCGGCAGCCAGGGCGATCGAAGAAAGGACTTCACCTTCATTGTCACCCTGGGGGACTCCTCCATCAGCGGTACCTACGGCGATATGACCTTTGAAAACGGTGTCTCCACCTTCTCTCTCAAGCATGGAGAAAGCAAAACAGCAGCCGGCATACCGGATGGGATCACCTATACCGTAACGGAAACGGACAACAGTGGTTATACCGTTACCTCTACCGGGACAACCGGCATGATCCAGACAGGCACCACCTCAGTGGCAGCTTTCACCAATGAAAGGAGCGGTTATGGTGCCGGTGGTGGTGGCGACAGCCACGATCACGATGATGACGACAACAACGAAATCAATGTCACCGTTCAGAAGAAATGGAAGCTGGATGACGGAGGGATAAAACCGGAGAGCATCCGGGTGGAACTCCTGCGAAATAACCGCCACTACGACTGGATGGAACTCAGTGAAGAAAACAACTGGCGCTATACCTGGCAGAACCTAAACAACCGCTATGACTGGTCTGTTCGGGAGGAAGCGCCCGAGGGCTTTACCGCCAAAACAAGCCGCAGCCGCAACACCTGGACTATCACCAATGATGACCTGCCCCAGATTCCCAATACTGGCGTTAACTGGCTGCTGCCCATTTCTTTGGCAGTGGTAGGCGGAGTATTGACAGTCTTTGGCTTCATTCCCTGGAAAAAGCGAGGCGGACGCCATGATAGCTAACGGTGACTGCAGGAAAAGAAAACAAATTTCCTTGAAAACAGCCTGTGTTCTGTCAGGTCTGCTGCTGCTTCTGGCAGCGGCCGGCCTTGCCGTCCACAACCTGCTGGAGGATCATCAGGCGGGAGTACGCTCCCAGGAGCTGTTGGCTCAAGTCGAAACCAGCCAAAGAGACCTACCGATCGAAGGAACAAACCTTTCTTCTGCGGAAACCATTTCCCCCACTGAGGAAGAAAGTACGAAAGCCACCGCCCCGGCGGGCTATAATGTGGCTGCTATCCTCTCCCTCCCTGATCTGGGGATCACGCTGCCGGTGTTGAAAGAGTGCAGCGATGACCTGTTAAAAGTTTCGCCTTGTGTTTTTACCGGGAGCTGGGAAGACGGCCCTGAGCAGCTAATTATCGCCAGGCACAACTACTACACCCACTTCAAGGATATTGGAGAGCTCCCAGTGGGGGCAAAGATCACCTTCCAAACCCTGGATGGGACGGAGTACACTCTTTCGATAATGGAGATTTCCGCAATCGGTGTCGACGAACCGGAGAAGTTGGAAGCAGACCAATGGGATCTAACCCTTCTGACCTGCAACTTTGACCGGACAAAACGGATTTTGGTTCGGTGTCAAATTGTGTAGACATACCTTCTCCGAGCAGAGGAGCAAAATTACCGCCGCTTTCCCCCGGACACCTCCCCTGCTGATACCCCGTTCTCTGATCAAACAGGAACTGAAGCGGCATACGGAAGGAAAATGCCTGCCGGCCTACAGAGAATTGTATGGGTGTACAGCACTCTTCATTTTTTAAATGTAAAATTCTGAAAAGGGAGATTTTTGCGCAACAATCGCAATAAATAAGGATACTTAGAGGGAAATGGATGTCACGGGAGGAAATGATTCATGAAAGACAAAATAAAATATGTGTCATTCTTGCTCGCAATGATTTTTATCATGACAGTGTTCTTACTGCTTGGTTTAAAAATGACTTTCAACAGGTACTCTTATGATGATATCCCACGGCAATATATTATAGGTAAAATTACCTCGATTTCTGAACAGAATGGAGATATCGACCTGTTGTTGGATAATGGAGAATCAGCTTCGGCAACCATGACGGTCAATGGGAAGGTAAAAATTTATGAAATAGTCGATGAAAATGTAGCGGCGGTTGATTTTTCCAAACTGCAAATAGGCCAAACCGTTCAATGTGATGTAAGACTTTCGGTCACGCTAGAAAAACTAAACTCGTTTCATGATTGCAGACAAATCTTTATTCTCCCAGCCGAAGGATTGTGATAAAACAGAGTAAAAAGGCCATTTTGCAAAAAAGATAATGGCGGATGCCTTTTGAGGTTTGAGGCCGCTGTTTCGCCACTTGATTATTTGTGCACTTTAGGGTGAGGGCGTCCCCAGACTATTCCCTGCTGCCGGAGCGGCCCCGGACAGGGAAGTTTTGGAATGAGGGGCGGACGATCAGCCGTCAATGAATTCCCAAAATCGCAGAGAGCAAACGGACATATTCTCAAATAAGTTCCGCCATCTCCTGCATATAGGCAGGAATATCAAGTGCCTGCGGGCAATGGTTCGTACATTGTCCGCAGCCGATACAGGCGGTTGGGCGTTTTCCCTCCGGCAAAGCACCAAGGCGGGCCAGGCGCCAGGATGACAGGGACTTCTCTCCCCCGGTTTTATACTCGTTGTAGGCGGCAAGCAGGAAGGGAATATCCATCTGCTGGGGGCAGTCGGCACAGCAGTAGCGACAACCCGTGCAGGTTACTGCGTAGAGTCCGTGGATCACATCGCTGATCTGCCGCACCAGGGAGATCTCCTCCTCCGACAATCGTTTGTTGTCCGAGAAGGTCTGGATATTATCCTTTACCTGATCCAACTCTGACATTCCACTCAAAACTACAGCGATCCCTGGCAACGTCCGTAGGAATCGGAAGGCCCAAGATGCTGCTGTGACGTTGGGGCTGGCAGCCAGCAGAAGATCACGGCTCGCCTCGGGCGGGTCAGCCAGCATCCCGCCGTGGACGGGTTCCATCACCATAATGGGGATATGATGCTCCCAGAGAATTTCATACTGTTCCCGGGCTGTCCCATGGAACCAGTCGTAGTAATTTAGCTGGATTTGCACAAAATCCCAAGGGCCACGGGCAAGCATCTGCCGCAGAGCGTCGGGGGAGCCGTGGAAAGAAAACCCAAAATATCGGATCTTCCCCGCCCGTTTCTGCTCCCGGAAATATGTGGGCGCGCCGTGGTCCAGGTAATCGGAGATCAACTTGTCCGTCACACCGTGGAGCAGATAGAAGTCGATACGGTTCATCTGCAGTCGTTCTAACTGCTGGGCAAACTGTTTTTCATAGTCCGGCTCCGCCTGCACATTGAATTTGTCGGCTATATAAAAGCTGTCCCGGGGATACTGTTTCAGCGTCTTACCCAGAAACACCTCAGACTGCCCCATGTGGTAGATATACGCCGTATCAAAGTAGTTGATCCCGTGAGAGATACAATAATCAATCAACTCCGTGGCCATCGGTTCATCAATGGGCTTTGCAAATCCAGGCTCTGTCTGAGGCAGCCGCATCGCCCCCATACCCAACTGCGACAGCCGGATATTGTCAAACGAATTGTACATCATATCTGATCATCCTTTCTCTTACAAAATCAGCAGCGAAAAGCCGCCCTTCATCTTTTTTAGTATAAAACTAAAGTAAACTTGAGAGTCAAGGGTTTTCTTGACGGAGCGTGCTCTTTTTCGCTATACTACCGCTAAAGGGAGGTGATCCGCATAGGCTACACGATCAAGAGAGTTTCGGAACTGACTGGCCTGTCTGTTCCAACGCTCCGATATTATGATAAGGAAGGACTTCTGCCAGATCTACAGCGAAAGGAATCCGGCTACCGCATCTTTTCGGAACAAGATCTTGAGGCCATCGAACTGATCGAATGCTTTAAGCAGTCGGGACTGACAATCAAGGAGATCAAGCATTTTATGTGGTTGGTCAAACAGGGAGACGCCACGCTGGAAGAGCGGCTTGCCATCTTTCGGGCACATGTCTCACGGCTGCAGGAAAAGCTAGCCGCAGTACAGGCCGCGCTGGACCACTCGCAAAGTACTTTGGAGTTCTACGAACTCGCGGTCGAAGCGGGGTCTGCGGCCGCTGCATCAGACCTATACCGCGCCCGGCATGCAGAATGATAAAAGAGGTGCATACTGCTCTGAACAGATAAAAAGACACTGAAGGCAACGATGGCTTCCAGTGTCTTTTTCTATTTTGACATGGACGGAAATGATTTTGGCGCTCAAATTTTGCTCAGAACTCACCATGGTTGTTCCGCTTGAAGATACAACTGTGTTGTCATTTGAGCAGCCTCCCGTCAATCCCACCAGAGGTACCAGACAGTGGACTGCCGCAGCACATCGG
>CAJFPF010000068.1 GCA_904398655.1 uncultured Anaerotruncus sp. | reverse complement strand
GGTACACCAGAGGAACAGGCCGCCCTGGGGGGTGGTGTGGGTGACCTTGGGGGAAAATTCCCGGTCGATGCAGTCCAGCATGAGGGCGCATTTTCTCCGGTAGATCTCCTGCAGGCGGCTCAGGTGGGCCTCCAGATCGGTGGTGGCCAGCCAGCGTTCACAGAGCATTTGGGCCAGGATGTTGGTATGCACATCGGCACACTGCTTGCCCACCGTCATCTTAGCGATCAGCGGCTTAGGGGCAATGGTCCAAGCTACCCGGACGCCGGGGGCCAGGATCTTGGAGAAGCTGCCCACATAGATGACAATTCCCTGGGTGTCCATGGATTTGAAGGTGGGGATTGTCTCGCCGGAGAACCGCAGATCCCCATAGGGGTTGTCCTCCAGAATCATCACACCCGCCTGGGCGCAGATCCGGTAGATCTCCTGGCGTTTCTCCCAGCTGGTGGTGATACCGGTGGGGTTTTGGAAGTTGGGGATCAGGTAGAGCATCCGCACATTTTTCTCCCGCTGGAGCGCCTCCTCCAAGGCGGAGAGATTGATCCCGTCCTCCTCCATGGGGACCCCCACCAAATTCACATGGTAGGACCGAAAGCAGTTGAGGCTTCCGATGAAGGAGGGGTCCTCACACAGGACGGTGTCCCCCTCGTTGCAGAGCACCTTGGTGGCCAGATCCATCCCCTGCTGGGCGCCGGAGATGACAATCAAATCGTCCTCCTCCCGAACGGGGATGCCGTAGTGGTCGGCGCTCAGGCGGCGCAAGGCCTCCCGCAGGGGCGGATAGCCCTCGGTGATGGAGTACTGGAGGGCCTCGATGGGGCGTTCAGCCAGGATCTGCCCCACAATCTGCTGCACCTGCTCCACCGGGAAGGCGTTGGGCGCCGGGTTGCCAGCGGCAAAGGGGATCACTGAGGGGTCGGAGGTGGCCTTTAAAATTTCCCGCACCATGGAGGGACGCATGGAAGCCATGCGGTCGGAAATGTGATAGTTCATCTGGAATCGCCCTTTCTCATATCCGCAGATTCAAAATTTCCTCTATTTTATCACAAGCGGAAGAGGTTTGCAACGCCAGGGCGGCCTTTCCCGCCCTTTGGAAGCGACCGAAGCACCCCCTTCTCGACAGCGGGTTGTGACAGGTTTTGCAGAATAGAATATTTACAATAAATGTTACAGATTGTATAACTTCTATGTCTATGCGAAGCGGGTGACAACTATGCAGAACAGCAAAAGCCTGGGGAGCCTCTCCTTGGGCCCTCGCCTTCAGCAGGCTCTGCGGGCCCACCGGACCGCTGCCCGGTCCCTGGCCTGTATCTTTGGAGGCTTTTTGGCGGCCAATGCGGTGGTCCTGGGGGAATTGGCCCCCTTCGGTGTGGCGTTCGCGGCCAGCGTCCGCCAAAGGGACGCAGCCGCGGCCGGGTTGGGGGCGGTGTTGGGGTATCTGGCCGGGTTCAGCCGGGCGGGGGAGGTGCGCTACCTCACTGCCATGCTGACCCTGTTTTTGGTACGGTGGATGTTCTCCTCCGGCACTCTGGCCCGCGGCCTGCGGATTCCCCGCCAACTGTTGACTGCAGTGGCCCTCGGACTGCCTTCCGGGGCGCTGGTCATGGCCACCGGGGGCAACTTCTATCAACTGGTGCTGGTGGGGGCGGAGGTGCTGTTGGCCTGCTGCGCCTCCTACTTTTTCACCCGCAGCCTCCAAGCGCTGGAGCTGGGGGCGGGGAATTTGCGTCAGACAGAGGTTACCTCCCTGGTAATCAGCCTGTGCATTGCCATCCTGGCCCTCAGCGGCCTCACTCTGGGCGGACTCTCTCTGGGACGGATGCTGGCGGTGCTGCTGGTGCTGTTGGCCTCCCGGACGGCCCGGGAGGCGGGAGGGGCTGTGGCAGGAGTGGCCTCTGGGGTGTTTGCGGGCCTGCTGGCTGGGCAACCCCAGCTGATGGGGGCCTACGCCTTTGGCGGGCTGATGGCCGGGGTGTTTGCCCCGCTGGGCAGGGCGGCCCCGGCAGGGGCGTTCGCCCTGGTCAATTTATTCTTTTTATTGACCGGAAGCCGCACCTTTCCCCTGGGGCAATTGGTGGAGATCTTTGTGGCCGGTGGAATTTCGGTAGCAGTGCCAGAGGAATGGCTGCTGCGCCTCTCCCGGCCCGCACAACCGACAGGGGAGGTGGCGGGGGAGACCTATAAGGCGCTGCTCACCGGCCGGATCTCCCATGTGTCCCAAGCCCTGCGGGAGGTGGCCGTGACCACCCGCCAGGTGAACGAACGGCTGAACAACCTGGTGGACGGGGACCCCTCCTCCATCTACCACCTGGCGGCCGACCGGGTCTGCCGCCATTGCCGCCAAAATCCCTTCTGCTGGCAGCTGCGTTACAACGATACCAGCAATCTGATGAACGACATGCTGGGGGTGCTGCGCCGGGGAGAGCCCCTCGCCCCTGAGCAGTTCCCCGAGTATTTCCGGCGCAGCTGCCAACAGCTGCCGGAGCTCTGCCGGCAGATGAACCAACTGTTTGGGGAATATCTGGCCAGGGAGAGCGTCCGCCGGAAGGTCAACCAGGTGCGGGGGGTGGTCACTGACCAGTTTGAAGGGATGGCCCTGATGATCGACGCCATGGGCGGGGAGCTGGATCAGTTGGCCGCCCAGGACAACCTGACCGCGGGAAAGGTGCGGGAGTATCTGAACGCCCAGGCGGTCTATCCGGACCTGGTGACCTGTACGGTGGATAGCGGAGCCAACATGACCTTAGAGACGGTGCTTCCTTCCTACAAACTGGGCCGGCTGGATCTGACCGAGTTGACAGCGGATCTGTCGGAGATCTGCGGGCGGGAGTTCGGAATGCCTGCCCTTCAGGATCGGAAGGAGCAGGGGACCACCGAGCTCACCTTCACAGAGAAGGCGGCTTATACGGTAAAGTGGGGGGCCAGCCAGTTGGGAAACTCCTGCTCCAAGCTGTGCGGGGACAGCTACAGCTATGTGGACGGACAGGGCGGACGGGTGAACATCATCCTTTCGGATGGGATGGGCAGCGGCGGGGCGGCGGCGGTGGACTCCACCATGACCGCCGAACTGCTCAAACGGCTGGCCCAGGCGGGGGTCAGCCTGGACGCGGCCCTGAAGCTGGTGAACTCCGCCCTATTGGTGCGCAGCGGGGAGGAGTCCCTGGCCACCATCGATATCACTGGTATCGATCTCTACACCGGGCGGGTGGAATTTTATAAGGCGGGAGCGGCCCCCACCTTCCTGTGCAAGTCTGGGAAGGGCGGATATGTGGAGTCCAGTTCGCTGCCCGTTGGGATTTTGGGGGGCGTCAACTTTGAAAAGAACACGGTGACCCTCCGGGAAGGGGATTGGGTGGTGATGGTCTCTGACGGGGCGGTGGCAGGCGGATACGACTGGATCGTCAGCGACCTGGAACGATACCAGGGGGATGACCCCAAGCAGCTCAGCGAGCAGCTGGTGGCGGAGGCCTACCGAAGACGTCTGGACGGCCACGAGGACGACATCACTGTCATTGCCATCCGGTTGGAACGAGGGGCCTAGGGTATCACCTAAAAATAGAAGAGGAGGCGGACGGTATCACCGTCCGCCTCCTCTTTGAAAGGTGGCTATGCAAATGATCGATCAGGGGAGATGGTTTAATAGTTGGCTGCCTCAAACAGCACCACCAGCACTTCCTCCGGCTCGGAGAGGGCGTTCCTGGTGAAAAACAGCTGCTTTTGGCTCTCCAACAGTTGGATGCTCATAACGGTGGGAGCGCATTTCAAAATTCGCTGATATCCCTCCTGAATGACGGAGATCTGACCGGTTTTGGGAACCCAGATACCCGGAAGCCCCCGCTCCAGATAGCTGTTGAAATCGGGGTCCACATTGTTTCCAAAATTATCGGTAAAGGTGTAGACCCCGCTCTCCCCCACCGGGAAGTTGGCCCGCAGGTAGTCCACCACCGCAGCGGAGCTCACCCGGGAGAGGCCGGGGTAGTAGGTCTGGAAATCCATCATCCGCAGTTTGCGGCTGGAGAGGTTCTCGTAGAGCACCTCGTCCCGGCGCAGGGTAGCCCCCTCCTCATCGGCGGTGAGGGTCCACATCTCTGCGTTGGATTGGCTCACCAGATTCAGCAGCTTCATCTCCAGGCCAGTGACCCTGCCCAGGTCGTTGACGCTCATCCAGGTGGACTCCACCAGCACATCCCCGGCGTCCTGCTGCCCCATGATCTCCAGAATCTGGTTCATATTGGGTTTCTCCAGGATGTTGGCCGCTGTGGCGGCGGGCAGCTGGGTGGTATTCATCTGCACCCGAACAAGCCCAATACCCAAGGACAACAGCTTGAGCAGCCCTAAGAACAGCAAAAAGCCGATGAGGCAGACGCAAATCAGCCGAAATTTGTATTTGGGTTTCATCCGCTTGAACTGTGCAAGGGTCATCCAACCACCACCTGTCTTGTTTTGCCGGGGAGAGGTATGTTGTCATCCCCATTATAATGCCAGGTGCCGATGGATGTCAATTCCCGTCGGATTTTCTGGAGCGCCCCAGTGGAAAGGCATTGATCCCCAGGGAGACAAAAATCCCCAGCAGGGTATCCGTTACCCTGCCGATGGCAAAGGCCACCGGGGCCGTGTCCGCCCCATGGGAGACCACCACCGACAGGTAGACCACGCAGGTGATATAGGTGGAGGAGGTACGTTCCAGCGCCACCGTCAGGTACATCAACGGGATCAATCCCAGTGAGATCACCAGATAGGCGGCCAGTGGCGTTTGAAGCCAGGGAATCCCCCGCAGCGCCAGGAGGATCAGCAGCCCATATCCGCCCCCGATCAGCGTACCCACCGTGCGGTTGAGCCCCACCCGCCAGCTGCTGCGCACATCCCGCTGCATACAGAGGATGGCGGCGATGGCGGAGTAGAAGGGGATTCCGCCGCCCCGCATCAAATCTATCAAAAAGCAAAAAAAGACGGCAACTGCGGATTTCACAATCCGCAGGCCCAACCGGGGGAATTTCATAAGAGCTCCTTTCAAAGGTCCGGGGCGGCGGACGGCGCCGCCCCTTCCAGCGCGCCTGGACAGGTGCGCACATAGTGGAAGAGGTACTGTTGGGCGATACCCGCGAAGGGGGTGATCCATGCCGGTAGCCCCTGGGGGAACAGCTGGGAGAGGGCCCGCTTTACCCAGACGTCGGCCGGAAAACACTCCATCCGGCCGCAGCCGTAGAGCAGGGCACAGTCGGCCACCTTCACCCCCACCCCCACAATCTGCATCAGCTCCGCTCGGGCCTGGGGAAGGGGCAGGCAGGCGGCCCGCTCCAGGTCCACCTGCCCGGAGGCCACCCTCTGGGCGGCGTCCAGCAGATAGCGGGCCCGGAAACCTGCCCGGAGCGGGGCTAGCTCCTCTATGGTACATCCGGCCAGACGCTCAGGCGTCGGAAAGGAAAAACATCCCTTTCCCAGGGGATCCCCAAACTGCTGGCAGAGCCGCAAAAGAATTCCCCGGATGCGCGGAATGTGGTTGTTTTGGCTGATGATGAAGGAGCACAGAGCCTCCCAAGGCTCCTGGCGCAGCAGCCGGATGCCGGGGGCATAGGACACCGCCCGGGCAAACACCGGGTCCTGGGAGAGGGCGGCCCGGATGGCCGCATAATCCCGGTCCAAATCAAAGTATTCCCGCCAAACGCCTTGGAAATCCTCCATGGAAACGCCGCACAGCAGCAGTCCGCCCTCCCATTGGTAAATATCACAAACCTTTCCCCGCGTGATCCCCCTCCAACCCCCATCTGCCAGGGGTTCCCACCGGAATGCCTGGCCGCAGTTGAAGGTCGTTTCCAGATCAAATTCCCCCATCCCAGAGAGGAAAACCCCCGATTCTAAAGGGGTTTTCCCCAATCGATTCT
Organism: uncultured Anaerotruncus sp.; assembly: GCA_904398655.1. Classification (GTDB taxonomy): domain Bacteria; phylum Bacillota; class Clostridia; order Oscillospirales; family Ruminococcaceae; genus Anaerotruncus. The sequence goes on along the minus strand of CAJFPF010000068.1, from coordinate 6,595 downwards.
CCGCTTGAAACAACGCCCGTCCCCTCTTTGTATCGTTACAGTTCTGTGGCAAAGTATAGCAGATTTTGCGGAGAAAGCAAACAAACTTTTCCAAAAGATTTCGGAGAGAGTTCACAAAGGGGAGGGAAAATTTCCCAAAGAATCTTTACTGCTAGTAATGGAAAAACTGGAGGGATCTGGAACTTTCCCCAAAATCCCCCAATTTATTCCGCGCAAAAAACGCCAGGCAATGGGGAAGTTTTCCCCCTTTTCCACATGGTTTTCCACAAAAAAGGGGAAATGGAGAAAAGTTTTCCACAACTGGATAATACCAGAAGTATAGCTCGCCCCTTCTGCGGGCGGGCTTATTTTTGTGCAAAATGGCAGTTGACAGGCGCATAACAGGGAAATTCCGGCTCAAACTAAAGGGGACCGGGCGGGATTTCCCGGTTTTCATCTGAAAAAGGGAGGGGTCTCCATGTTGAAGGGTGTCAGCCAGAAGGTGATCGAGGTGGTCCACACCGACAATACCTATTTTGAACGGGCAATTTTGTTTTTAAAGCCGGGAGCCCCGGAGGAAGACCGGGGAAAACTGCGCCGCCGGGCGGGAGAATACCTGACCCAGATTGATTTTTGCCCTCGGGGGCGGGAGCGCCGAATCCCCGCGCTGGCCGATGGGGTCAAATTGCTGCTGGCGGCGTTGGCCGGGGCGGGAATTGCCTGCCTGGTATTCCTGTTATAACCGTCACTTGTTCTAAAAAAACGGCAAAATCCGCAATTTTTTTTCAAAAACCCCCTGCCGAAGGTGGCGGAGGATTTTTTCTTATGTTATAATAGACCCGGTATCAACAGATGGTAAAAATAGCCGGGCATCCCTGCCTGGCTGCGGCGGAATGGAGCTTGACATGGGAAAGAACAATCCTGGCCCCATCCAGGGGGCCTTTCGGGGGGATCAGCGCCCGGCTGGGGATCTGGCGGTGGGCCGGAATGCGGTCCTGGAACTGTTGAAGGGGAAGCGGGAGGTGGAGTGCGTCTACCTGTGGGAGGAAGATCCCTCCAAGGGGCAACCTCTCTCCCGCATAGCGGGCATGGCCCGGGAGCGGGGAATCCCAGTAAAACGGGTGGATGTGCGGAAGCTGGAACATTTGGCTGGCGGGCTGCACCACCAGGGGGTGGTGGCGGTGGCTGCCGCCTTCTCCTACAGCACCCTGGAGGAGATTCTGGCGCGGGCGGGAGAGGAACCCCCGTTTTTGGTATTGGCGGACGGCATCGAGGACCCCCACAATCTGGGGGCGATCATCCGCACCGCTGAAGCCGCGGGCGCCCATGGACTAATTATCCCCAAGCGGGGCGGGGTAGGGCTCACCCCCATTGTGGGACGGACCAGCGCTGGTGCAGTGGAGCACCTGCCGGTGGCCCGCGTGCCCAACCTCACCGCCGCCATCCAGCAGCTGCAAAAGCGGGGCATTTGGGTTTACTGTGCAGATATGGGAGGCCAGCCCTGGGATCAGACAGATCTGCGGGGCCCCCTGGCCCTGGTGGTGGGCTCGGAGGGGTTCGGCGTCTCCCGGTTGGTGCGGGAGACATGCGATGGCGCTGTTTCACTGCCAATGTGTGGAAAGGTTAACTCCCTGAACGCCTCTGTGGCGGCGGGGATTCTATTGTATGAGGCCGTCCGTCAGAGGACGGGAAGCGCCTCCCCCAGTCATCAAAAGTAAGGAGTGGAGAAATGGGCCGGGAATACAATGTGGATGAAATCTTAGAGGAAGTCCGTCGGAAACGCAGCGCCCAGGGACAGCAGCCGGAGGCCGGCCAGGGTTCTTACACCTCCCGGCGCCCAGCGCCCGCTCCCCAACCCAGGGAGAGCGCTCCACCGTCCACCGCCGGGCTCTCTTCCCTTCAAGAGGAGCGGTATGAATGGGAGCAAGGCCCCCAGCACCTGGATGAGACGGCCCGGAGTGAGCCCCGGGTCCGGGAGCGCCGCCCTGTCCAGAGGGCCTCTAGGAAGCCAATCCAAAGGGAGAATGCCGACTGGGAACAGGAAACGTCAACAGTTTCCCGCCGGGGGCATTCTCGGGAGCGGGTACGGGAGCCCCGGGAGCAGACAGCTCGGCGCCCGGAGCCAGAGTTTCCTCCTTCATTTGATCTCCCAGAGGATCCCATGCCCTCCCAGGAACTCTATGAAGAGGAGCGCGGGGAGGAGGCATTCCGTTTCCAAATGACAGGGCGGTTCGCTTCCGCCACTGAACAGGAACCGAATGGACAGGAATGGGGAGAGGAATACACCCAAGAGGTGGACGCGGCCGGCGGAAGCCTGGCTCATTCCCGCTGGCGGCAGTCCTACGCGGAGCAGGAGCGTCTGGAAACCCCTTCTGCGGAGGAGGATTTTGCCTCCCTGGAGGACGCGCCGTTTGTGGAAAAGGACCTCAAATCCCTGCGCACCGGGCTGCGGGTAAAGCTGTTCCTGACTGGTATTTTGACATTGGTTTCCCTCTACTTGGCACTCTCGTTGCGCCCGCTGGCTCTGGCTGAACGGTTGGGGGTGCCCAACGGCCTGCTGTTTCTTCCGCCGTTTATGCTGCCCGAGGAGAATATGCGGCTATTTTTGATTGTCAACCTGGTGGTCTGCATTCTGGGGGCCATCATCTGCAGCGGCATTGTGGGCGGAGGGATTGTGGCCCTCTTCCGGCTGCGGGCCAACGGGGACACCCCCGCCGCCCTGGCTGTGCTGGCGGCGGTGATTCAAGGGGCGGTGCTCACTGCCCTGCCCCAGACGGTCTATGCCAGCGAGTCCATCAGCCTCTATTTCTGCGTGGCTCTGGCGGCGCTCTGGTGCAACCTGTGGGGAAAGAGCCTGCTGTTTGCCCGGGTGGCGCGCAATTTCCGCTATCTCACCAGCGACCGGGAGAAATATGCCTTTGTCCAGATCCAAAACCGGGAGTTCGCCCGCGAATTTGCCCGCGGGCTGGGGCCGGAGGTCAACCGGGTGGCCTATAATGTCAAGACCGATTTCCTCATGGGCTTTTTGGAGAAGAGCTATTCCCCCGATTACAGCGAGACCTTCCACTGCTTTGCCGCGCCGGTGAGCTTGTTGGGGGCGCTGGTGGTGGCGGTGGCCTCCTTCCTGTTGGGGGACGGGGATCTGCCGGTGGCGGTGAGCGGGTTTGCGGCGGTGCTATGCGTTTGCGCCCCCTTCTCCACAACCCTGGTGCCCAACCTGATGCTCAACCAGATGTCCAAGCGGCTCACCCGCAACGGCCATATGCTGGCGGGCTATGAGACGGCGGAGGAGCTGTCGGAGACGGACGCGGTTCTGCTGAGTGATAAGGATCTGTTTTTCCCCGACAACATCATGATCCACGGGATGAAGGTGTTCGCGGAAAAGCGGATTGACGAGGCTATTCTGGACGCCGCCAGTGTGGTCATCTCCTGCGACGGGATCCTCTCCGGGGTGTTCCTCAATATGGTGGGGGGCAACCGGCGGATGCTCCGCCAGGTGGAAAGCCTGACCTATGAGGATGGGCTGGGAATCTCCGCCTGGGTGAACGGAAAGAGGGTGCTCATCGGCAGCCGGGATCTGATGCGCCACCATGGGATCGATTGCCCCTCCAAAGATTTTGAATCCCGCTATGTGCGGGACGGCCGCCGGGTGTTCTATATTGCCAGCAGCGGGGAGCTGTCGGCCATGTTCGTGGTGAGCTACAACCCCGATCCCGACCGGGCGGAGATGCTGTCCGAACTGCAGCGCCGCGGGGCCTCCATTGTGGTGTATACCACTGATCCAAACCTGACGGTGGAATTGATTTCGGGGGCGTTCGGCCTGAAACGCACCGGGCTGAAGGTGATGCCTGCCAAGCTGCACGCCGAATATGGGTTGCTCACCCGTGCGAAAGAGCGGATCTCCGCGGGCGCCGCCCACCGGGGCGGGGTAGCGGGGGTGCTCGCCCTGTTGCGGGCGGCGGGAGCGGTGCGCCGCTCTGTGATGCACGGCGCCGCCTTCCAGGTGGTTGGCGTAGTGGCCGGTTACGGATTGGTGGCGTTTATGGCGTTTACCAGCTCCTTGAGCCTGGCTTCCAGCGGCGTATTGCTCTTGTATGGGTTGGTATGGATGCTGTTGACCGCGGTGGTCTGCTCTGCGGTCTCCAAATAGCGATTTTTGAATGGGGTAAGCCGTAATTGGCTTGCCCCATTCGGGTTTCTAGGACAAATCTGTAGAAGTGTGGGGAAACTTTGTTGTGCAAAAGTGATGAAATTTCTTCAATTATTTATACGACAAGTGCAGGATGCCCCCACTTGCGGAATCTGCAAACCAACTGTATAATATCAATATAATGTGCTTGAACGCCCGGGGGTGTTCCTGGCAATTATGACTAATGCGTTTGCAGATAGAAAAGGAGTGTATCCACATGAGACAATATTTAGCAGGCAAGATCCGTAACGTTGCCATTGCCGGCCACGGCAGCAGCGGCAAAACCTCCCTGGCAGAGGCGCTGCTGTTTAAGGCCGGAGCCACCGATCGGCTGGGCAAGGTGACGGATGGAAACACCGTCTGCGACTTCGATCCTGAGGAGACCAAGCGGAAGGTTTCGGTCTCCAGCGCTGTTGCGCCCTTCAGCTGGGGCAGCGTAAAGATCAACTTGATCGACACTCCTGGACTGTTTGACTTTGCTGCCGGCATGTATGAGGGGATCCGCCCGGCCGAAAGCGTCCTCATCGTCCTCTCCGCCCGTTCCGGCGTCACAGTGGGCGCGGAAAAGGCCTACAAACTGGCCGACCAGATGGGCAAATCCAAGATGTTCTTTGTCAACAAGATGGACAGTGAAAACGCCGACTTCTATAAGGTGCTGGAGGACCTGAAGGGCAAATTTGGCCCCTCCGTCTGCCCGCTGGTGGTGCCCTTTGTGGTGGATCACAAGGTCCAGTGCTACATCAACCTGGTGGACAACAAGGCCTACAGCTACAACGCCAAGGGAGAGCCGTCCGAGGTGGCGATGCCCGATACCGGCCACCGCCTGGAGGGCTTGATTGCCGCCATCAGCGAGGCGGTGGCGGAGACGGATGAGGAACTGTTTGAAAAGTTCTTCTCCGGCGAGCAGTTCACCCGGGATGAGATCATTCGCGGCATCCACAACGGCGTCCATACGGGGGCCATCACCCCGGTGCTCTGCGGCTCCGCTTTGACACTGGAAGGAATTGACATGCTGCTGGATTCCCTGGTGGACCACCTGCCCTCCGCCTGGGAGGCCGGGGCTGAGACCGCCGAGGATGCGGACGGCAATTCTGTGGAGATCCCCTGCACCGACGAGGCGCCCCTGGCAGCCTACATCTTCAAAACCGTGGCTGACCCGTTTGTGGGGAAGCTGTCCTATTTCAAGGTGGTTTCCGGCAAGCTTTCCGGCGATTTGGCCCCTGTAAACTCCCGCACAGGCGAACCGGAGCGTTTGGGCAAGCTGGTCTACACCACCGGTAAAAAACAGGAGGAGACCGCGTTTATCACTGCCGGCGACATCGGCGCGGTGACCAAGCTCACCGCTTCGGTCACAGGGGATACCCTCTGCGACCCCAAGAAGGTGGTCTCGTTCCAGCGGATGCAGTTCCCGGAGCCCTGCCTGTCCATGGCGGTGAAGATCAAGAACAAAGGGGATGAGGGCAAGGTGGCCCAGGGCATGGCCCGTCTGATGGAGGAGGATCCCACCATCCGGTTTGAGCAGAACGCTGAAACCAAGCAGCAGGTCATCTCCGGCCTGGGAGAGCAGCACCTGGATGTGATCGTCTCCAAGCTGAAGGCCAAATTCGGCGTGGACATCGACCTGGTCAAGCCCCGCGTGCCCTATCGGGAGACCATTCGGAAAAAGGTGAAGGTCCAGGGCAAACACAAGAAGCAGTCGGGCGGCCACGGCCAGTATGGCGACGTGTGGATCGAGTTCTCCCCCTACGACGGCGAGGACTTGCTGTTCGAGGAAAACGTGTTCGGCGGCTCGGTGCCCAAGAACTTTTTCCCAGCGGTGGAGAAGGGCCTTCAGGATTGCGTCAAACATGGCGTGCTGGCGGGTTACCCAGTGGTGGGGTTGAAAGCAGTGCTGCTGGACGGCTCCTACCACCCAGTGGACTCCTCCGAGATGGCGTTCAAGACAGCTGCCTCCCTGGCGTATAAGGCGGCGATGCCCCAGGCCTCCCCGGCGCTGTTGGAGCCCATCGGCACTTTGAAGGTGTATGTGCCTGACTCCTATACCGGCGACATCATCAGCGAGCTGAACAAGCGCCGCGGCCGTGTATTGGGGATGAATCCTTCGGAGGACGGCCTGGTGGAGATCGAGGGCGAAGTGCCTATGAGCGAGATGGGGGATTTCTCCACCATGCTGCGTTCCACCACCCAAGGACGTGGAAACTTCACCTTCCAGTTCGCCCGGTATGAACTGCTTCCTCAGCAGTTGGAAGCGGGTGTCATTGAAGAGGCGAAGAAACTGATGGAACAGGAGTGAGCCTCCCGCTTTTCCAAAAGGCGGCGGACCGATCACGGCCCGCCGCCTTATTGTATACCGAAAACCACTCGCAAGGCGAGTGGTTCCAAAGAAGGCTTATGCCGATGATGAAGACAAAAAACTCCCTTTGCTAT
>CAJFPF010000067.1 GCA_904398655.1 uncultured Anaerotruncus sp. | reverse complement strand
CGGCGTTGTGGACCAGCGCCCCCACCACCGGGCCCAGCAGGCCGGTGATGGCCAGCAGGATCGCCAAAAAGTTGAGGGCCATGGAGAAGGTCAGGTTGCACCGGATGGTGGACATCATCCGCCGGGCCAGCCAGAACAGGTGGGGCAGCTCCTTGATATCGTCGTTCACCAGGGCGATGTCCGCCGCCTCCACGGCGATATCGCTGCCCACGCCCCCCATGGCGATGCCCACCTGGGCGCGCTTCAGGGCGGGGGCGTCGTTGACCCCGTCCCCCACCATGCACACCTGCCTCCCTTGGGCCTGGCTCTCCCCAATCCATTCCAGTTTGTCCTCCGGCAGGCAGTTCGCCCTCCATTGACCAATCCCCAGACGGCCGGCAATCTGGCGGGCGGCGTTTTCATGGTCGCCGGTGAGCAGTACCGGCTCCACCCCCGCCTGTTGGATGCCGGCGATCGTTTGGACCGCGCTCTCCCGCAGGGTGTCCGACAGGGCCAAAAATCCCGCAAACCGCCCGTCCAGGGCCAAATAGATGACGGTGCATCCCTGCTCCAGATAGGTTTCAGCCCCCTGGCGGGCCTGGGGAGGCAGCTGCACCCCCTCCTCCTCCAGAAGCGCCAGGTTCCCGGCCAAAACCCGGCCAACCGGCAGCTGGGCGCTCACCCCGCGGCCGGGCAGCATACGAAATTCCATAGGCTCAGGCGGTCTGCCGCCCCTCTCCTGGAATCCCCGCACCACCGCTTTGCCCAGGGGGTGTTCCGAACGCAGCTCCGCCCCGGCCGCGCAGGCGTAGAGGTCCGTTTCATCCAGTTCCGGCAGGCAGCTCTGCACCGCCGCCACCTGGGGCGCCCCATAGGTGAGGGTGCCTGTCTTGTCAAACGCCACCCGGCTGACCCCGGCCAGCCGCTCCAGAGCGTCCCCCTCCCGGACCAAAAAGCCGTGGTGGGTGGCGTTCCCAATGGCCGCCATGATGGCGGTGGGGGTGGCCAACACCAGGGCGCAGGGGCAGAAGACCACCAGGATGGTCACCGCCCGGATGACCTGCCCGCTGAAGAGCCAGGTGAGTGCGGCAGCGGTGAGGGCGATCACCACAATCCAGGTGGCCCAGCGGTCGGCAATTCCCACAATCTTGGCCTTGCCCGCGTCCGCCGACTGGACCAGCCGGATCATCCGCTGGATCGAGCTGTCCTCCCCCACCCTGGCGGCCCGCATCTCAAACGCCCCAAACTGGTTGACGGTGCCGCTGGAGACTTCATCTCCCGGGCCCTTGTCCACCGGAAGGGATTCGCCGGTCATCACCGCCTGGTTGATGGAGGTCTGTCCCGACTGGATCACCCCATCCACCGGGATGGTCTCCCCGGGCAGCACCCGCAGGATCTCCCCCACCTGTACCTGCTCGGCAGGAACGATCCGCTCCCCCTGGGAGGAGACCACCCGGGCGGTGCGGGGGGTCAGGTGGACCAGCTTTTCAATGCCCGCCCGGGCCTTGGCCACCGTCAGGTCCTCCAAAAGGCCCCCCAGCTGCATGATAAACGCCACCTCCCCGGCGGCAAAGTCCTCCCCGATGACCACCGAGGCCACCAGGGCAATCGAGACCAGGACGTCCGCCTTGATGTCAAAGGCGGTGACCAGGCCGATGATCGCCTCCAGCACAATGGGCACCCCACACAGGACGATGGCCACCCAGGCAATATCAAACGGGAACGGCTGGAACCCAAAGATGCTGGCCAGCAGCGCCACCCCTGACACCACCAAAAAAGCAATATCCCGGCGGGTGCCTCCCCACTCCAACAGTTTCTCCAGTGTCTGCATAAGACCCCTCCTATATACCTATATGGGTATTGGTATCAGTATACCCCTATGGGTATAAGTTGTCAAGAGATAACCGCCGAATCTTTCCGTGAAAGGAAAAAGATGGAGGAGCCGCCCCCAGGGAACAGCCCCTCCACCCATCATTTTCTTGGCCAAAAGCCCTATTCGATCTTCGCCACCCGGCAACCGGGGCAGCTCTCCACCGCTTGGCGCAGCGCTTCATCCGCCAGATCCCCATCCAGATAGACCTCCACAAACCCCTCTTGGGGCCTGAAGGCCACCTCCGTCACCCCGGGCAGCGCCCGCAGGGCGTTGGACACCCTCTCCTCCGCCTCCGGACGGTCCGCCGTCCCCTCCAGATAGAGGGCCTTGTAGTCCAGGCGCTCCAGCTTGAAGATCACCGGCCGGGTTCCGTCGGAACAGCAGGCGATCATCACCCGCGGGTCGTTCATCCAGCCCCGCATGATACTCCCTCCCTGGAGAGCGGTGTAGATATACCGGCTGATGGCGTCCCAGGCCTCCGAGCAGTGGGGCAAGCGGGCGGAACCCGCCGTCCCCGGCTGTCCGGGCCCCGCCAGGGTCCCCAAACCCATATGCCAAAAGTCATCCGCCTGGCCGTACCGTTCAAATAGGAAGGTGTCCCCCACCTGATAACAGGGGCAGGGGCCGGAGTGGGGGTCGGCGCAGTATTGGGCCTGCAACTCCGGATAACACTTTTTATCGATCACGGTCACTCTACATTTGTGCTGCATCCTTTTCCCTCCATTTTCCAGGCTGGGTATGTCAGATCAGATTGGAGAACCGCTCCACCGCCTTTGTAAAGTTGGCGATGGTCTGGTCGGCGTCCCCGTGTTCAATCCCGTCCCGGACGCAGTGGTTGATATGCCCTTCCAGCACCACCTGGCCCACCTTGTGCAACGCGGATTTGGCGGCGTTGATCTGGGCGAGGATGTCCTCGCAGGGGACATCCTCATCCACCATCCGGTCGATGGCCTGCACCTGCCCGATGATCTTTTTCAGGCGGCGGTGCAGATTGTCGGCGTCCATACACTGGCGCATGCCGATCCCTTCCTTTCCCTATCCGGAGCAATTTCCCCTATTATCCACCCAACGGGGCGGGTTGTCAAGGCCGCACAGCCTCGTGGTCCTCCGTGATCAGGCCGGTCCGATAGGCCCCCAAAAGCCACTGCAGATCCTCCACATTCTTTTTCAGGGCGGCGCCGGTGTCGGTCTCCGAGATCTTGATCCGGGACTCCATCCGCTCAAACACCACCGAGGTGGAGACAATGTCGGTGTTTTGGCGCACCGCCTCCTCCAACCCAGAAAACGGCTGGTGGGAGGCCAGGCGCATCCCCCAGGAGTTGTAGATCAGCGTGTAGCCGGCGATCCCCGTGGTCTTTTGGTAGGCGCGGCAGAACCCGCCGTCGATGACAATCAGCCGCCCGTTGGCCTTGATGGGGCTCTCCCCGTCCTTGGATTTCACCGGCACATGGCCGTTGACAATGTGGCAGTGGGGGCCTTGCAGGCCAAACTCCTCCAGGATCCGGACACAGTACTCCTCCTGGTCACAGTAACGATAATAGGGGTTCTTTTCCTCCACCCAGGTCTCCTGATCCCGGATGAGGGCCCGTTCGAAGGTGGCAATGTGGTCCCGCCCAAAGAGAGGGGAGTTGCGTCCGCACCACAAAAACCAAAGGAAATCCCTGCCGAACTGCTTCTCCTGGCTGCCGGGCTTGGCGTAGTAGCCCTGGCGGGCCACCGACTCGGCGTGGTCCAAAAACGCCTTGCCCGACTTGTTCCGGCAGCCGATGGAAAAGGGCATAAAGCTGCCGTCCGGGTTCAGGGGGATACAGCCATGGAATAGCAGGTTGTTGTTATAGCGCTTATACAGCCCCCCTTTGGAGTAGAGGAACTTTACATGGCGCTGGAGCTTCTCGCTGTTTTGGAAGGCATCGCTCAACTGGCGCATGAGCACCGCCTCCTGGTCGGAGAGGGCATAGGGGTCGGCCGGGTCCACGGTGGGAAAGTCACAGTCGGCCAATGGATACTCCCGCTCCCCAATGCGCACCGTCTTTTTGGCATAGTCGATCTTGTCCAGCAGCAGCCGGTCGTCCATGCCGAACTCGGGGTTGCGCAGGATGGTCTGCCCCTCCAGTTTAAAGAGGATCACCGCCACCGCCTTGTGCATCCTGGCCGCCAGGGCCAGATCCTTGGCGTCAAAGGAGGTGGCGTCCAGGGTTTTGGCGGTAAAACAGGAGCAGTCGGTGCTGGAATAGACCTCGTTGGCGAAGAGGGCCAGCGGCCGCAGGCTGATCCCGTAGCCCACCTCGATCACCTCCAAATTGTTGTAGGTGATCGAATTGTTGAGTACTGTGGCGATACAGGTGCGGCTGCCGGTGGCGGCGCCCATCCAGAGCACATCGTGGTTGCCCCACTGGATGTCCACCGAGTGGTGTTCCATGAGCATATCCATAATCCGGTCCGCCCGGGGTCCCCGGTCGAAGATATCCCCTACAATGTGCAGATGGTCCACCACCAGCCGCTTGATGACCTCGCAGAGGGCCACAATAAAGTCCTCCGCCCGGTCGATGTTGATGATGGTGGAGATGATCTGTTCGTAATACGCCCGTTTATTGTGCACCTCATAGTTGGTGTTCAACAGCTCATCGATGATGTAGGCGTAGTCCTTCGGCAGCGCTTTCCGCACCTTGGAGCGGGTGTATTTGGAGCTCACCAGGCGGCAGAGCTCGATCAGCCGGTGGAGGGTCAGTTTATACCACTCGTTGAGGTCGGCGGTGTGCTCCGCCACCTCCTTGAGCTTCTCCTCAGGGTAGTAGATCAGGGTGGCCAGCTGGCGGCGCTCCTCCTGGGCCATGCTGTTTTCATAGAGGATGTCCACCTTCTCCCGCACCGCGCCGGAGGCGTTGTTCAGGATGTGGGTAAACGCCTCATACTCCCCGTGCAGGTCGGACATAAAGTGTTCGGTCCCCTTGGGCAGGTTGAGGATTGCCTGTAGGTTGATGATCTCCGTACTGGCCGCTTGGACGGTGGGATATTGACGGGCCAACAGTTGCAGATACCGCAGGTCGGTGACCTGGGCGTGCTCAGTGGTCATCGGTTCCGCTCCTCTCCTTTCACAGATGCCCTGCCGGGCGGCTTTCCCCCGCAGGGTTTTGTTCCAACCCTATTATCCCATGGATGGGCTTCGGTTGCAAGCATTGTTAGAAAATCCACAACTCCAAAACGCACAGGCGGCGCGCCCCTGGGGGCGCGCCGCAACATTTCCGAGGTTCCTCAGCCCTCCGGCAGGATCACCCGGGCCAGACAGACCCGGCTCTCCCCGCTGGGGGCGGTGTATTCCATGGCGCAGACCATCGTCTCGGGGTTGTAGCCGATGATGTCGCTGAAGACGGTGGAGAGCACAGGGTTGCCCTTACGGTCGATCAGCTGGATTTTGCCGTCCAGCTCCACAAACGCCACCTCTTTGCCCGGCATGAACGGCCCGGCATTGTCATATTTGGCGTCGATCACATACTGGCCGGTACGGTCCACATATCCCCACTTCTCCCGCGGGGTGCAGACCATATTGTAGGGCTCCCCATCCGCTCCGGAGAGGAACATGTGGTCGTCGGAGATGAGCACCTGCCCTCCCTTGCCAATGACCGCGCCCTGCAGGGGGCCATCCCCGGCTACCAGGAAGTACCCCTCCTCCAAATTGGCGCTGGTGTCCAGATAGTTGTCGTAGCTGGCGGAGAGCATCTCGTTGCCCTCCCGGTCCACCAGGCCGTAGCGGCCGCCCCGTTCAAAGCAGGCATAGCCGTTGGTGCCGAATTCATAGACAAAGTCATAGGTCAGCGGCACCCCCAGTTCGCCGCTGTCCAGGTCGGTGATCGCCCCCCAACGGCTGCCCTGGCAGACGCTGGCGGAATCCTCATGCAGGATCAAATCATCCCACTCGGGTGCCACCACCACCTCGCCACGGTAGTTGATGACACCCTTTTTGCCGTTTTTCGTGACGTCCACATAGTCCCCACGGAAGTAGCCGATCGATTCATAGATGGGATTGACAATAAAGTTGCCATCCCGGTCGGTGAGGCCCCAGAGGCCGTTGCACTCCACCCCCAGCAGGTCCCCAAAGTCGTTGGGATCCCCCCGGTTGATCTGCACCCCGTCGCAGACGAAGTTGGCCACCGGCTGGTAATCTTCATCATAGATCCGCAGCATCCCCCCCTGGAGGGCCACATACCGGTCGTGCAGGGCATAGAACTCGTCCCCCCGCTCCAGGGTGAAGGCCACATCGCCGGTGCGGGGCTCCAGGATGAAAATTTCGTCCCCCCTGCGGGCCTCCACCAGCTGGTCGGACCAAGTGTCGTTCCCCAAATAGACGCCCGAGATGGAGTCATATTCGCAGGGGAGCAGCTCGGTGCCATCGGCGGCATCCACCAGGCCCACATTCCCATCCTTTCGCATGGCGATCCAACCGCCGTTGGCAAACCAGTATCCATCCTGGGAGCCCTCATACACAAAGTCGGTGACAATCTTGCCGTTGGGGTTTGCCACCGCGTATTGGTCCTCTCCCAACCCCAGCACAAACACATCCCCGGTGAGGAACTGGCGGGGGCCGCCCTTTCCGTTGTCCAAAGACGCCTCATATTGGGCGGGGGTCAACAGCTCCAGGCCGTAGCCCTCCTGGGCCTGGGCCAGCTGGTCGGGCAGTTCCAACGCCCCCTGCTGGGTCTGGGGCAAGCCATCCGGCTTGGGGGCCTGTTGCGCCATGGTGGCAGAGGAGGACGCCTCCGGTTCCTCTGCAGTGCTTTCTCCCGTCTGGGAGGATGCGTCCGCGCTGGCGGCGCTGGACGGTTCCGGAGTGGAGCTGGCCTGCCCGGAGGCGGGCTGGGCCGGCTGGTTGCAGCTGGAAAGCAGTAGTGTCAAGGCCAAGAGCCATACCATCTTTTTCATTTTCAAATCCCCTTTCCAAGGGTACTTTTTCCGGGGACACAGTCCCCCACATCTATAAAGTGTATTTTTTCCCGCCGATTCCTGCCCGCCGGGGGAGACAAAATTTCCCAAACGGTTATGAGCAAGGGCGGGCCGTCCCCCTTTAGGATACCACGCCCGCCCCCGCTACCCATGTCGGAATTGTGAACAACTTCTTACAAACCGCCTTGCAGCCTCCAAAGATTTAGCCCAACCTCTGGGTCAAAAAAACGGTCCACCGCCCCATCCACCAAGGAGAGCACCAGTTCGCAGGTGGCGCTGACCACCGCCCGCTTCAGGTGGCCGCCCACCACCCGCCCCTGGGCGTCTCCGGCGCTCATGTGCAAGTGGCAGTAGAATTTGCCGTCCATCCGGTCGATGGTGCCGGCAAGGGAGACGATCTCATAGGCGCCTTGGAACCGGTTGGCAACAAACTCCTTTCGGTCCACACGGAACACTCCCACCGTGAAGTCGTCCACCGCTCCCAGCCCTTGGACGCTGGCCAGCTGGATCCCCTCCCGCTGGGCCACCTCCTCCAACTGTTGGAACAGCTCTTCCCCTCGGTCGATCCGCACCAAAACCTTCTCTCCAAACCGTCGATATTCCATGCAAAAACCTCCTCTAAGGCCCATCCCGACCCTGTAAAGTGATTGTTCTTTCCAGGGGTTACTCCACCGTCAGTGCCCCCAATGTCGTCCCGATAGGGGCCTGGATCAGCAGGTCGGCCTGGGCATCCACCGGGGTGGGGGAGCGGTTGATGATCACCAGTTTGCCCCGGCGGTAATCCAGAAGCCCCGCCGCCGGATAGACCGCCAGGGAGGTCCCCCCCACAATGACCAGATCGGCGGCGGCAATCTCCTGAACCGCCTGGGTGAGCAGGTTGCTGTCCAGGCTCTCTTCATAGAGGACCACATCCGGTTTGATGATGCCGCCACAGCTGCACCGGGGAACTCCCGGCGCCTCCACCACCGCTTGGACGTCATAGGATCTGCCGCAGCGCATACAGTGGTTCCGGTGGACAGAGCCATGGAGCTCCAGCACCCGGCGGCTTCCCGCCGCCTGGTGCAGCCCGTCGATATTCTGGGTGACCACTGCGGACAGCTTCCCCGCCGCCTCCAGCTGGGCCAGCTTGTAGTGGGCGGCGTTGGGCTTCGCCTCCAGGTGGACCATCTTCTCCCGGTAGAAGGCAAAAAACTCCTCCGGATGGTTCACAAAGAAGGTGTGGCTCACCATCACCTCCGGCGGATAGGGGTATTTTTGGTGGTAGATCCCGTCCGCGCTGCGGAAATCGGGGATTCCGCTCTCGGTGGAAACCCCTGCCCCGCCAAAAAAGACAATCCGTTTGCTCTCCCGTACCAACTGCTGTAGATCCGGCATGTCGCAGCCCTCCTAATTCTACAATTTGGACTAAATATTTTATTTTTTCCTGTTTGTTTACACCTTTTCCGCCCCAAAACACTCCTATTTGTTATATTTTATCAAATTTATACAGATTTTGGGGAATCCAGCCAGGGCAGAATCGCCCCATAGGCCCGGCAGAGAGCCTCAAACGGGCAGGCACAGTTGGCCGGGCTGGTGGAGGGCAGCTGGGTGATGGGGAGCCCGGTGACTGGCTGCTGCCAACGCCTGTAAAGTTTGGCGGCCTGCCCCCCAGTGGCAAACACTGCCTGGATGGGTGCCCCCGCCAGTAGTGGCCCCAGGTCGTTTGGGACAGGGTTGCGGATGGAGGCGTCCGAAGCCCCCGCGATCTCGCAGGAGGCCAGCACATCCCACAGGGCAATCCCCCGCCGGAGCAGCATCGCCCGCTTCTCCGGGATGTCCTCCGGCAGCGGTTCCCCCAGCACTGCCGCCAGCACCCGCCAAAACCGGTTCTGGGGGTGCCCATAGTAGAACCCCTGGGCCCGGGAACGGGGGGAGGGCATGGTCCCCAAAAGCAGCACCCGGGAACGGGCGTCCCAGATGGGGGCAAGGGGATGCTCCACCCGCTGCGGGGTCACGGCCGGGCCCGGGCCACCCGGAGGGCCAGGGCCAAGGCATGGGAGGAGGCCAGATAGCGGATCGACTCCCGGTTGTTGGTGTGGTACCCCCGGGAGAGGCGCAGCTCCTTCACCTCGCTGTGCCAGGGGCTGGATACCCCCAGATAGACCAGGCCCACCGGCTTTTCTGGGGTGCCCCCGTCCGGACCGGCCACCCCGGTGAGGGAGATGCCGATCTGGGCGCCGGACACCCGGCGTACCCCCTCCGCCATCTCCTGGGCGGTCTCGGGGGAGACCGCCCCGTGGGTTGCCAGAGTGTCGTGGCGCACCCCCAAAAGCTGCTCTTTCACCTCATTGGCATAGCTGACAATCCCGCAGTGGAACACCTGGGAACTGCCGGGCACCTCGGTGATCCGTTTGGCCACATAGCCGCCGGTGCAGCTCTCCGCTGTGGCCACCTGCAGGCCCCGGGCGGCCAGTTCCCGCACCAGGGCGGTCTGCAGATCCCCCACATCCACCCCATAGATGAGGGAGCCAAACCGCTCCTGCAGCCGTTGGACCACCGGCCCCATCATCTCCTCCGCCTGTTGGGGGGTGGGGGCGGAGGCGGTGACCCGCAGCTGCACCTCCCCCTCTTTGGCGTAGGGGGCCAGGGTGGGGTTTTTCATGGCCAACATCTCCTGGCGCAGCTGGTTTTCCAGGTCGCTCTCCCCGATGCCGAAAAAGTGGACGATGTGGCTGCGCAGCACCTGGCCGCTGCGCCCGGCCAGATAGGGCATCACCTGGTCCCGGAACATGGGGGTCATCTCCCGGGGCGGCCCGGGCATGAGGATGGCGGTCTTGCCCGCCCGGTTCCCTGTCCCCTCAATGATGACGCCGGGGGCGGTGCCATTTGGGTTGGGCAACACAATGCACCCCTTGGGCATCATGGCCTGTTTCAGGTTATTTTCGGCCATCGGCCGGCCCACCCGGGCGAAGTAGTCCCGCAGCGCCTGCTCCGAAGGGGCATGCAGCTCCATAGGCAGGCCGAAATAGGCGGCCACCGTCTCTTTGCTCAAATCGTCATAGGTGGGGCCCAGGCCCCCGGTGGTAATCACAATGTCGTTGTGGGCGAAGGCGATCTCCAGCGCCTCCTGGAGGCGCTGGGCATTGTCCCCCACCACCGCCGACCGGTAGACGTAGATCCCCAATTCCGCCAGCCCCTGGGAGATCACCTGGGCATTGGTGTTCACAATGTTCCCCAGCAAAATCTCGGTGCCGATACATAAAATTTCCGCTCTATTTTCCACAGGAATCCCTCCTTCTGTTGAAAACCATCCCTACAGCTGGTAAGACCGGAGCTGGATGGCGCGCCCTCGGTGCCATGCCTGGCGCTCCCCCGTCATCCGGAAACCACAGCGCCGCAAAATCCGCTCGCTGGCCGGATTTTCCACCGCCACCTCCGCCAGGAAGGTGAGCGGCTCGCCGTGGGTCTGACGCATGTGGTCCAATACCCAGAGGGCAGCGGCCGTCCCATGGCCGTGGCCCCAGGCCGCCCGTTTGAGCTGGTAATAGAGCCCGTAGGACCCCGGCTGGCCGGGCACCGGCAGGCAGCCCGCCACCCCCAGCACCTCCCCCTCCCGCACCAGGGCAAAGGAGTCGGAGGGGAGCAATACCCGGATTCGCTGCCGAGCCTCCTCCACCGTGGCCAACGGGTTCATGTTGGTGAACCAGAGGGCCTCCCCATCCGACCAGAGGGGCAGCAGCCCCTGGGCGTGCCCCTCATCCAAAGGCTGGAAGTCTAAAGCCGCCGGCATCAGCAGCTTTTCATAGGCCAGCCGTTCCCCGCTCACCGGGTAATGGACCGCGCCACAGAGGGAAAACCCCATCCGCTCCAGCAGGCCGCGCATGGTCCGGTTCTGTTGGTGGGTATCCACCCGCAGGCTGGGGACGCCCCTCCGGCGGCAGATCTCCCCCGCCAGGGCAAACGCCTGTTTGGCCAACCCCTGCCCCGCGAAGGCGTCCCCCACCACCAGGCGGTGGATCACCCCATAGGGGCCGTTGCTGAGCCACCTCCCCTCCAGATCCTCATAGGCGGGTTCTCCGGCAAAGTCCAAACAGAGATAGCCCGCGGTGCTTCCATCCTCCAGCAAAAAGTAACCCCGCTCCCGGCGGAGATCCTCCTGGAGACTGGACAGATTGGGATAGCCGTCCTGCCACTGGTCGATCCCCCGAGCCGCCAGACGTGCCCGTCCCTGTTCAATCAAAGCCAATGCCTCCATCTCCTGGCCCGGCTTTGCCAATTCCATGGTTGCCATTGAACCCCTCCTATCCCCAGAAATCCCGCCAACCGACAGCTGGCTTCCATGGGTATTTTACCACGCCCGCCCTCCACAATCAAGAAAGGGGGAGGGGGCAATTCCGCCCCCTTTACGGTCTCTCCTTCCTATGTTATAATAAAAGATGTATGCGAAGCAAAGAGGAGACGGATTGCATGGCAAGTTATCAGGACTTTCACCTCTCGCCCGAGACGATGCGGGCCATTGAAC
Source organism: uncultured Anaerotruncus sp. (assembly GCA_904398655.1). Lineage (GTDB taxonomy): Bacteria > Bacillota > Clostridia > Oscillospirales > Ruminococcaceae > Anaerotruncus. The sequence goes on along the minus strand of CAJFPF010000067.1, from coordinate 1,262 downwards.
AGATGGGCTTCACCCAGCCCACTGAGATCCAGGAAAAGGCCATCCCGGTGATGCTGGAGGGCAAGGAGATCATTGCGAAGGCCCCCACCGGAACCGGTAAAACCTGCGCCTTTGGGATCCCCATTATGGAAAAGGTGGACCAGCAGGACCCGGCTGTCCAGGCGGTAATCCTCTGCCCCACCCGGGAACTCTCTTTACAGATTGTGGAGGAACTGCGCCAGTTGGCCGCTTTCCGGCCCATGCTGAAGGTGGCGGCTGTCTATGGGGGCCAACCCATCGACCGCCAGATCAATGCCCTCAAGAAGGGGGCCCAGATTGTGGTGGCCACCCCGGGCCGGATGTTGGACCACATCCACCGGCGCACCATCAACCTATCCAAAGTCCGCATTGCTGTTTTGGATGAGGCAGATGAGATGTTGGACATGGGGTTCTATAAGGATGTCTGCAAGATTTTGGACAAGCTGCCCAAAGGGCGCCAGATGGTGATGTTCTCCGCCACCATCTCCCGGGAGGTCATGGACATCGGTTGGCTCTACCAGCGGGACAATGTGGAGCTGACGGTGGAGCCGGTGAAGGAGAGCGAACCCAAGATCACCCAATACACCTTGGAGAGCGTGGGGCGGCAAAAGCTGGCCGACCTGGTCTACATCCTGCGGTACTACGACTACCACCGCACCATCATCTTCTGCAACACCAAATATGCCACCCAGAGCCTGGCCGGCCAGCTCAAAGAGCGCGGCTTCAACGCGGATTGCCTCCACGGGGATATGCGCCAGGGGGACCGCAACCGGATTATGGCTGCCTTCCGGGAGGGGAAGATTGAACATCTGGTGGCCACCGACGTGGCCGCCCGGGGGATCGACGTCACCGACGTGGACGCAGTCTTTAACTATGAAATCCCCCTGGAGAACGAATATTATACCCACCGCATCGGCCGTACCGGACGGGCCAAGAAGGAGGGTGTCTCCTATGTCTTCTATGGACCTGACGATATCCGCCGCCTGAACAATATTATCAAGTATACCCGCTCCCATGTGATCTATCTGGAGTTCAATGAGGAGGGGCATCTTGTAGAGAAGGCCAAACAGGAGTTGTAATCATACATAAAGGGGCCGCCGGAGAGATCTCCGGCGGCCCCTTTATGTATGCGGCTAAGAGGACGATCCTCCCCAAATACCAAAAAAGGACGGGCATGGAGAGTTGCCCGTCCTTTGTGATTCAGTTGAGAGAGTGTTTGGAGAGAATTAGCGGCCAGTGTTGGG
>CAJFPF010000066.1 GCA_904398655.1 uncultured Anaerotruncus sp. | reverse complement strand
TTATCAAAAGGAGGCTTCTTTTTTCATATCAACGCTATCGCTCCCTCCTTTCACCACACGCTTAGCGTGTGGTTTACGAGGTATAAAGAAGAAGGAGCCGGGAAAACCGGCTCCTTCTAAAGGTTGAAAGGGGAATCGTTACGCTCCTTTTCCTACTACAGTTTCGCAGCGGGAAACACAGGTGACAATCGCTCCTGTCGGGCAGGCGGTGACACAGCTGCCGCAGCCAGTACATTTCTTGGGATCGATAGCCGCCAGATTGTCAGTCACGGTGATAGCACCGAACTCGCAGGTCTTCTCACATTTTTTGCAGCCAATGCAGCCATTCTGACAGACCTTCCGGGTGACGGCGCCTTTGTCATGGGAGCTACATCCTACAAAGATCGTACTGGACTTGGGAACAATGGCAATCAGGTGGTTGGGGCAGGCCTTGGCGCACATACCACAGCCCACACAAGCAGATTTGTCCACCATAGCAACCCCATCCACAATGGAGATCGCTTCATATTGGCAAGCAGCCACGCAGTCGCCATATCCCATGCACCCGTAAGTGCAGCTTCCCTTGCCGCGGTAGAAGGTGCTGCAGGCAGCGCAGGTGCGCTCCCCCTCATAATCTACCGCCGGCTGGGTGGCTTGACAATTGCCGGAGCAGCGGACGATCGCGTACTGCTCCTCCACATCCTCCGCTGCTACGCCCATAGCTGCACTGACCGCCTGTGCACAGGCCGCTCCGCCAGGGACACAAAGGTTGGTTTTGGCACCGCTATGGGCCACAGCCTTGGCGTAGTCATCACAACCGGCATATCCGCAGGCGCCGCAGTTGGCGCCCGGCAGCTCTGCGCGGACCTTGTCAAATAGTTCATCGGCGGGAAGCGCCATCACTTTAGCCGCAATGACCAGGACAACAGAGCAGATCAGACCGATCCCTCCGACAATAATGACCGGTATCAACATAACAAGTCCTCCTTCCCCTTACTTAAACAGGCCGTCCACGATGCCGGTGAAGCCCATGAAGCTGAGGGAGCAGATGGACGCAGCGGTCAACGTGATGGCAACTCCCTGGTAGGCCTTGGGGATGTTATCGGTGGCATCCACACGGGAACGGACACCGGAGAAGAGCACCATGGCCAGCAGGAAGCCCAAACCGGAACCAACAGAGTTCACCATGGATTCCATGAAGTTGTAGCCCTCGTCCAGGTTTAGGATGGTGACGCCCAACACGGCACAGTTGGTGGTAATCAGGGGCAGATAGATACCCAGAGCCGCATGCAGGCTGGGGATGTACTTTTTCAGTACAATCTCAATGAACTGCACTAGAGCGGCAATGATCAGGATGAAAACAATCGTTTGCAACCAGGCCAAGCCGGAGGGCACCAGGATGTAGGTGTAGATCGGCCAAGTGGTGGCGGTGGCCAAAGCCATAACAAAAATAACAGCGATACTCATGCCCACCGCGGAGTCCAGCTTCTTACTGACGCCTAGGAACGGGCAGATGCCCAAAAACTGCGCCAACACGTAGTTGTTCACCAAAACGGCGCCAGTGAGGATGATCAAATATTGTGTCATTCAGCAGCGCCTCCCTTCTGCGCAGCGGAGCAAGCGGCCGCAGAGGGGCAGCCCGCACATCCAAACTCTTTCTTCTTAATCACTTTCCCGTGGGTAAAGTGGTTGACGGTAGCGATCAAGAACCCGAAGATCAGAAATCCGCCAGGGGCCATCAGGAACGCGGTGATGGGGTTATCCCAATGCAGGTTGAGGCCGTTCTGGATCCCCAGCCACTCGGCGCCGGACATCCAGGTGCCGTTTCCGATGATCTCACGGATAGTGCCCATTACTGTGAGGGCCAGCGTAAAGCCAATGCCCATACCCACGCCGTCCAGAGCGGAGGCCAGCACGGTATTTTTATTGGCAAACATCTCCGCGCGGCCCAGGATGATGCAGTTCACCACGATCAACGGCAGATAGACGCCCAGGGCGCTATCCAATGCTGGCGCATAGGCTTGGACAATGAACTGGACCAGGGTGACGAAGCTGGCGATTACGACAATGTAACAGGGGATACGCACACTGTCAGGGATCACTTTCTTCAAAGCAGAGATCATGACGTTGGAACAAACCAACACCACCATCGCCGCGATACCCATGCCGATACCATTCACCGCCTGGGTAGTGGTCGCCAGGGTAGGACAGGTACCCAGGATCAGCACCAAGGTGGGGTTTTCCTTCAGGATACCATTTGTCAGAACTTTCCACAGGTTGACTTTTGGCTGTTCTTGTTTACTCATAATTATGCACCCTCCCCGACTGCTTCATAGGCCTGATAAGCAGTGTCAATGCACCGGATAAACGTGTTGGAGGAGATGGTGGCGCCGGAGATGGTCTCCACGCCCTCCAGGGATTGATCCTTTCCAATAAACTGGTTGATAAAATCGGCAGAACCGGTCTTGGAGCCCAGTCCCATCGTCTCACTGTTGTCCAATAGCTTGGCCCCAGTGATCTTGCCGTCAGTGCCGATGCCAACCATCAACACATAGGCGCCGCCATAACCTTGATCCTGTACCTGAATGGCGTAGCCCATCCCCCCATCGTCCTTGGAAACACTTAGGACCCCTTCGATGGGAGTTGCCAGTTCACAGATGGTGAAAGTAGAGGACCCTGGCAGCACCTCCGTCTTCGCGGCGTTGGCGGAAGCTTCCTCCGCCTCGGCAATCAGCGGAGCGGTGATGTTGTAAGTAAATCCCAACAGGGCAGCCGCAATTACGCAGATCGCCGTCAGTACGATGACTGGTTTCAGTAACTCCTTCATCCCTTACGCCCCCTTAGATTTTTTCTGCTCGAAGATCGCTCCGAACGGCTTGGTCATGGTCAGGGTATCAATGTGGGCCACCAGGATGTTCATCAGCAGAATGGCAAACGACATGCCCTCTGGATAGTTACAGAACGTACGGATCACCATGGTCAAGAAACCAATGCCGATACCGAAGATGACCTGGCCCTTTTCAGTGACCGGGCTGGTGGAGTAGTCGGTAGCCATGAAGAACGCACCGATCATCACGCCGCCAGAGAGAACCGCATAGATGGGATTTGCGCCGAACAGCAGCGCAAACACAAATACGCTGCCGATGACCGATACCGGGATCACCCAGCGAATAATTCCCCGCCAGATTAAGAACAGGCCACCCAAAAGCAGGGTGAGCGCACAGGTTTCACCCAGGGCACCGCCCCGCTGCCCCAGGAACATCTGAAGCAAAGAGGGCAGCTGGTCAAGCTGGCCGGCTTTGATCAAGCTCAAAGGTGTGGCTGTGGCCATGCCATCGATGGGGGAAACCCAGCTGGTCATGGGGCCGGCGAAACTCACCAGCAGGAAGATACGGGCGGTGGCGGCGGGGTTGGCAAAGTTGCAGCCGATGCCGCCGAAGAGCCCTTTGACCACCACAATGGCGATAAAGCAGCCAAATACAGCCATCCACAGAGGCAGGGTTACCGGCACGTTAAACGCTAGAATCATCCCAGTGACAACAGCGCTGCAGTCCGAGATCGGGTTCCGCTTTTTGGTGACCACGCTGAACAGGTATTCAAACACCACACAGCTGGCCACACAGATCGCAGTCATCAGAAGGGCTCGAATGCCAAACAGGACCACGGCGGCAATCAGGGTCGGAACCAGAGCAGCTGCCACTGTCAGCATAATTTTTTGTGTGTTGATGCTGTCCTTCACATGCGGGGAAGGCGTGACCATCAACTTATTTGCTGTCATTTCATTCGCAGACAATTTGTTCCCCTCCTAACTCACTTTTTCGCCGTAGCGGCACGGACCATATTTTTGGCCATCTTGTTGGAGAATGTCAGGTTCCTCTTGGCAGGGCATACATAGGAGCAGCACCCGCATTCCATACAGATCATCACCTTCAGCTTCTGCAGCATGGCGATATTTTTGGCCTCAGCCGCCTTTTCAATCTGGCGGGGCATCAAGTGGAAGGGGCAGGCATGCATACAACGCCCACAGCGGATGCAGGGCTGTTCCTCTTGGACCACCGTCTGTTGCTCATCCAGCGCCAACACGGCATTGTTGTTTTTCAAAAGGGGATAGCTATCATTGGGGACTACAATCCCCATCATGGGGCCGCCCATCAACAGCTTCCTGCAGGGTTTCTTATAGCCTCCGCAAGCGGCAATGATGTCGGCGTACCGGGTACCGATGGGAGCGGTCACATTCTTCGGCTCCGCCACAGCACCGCCATCCACGGTCACACATTTCTCCACCAACGGCATGCCGTCCCGCAGGTATTTGCCAATGAAAGCAACTGTGGTCACGTTCTCCACAATCACGCCTACATCCGAGGGCAGCATCCCCTCTTTCACAATTCGGCCGGTGGTCTCAAAGGTGGTGACCTTTTCAGCGCCCTTCGGGTACATCGCCTTCAAGGCACAGACCTCGATCTTTGGATCGTCCTTGGTGAGCTTGCGCAATAGTTCAATCGCCTTGGGTTTGTTGTCTTCCACCGCGATCTTCACCTGGCTGATGCCCACATACTTCACAATCGCGGCAATACCGTCCAAAACGTCCTGGGAACGGTCCATGATGGTGCGGTAATCGGAAGTGATGTACGGTTCGCACTCGGCGGCGTTGACCACCAGGGTGTCCACTTCGGAGAGGTTCTTGGGATTCATTTTAATATGGGTGGGGAAGCCTGCTCCGCCCAGGCCCACCAGCCCTGAGGCGCGAATCGCCTTTACAAAATCCGCATGGTTTTCTACCACCGGCGGTTTCACCTGTTCATCCACCGACTGCTCCCCATCGGTGGCGATGACAACCATCTGGCATTTAGCGCCGCCTGCGGTGACAATCTCCTCTAAAGCGGTTACGGTGCCCGACACACTGGAATGGATCGGTGCGCTCAAAAACGCGTCACTGTCCCCAATCACGGTCCCAACTTTGACCTGATCCCCTTTGGCCACCAGTGGCTTACATGGCGGTCCCATATGCTGCGACATCGAGATGCAGACCTCTTTGGGCAGCGGAATCGGGGCTGTAGGACAGTTTTCCGTGTTTTTCATGTGAGCGACATGCACCCCGCTGAGGGCCTTTTGCAAAACACTCATTACCTTTGTCCTCCTCTGTGAACAAGATTCTTCTTTTTTGTAGAGGGAGCAGCCACTTCTCCCCTACAATATTTTAACAGACTTGCGTCTGGAAAAATCTCCTTTTAAACGAGCCTTTGCAGGGCGGGTTCCAAAGTCCGGGTCAACACTCCCGTTAGGATCCCCATTCCCACCCCTGCTACAGCCAGGATCGGAAAATAGTAAAAGACCATCAGATTGTCCATCACGAAAGCGGCCATCATCAATTGCCCAAGGTTGTGGAACAGGCCGCCGCAGATGGAAATAAATAGATGACTATTCCGGCGCAACTTGACCAAGACCAGCATAATTGTCACGGACAATAACCCTCCGGAGAGACTCATAGCCGCTCCAACCGCTCCCCGGGTGAGAAACACAAATAAGCTCTTCAATACTGCCAATATATAGGCCTCCCGCCATCCCAGACAGAACAGGCAATACATTGTCACAACATTTGAAAGCCCCAACTTGATTCCTGGGACAGGGATCCAACCGGAGAGGGTCGACTCAAAAAAGGAAAGCACCAGAGCCAGGGAAAACAGCAAACCCATTCGGGCCACTCGAGCCGCCCGCCCCTTCATGCGGGCACCTCAAACTGATAGCTACCGGTAGAATCAGCAGGTGTGAACCACTCTTTCAAAGAATCGGAAAGGTAGACATTTTTATCCGTATCCACCAAAATCAACCCACAGCCTGGAATATTGTTGAGTTGTTCCAATGCTGCGTCTCGCCCCAAAATAAACAGCGTTGTGGAAAGGAAGTCCGCCAGCGCTCCATCTGGGGTGACTACCGACACGGACATCAGACCTCCGTTTGACGGATAACCGGTGTCCGGATCCAAGATATGGTGATACCGAATTCCATCCTGCTCAAAAAACCTTTCATAATCGCCCGAAGTGGCCATGGTGGAATCCGGAAGAGAGATGGTGGCGATATATTCATTGGCGCTGCCTCGTGGGTCACGCAGCCCGAACGTGAACTGTTTTCCGTCCGGTTTTTGCCCAATCACCATGAGATTTCCCCCAATGGATAGGTAGCCGGAAGTAATCTCATATTGCTGGGCAACTTTACGAGCTACATCGCAGGCATAGCCCTTTGCCGCTCCGCCTAAATCCACTGCCATTCCCGCATGCGTCAATCGGGCGGCCTGAAGGGACTCGTCCAATTCTAAACCCCGATAATCCACGAGAGCAAGTGCTTGTTGAATTTCCTCTGATGAGGGCACCTGGGGATGCTCGGAGGTTACCCCCCACAACTCGGTCAAGGGCGCGATGGTGATATCGAAAATCCCTCCGGATGCGTCTCCAAATTCCTTCGCACGTTTCAGCAGGTCGAAGGTATCCTCTGAGAGTGGGATCCACTCCCCATTTCCGGCAGCTGCGTTCAGCCGCTGGATCTCTGAATCCTCTAAGTAAAGGGACATCCGGTTTTCCAAGTCCCGCAGAGCCTGATCGATGGCTTGGATCGCCTCTTCCGCCTGCTCATCCGGTCCATAAAGTTCATATTCCACCACTGTATTCATCACAAAAGTGACAGAGGTGGCGGGCTGTTCCGGCACCGAGGCCACACACCCCGGCAAGGAACTCAACAGAAGCAACCCTGCTCCCATTACTCCGGCCCATTTTGTCGCCTTGCTCAAATGGTCCATCCTCTCATTGGAACGCTGACCTTGTGATTGACATATCAATCACAAGAGGAAAAGCACCCCGCGCGGGCACGGGGTGCTTTTGATTTTTGCTATTATTGGTCTTTCTCCTCTTGGCCTACCCCTTGCCCGTCGTCTTCATCTTCTAGATCAAATTCCAACAGCTCGCCGCAATTCGGGCAGGTTGTTTGTCCCTCCTGGAGCATTGTGGAGTCAATACAGACCACATCACCGCAGGTAGGGCAGCAGACCTCATAGAGATCCTCGTCAGAATCATCCTCTGCCTCATCTTCGCAGCCGCAAGTACAGCCGTCATCCTCGTCATCCAGATCGTAGTAGTCCTCTTCCAGGCTTCCCAGATCCTCGTCAATGGCGTCCACCTCTTCGGTGAGCTCATCCACTTCGGCTTCCAGGTCAGCCACCGTCAGGGCCAGATCGTCAAACGCGCTGATCAAGGCGTTTAGGACTTTCCCTTCTTTGGTGGAGTCGTCAATCCCCAATCCCTCAGCCAGGCCCTTGATATAGGCCGCTCTCTCGGTAATTGTCATTCCATAGGCCTCCTTTTCCAAACGGCAGACCCTTAGGCCCGCTCCATATATTCACCTGTACGGGTATCCACTTTGATGTGATCTCCCTCGTTAATGAACAGAGGAACACGAATCTGGGCACCGGTCTCCAAAGTCGCCGGCTTGGTGGCGTTGGTGGCGGTATCGCCTTTGAAGCCGGGCTCGGTCTCTGTAACCTCCAGCTCGATGAAGAAAGGCGGCTCCACACCGAATACCTTACCCTTGTAGGAGAGCACTTTGCAGTCCATGTTCTCCTTGACGAATTTGAAGTTATCGCTCAAAACGTCTTTAGAGATCGGAATATTTTCGTAGGTCTCATTGTCCATAAAGTAATACAGATCCCCATCGTTATAGAGGTACTGCATCTCCTTACGCTCCACAAAAGCAGACGGGAATTTGTCGGTGGGGCTGAACGTCTTCTCAGTCACAGCGCCACTGATCACATTTCTAATTTTTGTGCGCACAAAGGCGGCACCCTTACCAGGCTTCACATGCTGGAACTCGATAATCTGGTAGACGCCACCCTCCATCTCAAAAGTGACGCCATTTCTGAAATCGCCGGCAGAAATCATATCGCTACCTCCAAAATTGATACTTCTTTCCGTATCCCGCCGATCCGCCGGCGGACAGAACTGTACCGCTCAAATTAACATTCTAATTCTATATGAAAAAACGCAAAAAAGCAACCCTTTTCTTTGGAAATCCATCAAACTACCGTGAATTCTTTTGCTGAATGGGTCAGATCCCGATTGCCGTCCGGTTCGATCACAATCATATCCTCGATCCGAACGCCGAATTTTCCCTCCAAATAGATGCCCGGCTCCACCGTGATCACCATGCCAGGCTGGAGAATCCGTTCCTCAGCAGGAGAAAACAGAGGGGACTCATGGATCTCCAGGCCTACCGAATGGCCAGTGCTGTGTCCGAAACAATGGCCATAACCCGCATCGGAGATGACATTCCGTGCCGCGATATCCACATCCTTGCCAGGAATCCCGGACCGAGCGGCATCTAGCGCTGCATATTGGGCGGCCAAAACGCTGGCGTATACCCGGCGGTGTTCCTCATCCACCTCTCCCACGGCCACGGTACGGGTCATATCGGAACAATACCCGTCCACAACACATCCAAAATCCATGGTCACAAAATCGCCCTGCTCCACCGCCTTATCCGTGGGAACGCCATGGGGCATGGAGGAGTTGGCGCCGCTGACCACAATGAAGTCAAAGGCGGGACGCTCAGAACCCTGCCGGTAACAAAAGTCCAAAAGCTCCCCCGCGATCTCCCGCTCTGTACGGCCCGGACGGATGTAGTTTAAAATGTGGGTGTAGGCAGCATCGGTAATTGATTGGGCCTGTTGGATGGCCCGTAACTCCTCTGAGGATTTGATTGCGCGCATCTGCCGCAACAGGCCGCTCAACCGCCCATCCATCAACAGTTCCACACCGGGCAGACGCTTTTGAAATACCAGATAATCGCTCAACGTCATATAGTCGCTCTCTACTGCCAAGCGTTTTACCCCATGGCTTTGGAGCTGTTCCCGCAGCTGGGCCGCCAAGCGTCTCTGCAAAACAACATTGCAGTCCTTTACAATAAGACGCGCTTTCTCAATGTACCTGGAGTCCATCAGCAAACAGGCGGGGGCATCCTTGAATACCAGAAGCGTCCCCGCGGAGGAGGGCATCCCTGTGAGATACCGCCGGCTCACCTCCGATGTAATTAAAGCTGCGTCCACCTCTGCCGGAAGGCCAGCCACCAGCGCATCCAGACGTTCCTTCATTGTTCCATCCTCCTCTCGTCTATCTCCGCCGTCAAAGCTTCCAACGCCAGCAGATACCCTCTCCAACCCAATCCAAAAATTCCGCCCAAGCAAACCGGCGCAATTACAGAGCGATGGCGGAACTCCTCTCTGGCATGAACGTTCGAGATGTGCACCTCCACCACCGGAAGGCAGATCGCCGCAATGGCGTCCCGAATAGCAATGCTGTAATGGGTATAGGCTCCTGCGTTTAACACCACGCCATCATACGTCCCTCTGGCCTGCTGGAGCTTGTCCACGATCTCCCCCTCGTGGTTGGACTGCCAGATCTCACAGTCTACCCCCAGTTCCTCCGCACGTTGGGCAATCCTCTGGTTGATCTCCTGAATCCCCATCGCTCCATAGATACCAGGCTCCCGAATCCCTACCAAATTTAAATTTGGTCCATGGATCACCAAAAAACGGCTCATTCCAACGCTCCCCCTTTCTCCCGATAGATCGCTTTCATCTGCGCCGCATCTTCCGCCTGGGTTCCTGCCGATTCACAAATCAAAGTGGGCGTACACCCCTTTTGGATAATCAAATCGGCCACCGGTTCAAACTCCGGGCCATACTGGGTGTCCGCAAACGTCCAATGGCGTTTTTCCCCGCCGGGAACGGTGAACTCAATCCGGCTGAAGTGGGCATGGAACAGGCGCATCCGGTCCAGGCCCAGCACATTTTCCATCTGCTCAAAAATTTCCCGCACCGCCTGGGGCCGAGCAAGCCCTCCATATGTGCGGGCGTTCAAGTGCCCGAAGTCCACGCAGGGCAGGATCCGGTCATCCAATCGGCAGAGCTCCAGAACCTCCTCCAGTGTCCCCAGCTGATTCAATTTGCCCATGGTCTCTGGACACATGTGAATTTCCTGCAACCCCTCCTCATCCAATTTGGCGATGCACATCCGCATGGTCTGGCGGCAGAGTTCCAGGGCCTGCTCCCGGCTAATCTTCCCACAGGAGCCGGTGTGGATGACAATCCGATTCCCACCCATAGCCGCCACCGCCTGGGCCGACTGCAGGACATAGTCCACACTCCGTTGGCGTTTTTCCTCCTCTAAGCTGGACATGGAAATATAATAGGGGGCGTGGACGCTCAACTGAATATCCCTCTCCGCGGCCAGCTTTCCAAATTTTTGGGCATTTTCCTGGGAAATTTTCACTCCCCGGCCACACTGGTATTCATAGGCGTTTAGGCCCAACTGTTCCAGATAGCCAGGGATCTGCAGGTTATTCCGGTACCCCATTTGGGAAAAGCTTTCCGAATTCCCTGCAGGCCCAAAGCGGATCTTAGCCATGTTCTGCTCCTCCCTTTCTGCTGTACCCCCGCATTGCCAACTGTTCCGCCCAGCGCTTTAGGCGAAACGGCCAACTGCTCTCCAACTGCATAGGTTCCACCAAAATGGAGGTAATACCCGCCAGATTGGCACAGAGCACATCGGTGAAAATCTGATCCCCCACTAAGGCGATTCCCTCCGGAGTCTCCCCCAAAACCTTCTGGGACCGCTTCACTCCCCCGCCCAGAGGCTTCGCGGCATCCGCAATAAATCCTACGCCCAACTTTTGGGCGAAGGGGGCTACCCGCGCAGGATGATTATTGGAAAGCAGCAACAACTTCATCCCAGCGGCTCTCATTTCATGGAGCCAATCCAATACCTCTGCAGGTACTTCGGGGTTGTTGTGGGTGGTGAGGGTGTTGTCCACATCCAAGAGCAGGGCTGATATTCCCTGCCCTTTTAACCACTCCACCGTCAGATCGGTTACACGCCGGAATGAAAAGCGTGGGTAAAAAATCTTCATTCCGTAACTCCTTTTTAAAAGCTTAACAGTGAGTATTATAGCGCGATTTTGAACGGTTGGCAACCTTCTGCCCACACACAAAAAACGGACAGGGCATTTGCCCTGTCCGTTTTCCACAAAATCATTTAAATTTGCGTTTCCGAGCAGCCTCAGACTTTTTCTTACGCCGTACAGAGGGCTTCTCGTAGTGCTCTCTCTTGCGCACTTCCGCAAGAACACCAGACTTGGCGCAGGAGCGCTTGAATCTGCGCAGAGCGCTATCCAAAGATTCATTTTCTTTGATCCGGATTTCTGCCATTTACCTATTCCCTCCCCACGCCAACCGGCCGGAGTCCGTATCTGCATCCACAGATAACAAAAATAATTATACTATATCTTGCCCTCTTTTGTCAAGCACCTTGGTAGAAATCCAATTTATCGTTTCGGAAGGATTTACCGAACCACCAGATTCACCAATTTCCCGGGCACGACAATCTCCTTGACCACCGTTTTGCCATCCACCAGCGAATGGATCTCCGGCAGCTCCTTGGCAGTCTGAAGCAGCTGCTCTTTGGAGGCATCCGCCGCCACCTGGGCCCGGCCACGGATCTTCCCGTTGACCTGGATCACAATCTCCACTTGAGCTTCCTTGCACTTTTCCGGATCATAAGTGGGCCACTTTTGGTCGGTGACCATGCCGCCAAATTGGCACTGCTCCCACATCTCCTCGGTGAGGTGGGGGGCAAAGGGATTGAGCAGCAGCAGGAAGGTCTTGAGCTCCCCATGGTTGATGGAACCGTGGTCATAGACCTCATTGAGCAGGCTCATCATGGTGGCGATGGCAGTGTTGTACTTCATCTGCTCGATGTCCTCCGAGACCTTGCGCACCGCCTTATGCAGGCTGCCCTCCAGCGCGGGGGAATATTCCTCTCCCTCCTGCAGCAGCTCGATCAGCCCATACATCCGCTCCAAGAACCGCTTGCATCCCTTGATCGAGCTCTGGGACCAGGGGGCGCTCTTTTCAAAATCCCCAATAAACATCTCATAGAGCCGCAGGGTGTCCGCGCCATACTCTCGGATGATATCGTCCGGATTCACTACATTGCCCCGGGACTTGCTCATCTTTTCGTTGTTTTCCCCCAGGATCATGCCATGGCTGGTACGTTTGGCATAGGGTTCCGGCGTGGGAACCACACCGATGTCATAGAGGAATTTGTGCCAGAAGCGGGAGTACAACAGGTGCAAAGTGGTGTGCTCCATGCCGCCGTTATACCAATCCACCGGCATCCAGTACTCCAAGGCCTCCTTGGAAGCCAGGGCCTGGTCATTGTGGGGATCGCAATACCGCAGGAAGTACCAGGAGGAACCCGCCCACTGGGGCATCGTATCGGTCTCCCGTTTGGCGGGACGGCCGCACTTGGGGCAGGTCACATTTACCCAGTCGTCCATAGCGGCCAGCGGGGAATCCCCGTCACTGGTGGGCTCATAGCTGTCCACCTCGGGCAACCGCAGGGGCAGCTCACTCTCATCCAGCGGCACATAGCCGCAGTGATCGCAGTGGATGATGGGGATGGGTTCACCCCAATACCGCTGGCGGGAGAATACCCAGTCCCGCAGCTTGTAATTGACCTTGGGCTCCCCTTTCCCGTGGTCCTGCAGCCACTGAATGATCTTCTTTTTGGCCTCCTCCACCGGCAGGCCATTCAAAAAGTCAGAATTCACCAGGATGCCAGTGGCACAGTCGGTAAACGCCTCCTGCTCCACATTGCCGCCCTGAACCACTTCTACGATAGGCAGATCAAATTTTTTGGCGAACTCCCAGTCACGGGTGTCATGGGCGGGCACCGCCATGATGGCGCCGGTACCATAGCTCATCAGCACATAGTCGGAGATAAAAATGGGGATCTCTTTGCCGTTCACCGGGTTGATACCCCGGACCCCCTCCAGCTTGACGCCAGTCTTGTCCTTGGCCAACTCTGTGCGCTCGAAGTCACTCTTGCGGGCTGCCTCCTCCTGATAGGCACGCACCGCATCCATATTTTGGATGCGAGAGGCCCACTTTTCAATATAGGGATGCTCAGGAGAAATCACCATGTAGGTGGCGCCGAACAGGGTATCTGGACGGGTGGTGTAGACGGTGAGCAGGTCGCCGGCGGTGGTTCCAAAGTCCACCTGGGCGCCGGTGGAGCGCCCGATCCAGTTGCGCTGGGAGGTTTTGACCCGCTCGATGTAATCCACCTGATCCAGGTCGTCCAATAGCCGCTGGGCATATTCGGTGATCTTCAGCATCCACTGGCTCTTCACCTTGTGGACCACTTCACTGCCACAGCGCTCGCAGACACCACCCACCACTTCTTCGTTGGCCAGCACCACTTTACAGCCGGTACACCAGTTCACCGACATCTCCTTTTTGTAGGCCAAACCGTGTTTGAACATCTGCAGGAAGATCCACTGGGTCCACTTGTAGTAGTTGGGGTCGGTGGTGTTGATCTCCCGGTTCCAGTCAAAGGAGAGTCCCAGGCTTTTGAGCTGGGCCTTAAACCGTTGGACATTGTCGTGGGTCACCTTTTCCGGGTGGATGTGGTTTTTAATGGCGTAGTTCTCAGTGGGCAGGCCGAAGGCGTCCCATCCCATAGGATAGAGGACATTATACCCCTCCAGCCGCCGCTTCCGGGCCAGAATATCCAGCGCTGTATAGGAGCGCGGATGGCCCACATGGAGGCCCTGGCCCGAGGGATATGGGAACTCCACCAGCGCATAGTATTTCGGCTTAGAGTAATCGTCCGAGGCCGCGAATACGTTGCGGGCCTCCCAGATCTCCTGCCACTTCTTCTCCACTGCTGCAAAATCGTACTTCACTTTGTACACTCCCTATTCATACGCCCAAACAGCAACGTCCGGCGCAATTACTTGTCCTCTTCCAGCAACACCCGGGGCGCGTCCGCCCAAAGCCTCTCCAAAGAATAGAATTGGCGGCTCTGTTCCTGGAACAGATGGATGATCACTTCGTAGTAATCCAACACAATCCAGGCGGCCGACTGATACCCCTCAATCCGGCGGGGTTCCAACCCCAAGGCGGAGAGTCCCTCCTCCACCGCGTCGGACATGGCCTTCACCTGGGTGGTGGAGGCGCCAGAGGCGATTACAAAATAGTCGCCAATCGTGGTCAAATCCTTAATTTCCAACGCGACGACGTTTTCCGCTTTCTTGCTGTTCAAAAGTTTGGCAACTATATGCACCAGTTCCATCGACGTCAATCAATACACCTCCATGGCTTCATTCTTTGCGCAAAATATAGGCGTTATAGGCCTCGAATGTCTCTTGGCTGATGCCCAAAGAGCGGTCCACCAAGTCTCCGACCGCAAACCGCATGGCCTCCCGCATGGCCTCCAGAAGGCCTGACTCCGCTAAGCGGCGCATCCGGTCCACATCTGGATAGTCCCGGTCGGCGCTGGTCAAATCCGCCAGATAGATCACCTCATCAAAGCGAGTCATCTCGCCGCACGCGGTGGTGTGGTAGCGCACCGCATGCAACAATTCCGGGTCGTCAATCCCCAGCTGGCATTTGATCAGCCCGCAGGCGGCCATCCCGTGCCAGGTCTTGGGCTGTGTCCTCTGGATACTGTCCAAAATAATACCATACTTCGTCAGCCATTGCAACTGCTCCTCCCGCGGCATCTCCTTGCAGATATCGTGGAGCCAGGCAGCGGCCATCGCCTTTTGGACGTCGCATCCATAGATTTCGGCCAACCTTTTCGCCTGTTTGACGACGCATCGGGTGTGGTAAAACCGTTTTTCAGAGAGGGTCTTTTTTGCCAGCGCTTCCAATTGTTCCAGATCAAAACCCATGCTGTCACACACCTTTCTGACCTTTTCAAGCGGTGTTCCGCATCAACCTTGGTAGAGTTGGTTTTCCCGAATATACTGGGCAACGCCTGGAGGAACCAGCCCATCAATGGGATCGCCACGCCGGATTCGAGCCCGGATATCGGTGGAGGAGATGGGGAGCGGAGAAAAATGAAGCAACCGGCTTCGTACCCCATACCGCTCCTGTAAAAAATCTCTATGGCGGCACAGCCGTTCCCACTCCTCCAGCTCCCGGGCGCCAGCGCAGAGGATGGCCAGCTGAAAAATTCGCTGGAAGTTGTGCCACTGGGTAATTGTCAGGAACATGTCTCCCCCCATGATCAGATAGAAAGTATCCCGGGGGTACTGCTCCCGCAGCTGTTCTAATGTGTCCACTGTATAGCTCTTGGCTCCCCGGCGCAGCTCCAGATCGTCCACCTGGACAGTTGGGTCCCCCGCAAAAGCCAACCGGCACATCTCCAACCGTTGAGGCCCAGAGGCCAGGTCAAAAGCCCGTTTGTGTGGGGGGTGGCAGTCGGGGATTACCAGTAGCCGGTCCAGCCCCAATTCCTCCCGGTATTCTTCAGCCAGCTTCACATGTCCCAAATGGATGGGATTGAAGGTCCCACCGTAGACACCGGTACGCATCAGTCGGGGGAGATTTGGGATTTTTCCGGATTCCGGCGATAGAGCACAAACCGCGTCCCAATCACCTGCACCACATCCGCTCCGGTGGCCTGGGCCAGATCTCCGGCAATCTGGCGGGCGGACTCGGGCGCGGTCTCCAATGCCCGCAGCTTAATCAGCTCCCGGGCAGTGAGCGCCTCGTCCACCTGCTTGACCAGAGCCTCTTGAATACCGCCTTTCCCCACCTGTAGGATGGTCTCCATCTGATTGGCCAGCCCTCTGAGCTTGGCCCGCTGTTTGCTTGTCAACATCCGCTTTCTCCTTCTCTATGTTGTTGTCCGATTATTTTAAAACGCCTCGCGCCGTTAACCTCCGTTCCAACTCCCGCAGGGCCTTTCCGCGATGGGAGATGGCGTCCTTCTCCTGATCGGTGAGCTCCGAAAAGCTCTTCTCCCCCACGTAGAAGATGGGGTCGAACCCGAACCCCCGTTCTCCGCGGGGCTCATAGCCAATGCGTCCTTCGCAGGTCTCCTCTACGTCTATGCGCTCCCCCTGGGGGGAGATATAGCAGATGTGGGCCACAAACCGGGCAGTACGCCGTTCCCAGGGAATCTCCTTCAGTTCTTCCAATAGCATCTGGATCTTCTCCGGATAGGAGGTCTGCTCCCCGCCATAACGGGCGGACCAAACGCCAGGGCGTCCATCTAGGGCGTCCACACATAGGCCGGAATCATCCGCCACTGCCGCGCAGCCAGACAACTGGTGGACCGCATTGGCCTTCAAAAAGGAATTCTCCCCGAACGTCTGTCCGGTTTCCTCCACCTTCAAATCGGGATAGAGCCCCTTTTGGGCGGATACCTCAATCCCCACAGGGGCAAAAATCCGCTGAAACTCCCGGAGTTTTCCAGGGTTCCCAGTGGCGACAATCACCTGCATGTCAGTCTCCTCCCTCCTGCCCGTCAAACAGGGCATCTACAAACTCCTTTGCGTCAAACGGCCGCAGGTCGTCGATCTGCTCCCCCACCCCGATATATTTCACCGGCACCTGCAACTCCTGCTTGATCCCAATGACCACGCCCCCCCGGGCGGTTCCATCCAGCTTTGTCAGGATGATGCCGGTGATTCCGGCGGCTTCCTGGAACTGGCGGGCCTGGGAGATGGCGTTCTGCCCAGTGGTGGCATCCAGCACCAGTAGTGTTTCGGTGTCGCAGCCGGGGGCTTCCCGCCCGATAACCCGGGCGATCTTGGACAGCTCATCCATCAGGTTCTTTTTGTTGTGCAGCCGGCCGGCGGTGTCGCAGATGACCACATCCGCCCCCCTGGCTTTGCCTGCGGCAATGGCGTCATAGACTACCGCAGCGGGGTCCGCCCCCTCCGACTGCTTGATCAGATCCACCCCAGCCCGGTCAGCCCAGATCTGCAGCTGGTCGATTGCCGCCGCCCGGAAGGTGTCCGCCGCCCCCAAAACCACCCGCTTGCCCTGGGCCTTTAAATTGGCGGCCAACTTCCCAATGGTGGTGGTCTTTCCCACTCCGTTGACTCCAATCACAAGAATCACAGAGGGCTTCGTGTCCAAATGTAGGGAGGCATCCCCCTCCAGCATCTGGGCCACAATCTCCTTGATCAGTCCCTTGATTTGGCTGGCGTCGGTGATCCCTTGGCGCTTCACTTCTGCCCGCAGACGGGTGCAGATTTCCTGGGCGGTGGAGATCCCCACATCCGAAAGGATCAGCGTCTCCTCCAACTCTTCAAACAGCTCTTCGTCAATTTTTGTAAAGGAATTGACGATGGCATCCATCTTTTGGGCCATTGAATCCCTTGTCTTTTTCAGGCCCTCGGCCAGTCTTCCAAAAAACCCCATTTTTTTGTTCCTTTCCGGTTTCGTCCGTTTTAACTTTGGGAGGAGATCCCCAGTTTTTGTTCCACCTCTCCCAACTGCAGCTCCAGCAGTTTGGAAACTCCCTCCTCCTGCATTGTGACCCCATAGAGTACATCTGCCGCCTCCATAGTGCCCCGACGGTGCGTAATGGCGATAAACTGGGTCCGGCCGCTGATCGTCCGGAGGTATTGGGCATACCTGGTGACATTTACATCGTCCAAGGCTGCCTCAATCTCATCCAGGAGGCAGAAGGGAGAGGGCCGCACCTTTAAGATGGCAAAATAGATGGCAATCGCGACAAACGCCTGTTCTCCTCCCGAAAGAGCCGCCAAATTTTTAATAATCTTTCCAGGAGGCTGTACAAAGATGTCAATTCCCGACTCCAGCACATCCTCCGGATCGGTCAAGGTCAGCTCCGCGCGCCCACCTCCAAATAGTTCCACAAAAACGCGGGAGAACTGTTGGGAAATCTTCCGGAATTGGTCCAAGAAGATTTCCCGCATATCCGTGGTCAGCTTTTCAATCAGTTTTAATAGCTGCTGGCGGGAGCTTTGGGCGTCCTCCATCTGGTCTTTGAGGAACCGGTAGCGCTCATAGACCTCCTGATATTCCTCCACCGCGCCCACATTCACATTTCCCAGGGCTTTGATCTTTCCCTTGAGCTCTGCCAGTTTTCGATTGGCTCTGCCCAGATCTTCCACCGGGCGGGCCAATTCAGCCGCCTGGGTGCGGGTCAGTTCATACTCCTCCCACAGCTTGGCGATCACACTGTCATACTCCCCCTGGAGCGCCGCCTTTTGGGCCTCCTGCCGTTCCAGCTCCCGTCCCACCATCTCCCGGCGGGCGGAAGCCTGTTTCTCCTGCGCCCTTTGAGCGGAAGCTTGAGCCTCATATGCAGTCTTCTGCTGGCTGCGTTGGGCAATTTCATCGTTCATCCGTTGGATCTCCCGCTGGCAGTTCTCACCCTCCTCCTGGGCTTGGACAACCTCCTGTTGAAGTTTATGGTTCTGCTCCTCGACCTGTTCCATTTGGACGCGCAGGGACTGGGTATGCTCCTGTTGGTGGGATTTTTGTTCGTTGAGCTGTTCCACCATCCGGCGCAGCCCGTCGATCTCCTTGTCAAGGGCAGCCTGTTGAATCTCCAACTGCGACCGCTGTCCCCCCAGCCGTTCCGCCTGTGTGCGGTGCGCTTCCCGCTGGACACTCAAACTGGATAGCTCCTGGGACACCTGTTCCAGCTGTTGTTCCAAAGCCCGTATCAGGTCCTCATTGGATCCGCTCTGGGCTTGCAGCTCCTCCAGCCGGGCATTGAGCCCGCTATATTCCTGGGCAGCCTGCTCCTTGGCATCCACCGCCCCCTGGAGCGCTGTCTGCAACTGATCCAGGCGCGCCTGGTAGTGGATCCGGTCCTCCTGGGCAGTGGACAATTCCCCTTCCAACCCTTGGAGCTGGGCGTCGGAAGCGGAGAGTTCCTCCCGGATGGCCTTGACCTGGGACTGGAGCGAGGCGGCCTGATCCTCGTAGGCGCGCGCCTGGGCTCTCAATGCTTCAATCTCCTTGGAGCGGCTGAGGATCCCAGCACTTCGGGCGGCATAGCCGCCGGTCATAGAGCCGCCGGCGTTGATGACCTGGCCGTCCAGCGTCACCACCCGAAAGCGGTGCCCGCCCCTACGGGCAATCAGGGTAGCGCAGTCCAGGTCCTCCGCCACCACCACCCGTCCCAACAGTTGATCTATCACGCCGGAAAAGGAAGCGTCACATCCGACCAGCTCCGCAGCCAATCCCACAAAGCCGTCCATCTCCTCCAGCCACGGCTCCTCCAGACGCCGTCCCTTTACCGTAGTCAACGGCAGGAAGGTAGCCCGTCCGGTTTTTGCCGCTTTGAGCATGCCAATGGCCCGTTTGGCCACCGCCTCATCTTGCACCACAAGGTTTTGCATGGCCGCCCCCAGGGCGATTTCCACCGCCAAGGCATACCGATCCTCCACCTGGATGAGGCGGGAGACCGGCCCATAGACGCCTTTGATGGCCCCCTTGTGAACCTGGGCCATCACATATTTCACACTGCCGGAAAACCCCTCCATGCTGTTCTCCATGTCGAACAGCAGCTTTGCTTTTTGCAACCGCTCTCGGGCCTGGTCCTCCAGCTGCTGGCAGTCCCGAAGCAGCCGGTCCAGCTTGTCCTGCCGGACCTTCCGCTTCAGTTGAAACCCATCCCGGGAGTTCCCCAGGGATTGGATGGTTTCCTGTAGGCGTTGGAGCAGTTCCTGACAGTCGGAAACCTCCCCTTTCAATCGGGTGATATTCTCGTCCTTGACCACTGCGTTCTCCCGCAGGGCCTCTAAACGTGCAAGGGACTCCTGGATCAGGGTAGCCCCGGAGGCGGAGGACAGTTTTGTCTCGTTGAGGCTTTGGTTCAGGGTAAACCGGCGCTCCTTCAGCGTCTCCACTTTGGCCTCCAGAATCCCTTGCGCCTGGGCAAGCTCCTGTTGGCACCGCTGAATCTCCTGTACATCCAGGCCCAGCTGCTGGGCCTGCTGCTCCCGTTGGCCGATCTGAGCAAAATAGGTCTGAATCCGGGCCTCCAGCTGGCTGTCGCTCTCCCCCGACTCCTCCAATTCCCGTTTGGCACGTTCCAAGGAGGCATGGTTGTGGGCGATATCGTTCTCCAGAACCGCCCGGCGAGAGAGGGCCGCTGCCCTCTGTTCCTCCTTTTGTTGAATCCGATGCCGGTAATCCTCCACCTCCGCCGAGAGACGCTGCATCTGGGCATAGCATAGATTGATGGACTGCTCCAACTCCTCCAGCTCCCGTTGCACCACCTCATGATCCCCGCGAGTTAGAAGAATGCGGTCCTCTTGTTCCTGTAGAAGGCCTTTGGAATGTTCCAGAGATTGGACCCACAGGGAAATTTCCAGTGTCTTTTTCTCCTGGGCCAGTTCCAGGAAGGCTTTTGCCTTTTCGGCCTGGACCCGTAAGGGCTCCACGCGCCCCTCCAACTCAGAGAAGATATCCTGTAGGCGCAGCAGATTCTCCTCCGCCCCCTCCAAGCGGCGCTGGGCCTCCTGTTTGCGGTAGCGGAATTTGGAGATGCCAGCCGCCTCCTCAAAGATCTCCCGGCGCTGGTTGCTCTTGGCGCTGACAATCTCCGCAATTCTTCCCTGCCCGATGATCGAGTAGCCGTCCCGGCCTAAGCCGGTGTCCATAAACAGCTCATAGATATCTTTCAGGCGTACAGCCGTCCCATTGATCCGGTACTCGCTCTCCCCCGACCGGTAAAGCTTACGGGAGACGGTCACCTCGTCGCTGTCACAGGGCAACGACCGGTCCGCATTCTCCAAGGAGATCTGTACCTGAGCATACCCTTGGGGGTTCCTGTTTTGGGTTCCTCCAAAGATCACATCTTCCATGCGGCCGCCCCGCAGCGTCTTGATCGATTGCTCCCCCAACACCCAGCGGACTGCGTCGGCAATATTGCTTTTCCCACTGCCATTGGGGCCCACCACCGCGGTGATCCCATCATGGAAGGTCAACTTTGTACGGTCCGGAAAGGACTTGAACCCCTGTATCTCCAAACTGCGCAGCCGCAAATTCACACTTCCTCTAGTTCCAGCTCCAGCCTCTGGAGGTCCTCCTTCGGCCGGATTTTGATGTAATATCCCTGCTCTCCCAGCCGGTCCAGCGTTCGATCACCGTGGCCTGTCAGCTTGGAAACCGAACGGGGATGCATCCAAAGCAGATAGCGCCCCGGCGGCAAGCTCTGGAGAGCGGTTTTTAAACGGCGGCGCAGGACACCCCCCTCACAGAGTTCCCGAAAAGCGGGATGCCAGGGGCCAGCCAAGTAGTTCTGTTCCAGCGAGGCCTGGGCGTGTAACCCCATGCGGATTACGGGTATCCCATGTTCCTCTTCAAACAGTTCCAGCAGCCGCGCGCCCAACTCCACCGCCTCCTCTAAGTCCTGGGGACGGTAGGCCCCCGCCGCCCACAATTGGGCCAGGCGGGTCCTTCGCAACACGATGGTGGGGTAGACACGGACCGTGTCCGGGTGCAAATCCGCCAGCCTTTGGGCGGTCTCCAGATCCTTTTGCGGGGTGGAAGAGTAAAGGCCGGTCATCATCTGCAGGCCCAAAGAAAACCCCTGCTCTCTGACCTTTCGCGCCCCCTCCACCACATCCCGGGCCAAGTGGCCTCGTCTGTTGGCATTTAAAACTCCATCATCCATGCTCTGGGCCCCCAGTTCCACCGCGGTGACATGGTAGGCGTGCAACAGACGCAGCGCCTCATTGTCCACTGCGTCCGGGCGGGTGGAGACCCGAATGCCGGAAAAATCCCCTGACTCCACAAAGGGTGCTGCCGCCCGCAGCAACTCCTCTTGATAGGCTCGGTCTACCGCGGTAAAGCTGCCGCCAAAAAAGGCAATCTCCGCTTCCCGGCGTCCAGCCAGGCGGGGGGCCTGCTCCCGGCAGAGCTGGCGCACCGTCTCTGCGCTGGGCAGCGATTGCGTCCCTGAAATTTTCCCTTGGTCGCAAAAGCTGCACCGATGGGGGCAACCCACATGGGGCACAAAGATGGACAAATTGGCGTGCTTCACTGTCCCATCAGCCGCAGCGCTTCCCGGGCGGCCGCCTGTTCCGCGCTCTTTTTGCTGCCTCCGCAGCCGGTGCCAATGACATTGCTGTTCAGATGCACCTCCACCACAAACCGCTTGTTGTGGTCGGGTCCGCTCTCCTCCACCAACACGTAGGTGAGCTTTTCCTCCGGATTTTTTTGGACGATCTCCTGAAGCATGGTTTTGTAGTCGCTGAAGGCCAGATCCTCCTGATGCTCCAGGGCTCTGGACACAAATTTCAAGACAAACTCCCGGGCGGGCTCCATCCCCGCATCCAGGTAAATGGCGGCCAACAGCGCCTCAAAGGCATCCGCCAGGATGGAGGGGCGTGTCCGTCCCCCCATCATCTCCTCTCCACGCCCTAATTTCAGATAGTCCCCCAGATGGATCTCCCGGGCGAACTCATCCAAAGACCGCTCGCAGACCAAAGCGGCACGCAGTTTGGTCAGATCCCCCTCCGCCAGGTGGAAGGTGTGAAACAGATAGTCGCTGACAATGATGGAGAGGACCGCATCCCCTAAAAACTCCTGGCGTTCATTGCTGGAGAGGTTTTTCTTCACCTCGTTGGCATAGGAGGAATGGGTCAATGCGATATCTAGATATTTTTTGTTCTGGAACTGGTAACCGATTCGCTGTTCCAGCTCCGCCTCCTCGCGGGTATATTCCATACTCACCCCTCCACCATCTGTTTCCGTTTCATCTCCGCCAAAGACTGTTCAATCTTTTCCACAACTCCGCGCTCGGTATACTCCTTGGCCTGGCGGATGGCGTTTTTAAACGCCCGGGCGTCTGAGCTGCCGTGGGCCTTGATCACCGGACGGGTGATTCCCATGAAGGGAGCGCCGCCATACTCTTTGTAATCCATCTTGTCTTTAAATTCGGCCACGCCGCCCCGCACCAACAGATATCCCATCTTGGAGAGGGTTCCCGCTGTGAAGATCCCCTTTAGCTCGTCCGCGAACCATTTACCCAGGCCCTCCGTGAGTTTCAGGATCACATTCCCGGTAAAACCATCGCAGACCGCTACATCACAGCCGCCAAACGGCAAATCCCGGGGCTCTACATTGCCAATGAAGTTTACTGGTGCCTGGTGCATCTGTTCGTTGGCCAGCTTCTGCAGCTCCAACCCTTTGTTGTCCTCTGTACCGATGTTGATGGTCCCCACCCGTGGGTTCTTCACTCCCAGGATATTCTCCATATAGAGGCTTCCCATAATTCCAAACTGAGCCAGCATCTCCGGACGGCATTCCTTATTGGCCCCCACATCCACCAGCAGATAGCACCCGCCGCGGCAGGGAATCACAGTGGCTAAAGCCGCCCGTTTGATTCCCTTAATCCGCTTGACATAGAGGGACGCGCCCACCGCAATCGCCCCAGTAGAGCCGGCAGAGACGAACGCATCCCCCTCGCCGTTGGCCAGCATCTTCAAGCCCACCGCCATGGAGCAGTCGTCGTAACTCTTCACGACTTCCACTGGGTCGATCTCCGGGGAGATGACCCGGGGGGCGTTGACGATGGAGATCCGATCCAGGGAGATCCCCTGTTCTTGGCTCACCTGCTGCAACTTCTGCTCATCTCCACAGGCCAGGATGTCCACCCCATACTCCTGCACTGCCAAAGCACAGCCCTTCAAAATTTCCAACGGTGCGTGATCGCCGCCAAAGGCGTCTACAATGATCCTCATAGCGCATAGCCTCCCTGTTTTAAACAATCCCGCAGATGGGCGATCCCACGCTCCGCCAGCATCTGGTAACGTCTCTGTTTGTCCTTCACCAGCTCCTCCAGCGGCGGCAACAGTCCCATATTGCAGCCCATGGGTTGGAACTGAGTCACCGTCTTATCGCTGATATAGGCGCATAGGGCTCCGCTCATAGAGTCCAGGGGCAACTGCAAGGGCTCCTGGCCCTTCAGTTTCCGTGCCAACTGCAGCCCCGCCACAATGCCGGACATGGCGGATTCCACATAACCCTCTACACCGGTGATCTGACCTGCAAACCGCAGGTTCGGCCGGGCGTGCATGCTGAAATCCGCCCGCAGCAGCCTTGGGGAATCCAAAAAGGTGTTCCGGTGCATCACCCCATAGCGCACGAACTCCGCATGCTCCAGGCCGGGAATCATGGAAAATACCCGCTTCTGTTCCCCGAATTTCAGGTTGGTTTGGAACCCCACCAGGTTGTAGAGGCTGCCGGCCTGGTTTTCCCGACGCAGCTGTACCACCGCCCAAGGGCGATGTCCGGTGCGGGGATCCCGCAGGCCCACCGGCTTGAGGGGGCCATAGCGGATGGTATCCTCCCCTCGGCGGGCCATGATCTCAATGGGCATACAGCCCTCATAGACCGCCGGCTCCCGGCGGTCAAAGTCATGGAGTTGAGCGGGCTCAGCCTCCCGCAGCGCCTGATAGAACGCCTCATACTCCTCTCGTGTGAAGGGGCAGTTGATGTAATCGTCCTCTCCCCGCCCATATCGGGCAGCAAAGAACACCTTGTCATAGTCCAAAGAGTCGGCAGTGACAATGGGCGCGGCCGCATCATAAAACGCCAAAGACTTCCCGCAGAGCGCCTGAATTCCCTCGGCCAGCGTGTCCGAAGTCAAAGGGCCGGTGGCAATCACCGTCTCCCCCTCCTCTGGAATCCGCTCCACCTCCCCCAGCGAAATCCGGATCAACGGATGGGAACGGATCCGCCGGGTGACAAGCTGGGAAAAGGCCTCCCGGTCCACTGCCAAAGCCCCTCCAGCCGCCACACTGGTTTGAAGCGCACAGTCCACCACCAGAGATCCCATCAGCCGCATCTCCTCCTTGAGCATCCCGGCGGCGGAACCCAACCGCTGGGCCTTCAGGGAATTGGAACAGACCAGTTCAGCGAATAGAGGGCTGTGGTGGGCGGGAGAGTATCGCTGGGGCTTCATTTCCCAGAGGGTTACAGGAATTCCGGCGTTTGCCAGCGCCCAGGCGGCCTCACAACCTGCCAGGCCGGCGCCGATCACCTGTACCGGCGTCATTCCTGTCCATCCTTCTCCTCCGATTTGGAGGTCTTTTTATCCAAAGGTCTGGAGTACCCGCATCCCTCTTTCAAGCAATGGATCATGCCGCCCCGTCCCGCCTTGCGGAAGAGGGTGGAGCCGCACTTGGGACAGGTCTCCTCCAACGGTTTATCCCAGGTCATAAACCCACAGGTGGGGTTGTGTTCACAGCCATAGTATCCCCGCCCCTTCTGGGATTTCTTGGCCAGGATCTTTCCGCCGCAGAGAGGGCAGAGGCCCCCTGTCTCCTGGACGATTTTTTTGGTATTGCGGCACTCCGGAAATCCGGGGCAGGCCAAGAACTTGCCAAACCGGCCGGTTTTAATCACCATCTTGCGGCCGCAGAGTTCACAGATCACATCGGTCTCCTCGTCCGGGACCTTCACCCTGGTGCCGTCCATATTTTTCTCCGCCTTCTCCAAAGAGTCCATAAACGGGCCATAGAACTGGGAGAGCATATGGGCGTAGCTCTCATCCCCGTCCTCCACGTCGTCCAGTTCCTTCTCCATGTCGGCGGTAAAGTGTACATCCACAATCTTCGGGAACTGTTCCTCCATCAGCTTGGTGATCACCTCTCCCAGAGCGGTGGGCTTCAGGGACTTCCCATCCCGTTCCACATAGTTGCGGGCCAGGATGGTGGTGATGGTGGGCGCATAGGTGGAGGGGCGGCCGATCCCCTTCTCCTCCAGCGTTTTAATCAAAGAGGCCTCTGTATACCGCGCAGGAGGCTGGGTGAAATGCTGGTTGGGGGTCAACTCCCGCAGGGTCAGGACATTTCCTGTCTCCAGAGGCGGCAGGGCAGCCGTATTTTCATCCCCGTCATCCTTGATCTCCTCATAGAGGACGGTAAAGCCATCAAACCGCACCGTGAAACCGGAGGATTTGAACAGATACTTCCCAGCAGAAATGTCCACCGCCACTGTGTCCAAAAGGGCATTGGCCATCTGGCTGGCAATAAACCGCTCCCAAATCAGCCGGTAGAGTTTATATTGTTCCGGGGTCAAATCCGGTTTCACCCGGTCGGGAGTGAGCATGGGATCGGCGGGACGGATCGCCTCATGGGCATCCTGGGCGCCCTTTTTGCTTTTGAATACCCGGCGGGAGCTGGGAAGGTACTCCTTCCCATAGGTTTGGGTGATATATTCCTCTGCCTGGCTGGCGGCCTCATCCGAAATACGCAGGCTGTCGGTACGCATGTAAGTGATCAGGCCCACAGCGCCGATCCCCTGGATTTCCACGCCCTCGTACAGCTCCTGGGCAATCTTCATCGTCCGGCGGGACTGGTATCCCAGCCGCCGGGAGGCCTCCTGCTGAAGGGTGGAGGTGATGAACGGAGGGGCCGGGGATTTGCGGCGCACACCCTTTTTCACATTGGAAACGGTATAGGACGCGCCATTCAGGTCCTCTACAATCGCTTGGGCACTCTTTTCGTCAGGGATGCCGCAGAGCTCCAGCTTATTGCCGTCGATGGAATAGAGCTTGGCGGGGAACGGCTTTTTGGCATAGCCTTTCGCGGTCAGCTTGGCATCAATGCTCCAATATTCCTGCTGTTTAAACGCCCGGATTTCCTCCTCCCGGTCCATAATGATCCGGACGGCCACCGACTGCACCCGCCCGGCCGAGAGGCCCTTCCGTACCTTGCGCCACAAAAATGGGCTGAGCTTATAGCCCACAATCCGGTCGAGGATCCGGCGGGCCTGTTGGGCGTCCACCAGCTTCTGATCGATCACCCGGGGATTCTCCATCCCATGCCGGACACCGCTTTTGGTGATCTCATTGAAGGTGACCCGGTTCTTTTGGTTCATATCCACCCCCAGCATCTGGGCCAGATGCCAGGAGATGGCCTCCCCCTCCCGGTCCGGGTCGGTGGCAAGATAGACAAAGTCGCTCTTCTTTGCCGCCTTCTTCAGATCCCGGATCAGGTCCTCCTTCCCTTTGATATCCACATATTGCGGCGCAAATCCGTTCTCCGGATCTACCCCCAGGCGGCTTTTGGGCAGGTCACGGACATGCCCCATGGAGGCCACCACTTCATAATCCTTTCCCAGGTATTTTTTGATGGTTTTCGCCTTGGCGGGCGACTCCACAATCACGAGATTGGACAACAACAACCATCCTCTCTACAAGAAATATTCTATCCAAAAGCAAATTTGCTGAATTCTCAAGCTTTTATTCGGAACCTTCCGCCCGGCAGCATCTCCGCCAGGTCATTTAGTTCCAGTTCTGTGAGCGCCGACATGATCTCCGATACAGCCAGCCCTGTACGCTCCACCAGTTGGTCACAGTCCAAAGGGGCAGCCTCCAAAGTATAATAGAGCGCTTTGGCCGTCTGTGTGAGGGCAATTTCCTCCAATTGTGCCGGCTTCTGATGTGTGGTTGGATTTGGCGCCTCTTGCGCCACTTGTAACATGGATGTTTCTACTGTCTTTGCGGCGGGAAGCGCCCGTTTGGGCCGTTTCTGTTCCAAATGGTCGGCAGGGATGGACCATTTTTCTCGCCTTCCTGGCTGTTTCAAACCGGGAAAACGGGAACGATACTCTGCAAGGATGCTTTCCGCGTTCTGCACCAAAACGGCGCCATCCGCAATCAGCCGGTTGCAGCCCTTCATGCTCTCGTCCCCCATCTCGCCGGGCACCGCGAACACATCCCGGCTCTGGTCTAAGGCATAGCGGGCAGTGATTAAAGCGCCGCTGCTTTCCGGGGCCTGGATCACCACCACCCCCGATGAAATTCCTGAGAGCAGGCGGTTTCGGGTATAAAAAGCATACCGGGAGGAATGGAAACCGAAGGGGAACTCTGTGACCAGCGCGCCTCCCCCATCCAGGATTCGGCGTTTGAGCTGGGCACTTGCCATTGGATAGTTGACATTCATCCCGCAGGCCAACAGGCCGATGGTATAGCCCTCCACCTCCAGAGCGCCCTCATGGGCGGCGCTATCGATCCCCACGGCCAGCCCGCTGACTACGGCACACCCCGCGGCAGCCAGCTCCCGGGACAGATCTCGTGCCGTCCGCTCGCCATAGGAGGTGGCGCGCCGGGTACCCACCAGGCAGAGGGACGGTCGGTCGGCCAGCTTGGACAGGTCGCCCAGTACATATAATACACAGGGGATCCCATCCATATTTGTCAGGTTTTCAGGAAATTCCGCCTGATCCGGGGTAAGGATCCTACAACCATACCGTTTCGCCAGCTCCACCTGTTTTTGGGCGTGCTCCAGCGTGACCAACCGCAGGTTGGCAGCCTCCTTTGGGGTAAAGATCCCCGTATCCAAAAGCGCTTCCTGATCCATTTGGTAGAGTGGCTCCGGGGAGCCAAATTGGCG
The DNA here is from genome assembly GCA_904398655.1 of uncultured Anaerotruncus sp. GTDB lineage: Bacteria > Bacillota > Clostridia > Oscillospirales > Ruminococcaceae > Anaerotruncus. The sequence continues at coordinate 65,424 of CAJFPF010000066.1, read as the reverse complement.
CAACACCCGGTCGACCTTGTGGCTTCCAATTCCCAGGGCCTCTTGTAACCAAATCCAAAACCGCGGGTCAGTCATGTTGTCACCCCGTCTCAATCTCTCCTGTCCCGATAGAGCTCCCATAGCAAAATCCCCGTGGCCATTGCGGCATTGAGCGACTCGTTGCCCGGTTCCATGGGGATCATGACCGTGTGGGTGCAGAGGCGTATGAGTGCCTCCGGCAGTCCATTCCCTTCATTGCCAATGAGCACTGCACAGCCACCCTTCCGGGGAAGCCGTTGGGGTGGCAACGCTTCAGATCGCAGGGCCGCCGCATAGGTTTCCACCCCAGCGGCCCGCAGTTGTTCAACCAATGCCCCCATCTCTGCCACGGGTTCGATTGGCAGTTTGAACACACCTCCCATGGAGGCGCGCAGCACCTTGGGGCCAAATGGGTCCGGGCAGTTATCTGAAAGAAAAATGCCATCCAAGCCAAAGGCGGCCGCTGTGCGCAGGATCGTCCCCAGGTTCCCGGGATCCTGTAAAGCGTCCAGCAGAAGATACCGCCCATTATTGCTTATTTTAACAGGTTGTGCTCCTTTGTCAAGCTGGCGGAAAACGCCGAACACCCCCTGGGGGGCTATCGCATCCGCCAACTTTTTCTCCACAGAGGGGGAAATCCAGCAGAGGTATTCCACTCGGCCCAGGTATCGGGACAACCTTTTGGCGGCCTTTTCCCAGGACTCCCGGGTTACCAGCAACTCCACCGGAACATAGCCAGCCTCCAGCGCCTCCTGGGTCAGCTTGATCCCCTCGGTGACAAACAGCCCCTGCTTTCTGCGCTCCCCCCGGGAAGCGGCCAGCGCCACATAGCGCTTGACCGACGGATTTTCCCGGGAGAGGATCTCCTTTTCGCGCATAGCGCCCCTCCTCAGAGCCCGGCGGCCATCCCAGCCGGGTAAGATAGCAAATACGCCCGCGTCAGAGACTGCGGGCGTAAGGAAAATCCAATATTAGAGAGCAGCCTTCGCCTTCTCCACCAGCGCGGCAAACGCAGGGGCGTCGTTGATGGCGATTTCGGAAAGCATCTTCCGGTTGAGCTCCACGCCGGCCTTCTTCAACCCGTTCATGAAGGTGCTGTAGTTGATGCCGTTCATGCGGCAGGCCGCGGAGATGCGGGTGATCCACAGGCTGCGGAAATTGCGCTTCTTCTGCTTACGGCCGATGAAAGCGTAATTTCCGGACTTCATCACCTGCTGTTTGGCCATTTTAAAGAGCTTGCTCTTTGCGCCAAAGTAGCCTTTCGCAAGCTTCAGGGTCTTTTTTCTTCTTTTACGGGTCATCATTGCGCCCTTAATACGAGCCATATCTCTTTACCTCCGTCTTCGTCCGATTGATTATCCGAATTGATTATTTATAGGGGATCATCAGTTTGATATTCGCCACATTGGTCTTATCAGCATAGGTGCTGTGGCGCAACCGGCGAGTCCGCTTGGTATCCTTTTTGGTGAGGATATGGGATTTATAGGCGCGAGCCCGTTTCACCTTACCGCTTTTGGTGAGGTTGAAACGCTTTTTTGCACCGGAATGGGTCTTGATCTTAGGCATTTTTATTTCCTCCCTTTGTAGTGGTTGCGGGCTTTGGAGCGATGAACATGACCATGCTGCGCCCCTCCATCTTGGGCACCTTTTCCACGGAGCCAGCTGCGGCCACTGCGTCAATGAACCGCTTCATGATGTTTGTCCCCAGCTCGGGATGCGCCATCTCACGGCCGCGGAAACGCAAAGACACCTTCACCTTGTCCCCAGACTCCAGAAACTTGATGGCGCGGTTGGCCTTTGTGTTAAAATCGTTGGTATCGATGTTCAGGGAGAGGCGGACCTCTTTGATTTCGATCACCTTTTGATTTTTCCGGGCTTCCTTCTCCCGTTTGGCCTGCTCGAACTTATATTTGCCGTAGTCCATGATCTTGCAGACGGGAGGAGTGGCCTGAGGAGCAATCTTCACCAGGTCAAGATTTTTCTCAATCGCCATATTCTGGGCGGAGGCCAGCGGCATGATCCCCAGCTGCTCCCCGTCAGGGCCGATGAGGCGAACCTCTTTGTCCCGAATCTCCTCATTGATGAGCATTTCCTTGCTGCTAATACAAAACACCTCCAAAACCGATTATGACGTAAAACAATACGAGCGCAGGCAGAATCCACCCACGCTCGTTCAACTACATCGCCGCACTTTCGCGCAACCTGTATTGACCAGCCGGAACGGTTCCGGCGAGGTGAGAACAGAAACTGCTCTACTTTGTTTACCGATCTATTTTACCATGGAAGGCCCCATGTGTCAACCCCTCCCGGGGAAATTTTCATAGGCGTCCCCTTTCGACTTGGATCTCCTGGTTCAAAGCGAAGGAGTAGATGACACACTCCTTCACCGGGACGGCCAACGTCTCCCCCAGCAGCTTCCGATAGAGCTCCAGCTGTACCCGATAGCGCTCCAAAAGCTGCTCCGGCCGCTGGACTTGATCGCTTTTGTAGTCCACCACCACCGCCTGCCCATCCTCTAAAAAGACACAGTCCGCCACCCCCTGCACCACTGTCTCTCCTCCTTCTCGGAGCAAATCGGTGTACGGCCCCAGCATCTCTTGGTCGACACGGGAGAGAAACCGCAGCTCCCGCCACACTTTGGGGGAACGGAAGATCCGTCCCGCCAGCGGGCCTTGAAAGAATGCCTCCAAACGGACCGGATCGATGGAAGCGACCTCTTGTGACGTCAAAAATCCCAAACGCTCCATCCGCTCCAACTCAGACTGGATATCCTGGGCCGCCCTCCTGTAGTCGGAGAACTGCATAAACTTGTGCAGCGCGTTCCCCTTTTGGGCGCCGGTGAGTCCATCCCGCTGTAAAAAAGCAGGGCGGCTGGCAAACCGGTGGGTACGGGCCAATTCCTCTTTCGCAATCTGGGAAACCGCCAGTTTGGTGGGTACTCGGGTGAGGGCTTTTTGGGGGTACACCCAATTTAGCTTCTGGGACAACCGCTCTTCCAGGGCAGCCACCTCCGAAAAGTCCACCTCCGGGGGAGATGGAAGCGGCGGCTCTTGAGAACGTCCCCCCTGCACCAGTGTAAAATTCACTTCGGGGGACTCGGCCAAAGGGCGGGGAGACACAATCCCCCATTGGGATAGCTGCTCCCCAAAGCCCGGATGATGGGCCAACGCCATCAAAACCCAATCCAGATAGGAGGAGGCCCCTCGCACGAGATAGGAGGGAAGTTTCCCATGTTCGTCCAGGTCAGCTACCAGAGCCGCCATCTTTTCCCCTGGCCGATTGACCGCACCAGTGAGGATCAGGCGCTCTTTCGCCCGTGTGAGCGCCACATAGAGCATCCTCAGCTCCTCCGACAGCATGGAACGCTCCAGCTCTAGACGCACCGCCTGCATGGGGATGGTGGTGTACTGCCTCATCTGTTCAAAGTCCCGGCGCACGCAGGCAAACCCCAACTCCGAGTGGAGCAGCGTGTTCCCATTGAGGTCCTCCCGGTTGAACGGCTTTGCGCAGTCACAGAGAAATACCACTGGGAATTCCAGCCCCTTGGAACGATGGATACTCATTACTCTTACCACGTCCGCCTGCTCGGAAAGGGTAGCGGCGGGGGTGAAATCTCCCTGCCGCTCCAACAGCTGATCCACAAAGTTAACAAAGCCGCCGAGCCCTTTATAACCACTCTGGTGGTACTGGTAGGCATACTCCACCAGCTGAAGCAGGTTGGCCCGTCGGGCATCCCCCATCCCCATCACATGTATTTTCCCCAGATAGTCGCAGAGGGTATAGATCCTGCGGATCACCTGGTCCGCCGTGGAGACTGCCGCCTCCCGGCGCAACCGGCCAAATCGCTCCAAAAACATCTGGCAGTGAGAATCCCCTCGTTGGGCATGCATCACAACCGCCCTATAAAAAGGTGCCCGCCGATCTTCTAAACGGATGGCCGCCATCTCGTCCGCGGTAAATTCAAAAAGCGGGGAGAGCATGGCCGCTGTCAAATCAATGTCCCGCAGGGGATTTCCCAGCGTTCGCAGCAGCGCCACAACCGGCGCCACCTCCCGGGTGGTGAGGAATCCGCTTTTGGTCTCTGCCCACACCGGAATTCCCCGAGCGGCCAGAGCGTCCAGATAGATCCGGGCCTTCCGGGCGGGAGAGCGCAACAGGATACAGATATCTGAGGGACGGATTTTGCGCAGGATACCGCCGTCGGTCACCAGCTCTCCCCGTTCCAGCAGTTCTGCCACCTGTCCCGCTACTTCCCGGGCCTCCAGGACAACCTTATCCGTTTTTTCATCGTTGCAGGACAGATCCAGCACCCGCACTTCACAGGTTGCCCTGCTCCCCGCTGGAAAGGAAGCCCCCGGCTGCAGTGCCTCCTCCTGGTTATAATCGATCTCCCCCACCTGGTGGCTCATAAGCTGGGTGAACAGAAAATTTACCAGGCCAGTGACCTGGGGTGCGCTGCGGAAATTTTTTCCCAAAGTGATTTTTGCTGGGAAATGTTGACCGTCATAGGGGTAGTAGCGGCGTTTTTTCTCCAGGAACAGTTCCGGGCGTGCCTGACGAAACCGATAGATGCTCTGTTTCACATCTCCCACCATAAAGAGATTTTTCTCTCCCTGGGAAACCGCCCGAAAGATGATCTCTTGGGCTCCATTGGTGTCCTGATACTCGTCGATCAACAGTTCGTCATACTCCGCCGCCACCTGGCGGGCCAGGTCGGTGCGCACGAACCCATTTCCCTCCGGGCGGACCAAAAGAGCGATGGCGTACTGCTCCATATCGGAGAAGTCCATGGCGTTGCGCTGAAGTTTCGCGGTGGTGAATGCCCGATCAAACGATTGTGCCAGGGCAAACAGCTGCTCCACCAGGGGGCGCAGAAAGGCAATGTCCTCCCCAAACTCCTGGGCGGTGGCGCAGAACTGCTTTTCCCGCAGCCCCTCAATCAGGCTTTTAACCCCCTTGCGCAGGGACTGGACCGCTGCCTTCTCTCTGCTCTCTCCCCGCATTGGGCGCAATTTGGCAAAGACAAAGGCATCCAGCTGCGTACAGATCTGATCCCATCCGCCCTTTTCCACCGTTTTTTGAAGCTGCTCCAGCTGATCCAGATCCTGCTGGAACGCCTCCTGATAGGCTTTTGTCATCCGCTCGTCCCGCCGGATCTTCTCCAACGCCCGCTGGGTCATGTCTACTGCGTAGGAGAGCGCATCGGCGGCGTAGGAAAGGATCGTCCGGCCCCAAATGGAGTCCTCCACCCGCACAGCATCACTATAGAAGGCCAATTTTTCCTCTAGCCAGCGGTGATAAAAGGGGTGGGAACGCACGAAATCATACAGAGAAAAGAGGGTGGAGAATACCCGGCTATCATCCCGGCCGGAACTGAGCAACTCTACCAGCTGCAAAAAGGGCTCCTCTTCCCTGCTATGGAATTCCTCCACCACCTGCCGGGCGCACTCCTGCCGCAGGACTTCCAGCTCCTTTTCATCCGCCACCCGAATGTTGGAGGGCAGGCCTAACGCCTGGAAGTTGGTCCGGATCAGATTCCCGCAAAAGGCATGGATGGTACCGATCTGGGCCCGGGCCAACAGGACTTGCTGACGCTGGAGGCGAGCGTCCCCCGGTTGTTGGGCCAGAAGTGCGTTTAACCGGGTGGAGATCCGCTGTTTCATCTCCAGGGCGGCCGCATTGGAGAAGGTGGCGATCAGCAAACGGTCTGCGTCCACCGGATGCTCTTGATCCAGGATACGGCCGATCACACGCTCCACCAATACAGCGGTTTTTCCGCTGCCCGCCGCAGCTGAAACCAACACCGTCCCCCCGCGGGCCTCGATGGCGTCCCGCTGCTGCGGTGTCCACTGTCTCTCAGCCACGGTCCTCCTCCTCTCCTTTCATTGCTTTTAAAGCTTCCTGCCGGTCCAGTTCCGCCAACTCTCGCACAGGGTCCCCCTCCTCATGGCCACAGAGGGAACGGTAGTCGCACCAGTCGCAAATGCTTGGGGCACTTCCGCCCTCCCGCTGGACAGGCACAGCCTGGATCTGCCCGCCGTGAAGGGATTCGGCCAGGCCGGACAACAGCCTCTCCACCTGCCGGCGGATGATCCCCATCTGGGCCAGATCCGCCAAGGAACTGTTGGCGTCAAATTGTCCGTCTTTTTTTTGCCGGGCGGGGATAAATACGCCTGCCAGACCCGGCTCCATGGCCTCCAGGGACGCCCGGTCCTCCAGCAGCAACCCATTCATCCGCAGGTGTTTTCGCTGTTCCGCCTGAACCACCTCCTCCGGCGCGTCCCGGGGGACTGAGACCATCTGGGCCATGGCAGGCATATAGAGTACCCCACCGGGGAGTATATCTCCCCCACCGTTGTCGCATAGGGCGAATAAATAGATCAGCATCTGTAGATTGAGGCCGTAATAGACATCCGAAAGACGGAACACCTTTTGGCCGGATTTGTAGTCCACCACCCGCACATAGGTCTTTTCTCCACGGCGGAATAGATCCACCCGGTCCACAATCCCCTCCACCACCACCTGGGTGCCATCCGCGGCTACGAGATGTAAGGGCTTCACCCGCTCCTTCTCCCCGATGGGCAGTTCAAAGGCAGCCGGCTGGTAGCCCGACTGGGCAAATTCTGCCGCCAACCGCTGCAACAGCCGCACCAACATGTTCACCAGCCGCCGGAAGAGGAATCGGAACCGGGCGGGCATCCCCTCCAGGTCAGCAATTTTGGAGGAGAGCTCCTGTTGGATGAGCTGGGAAACCTCCCGGCGCAATTGTTCCGCGGAGAGGGCACCCAACCCCCGCCCCCCGTGGCGCCGGACCATCTGTTCCAACACCAGGTGGATCAGCGATCCCGAGTTCATAGGGTCATATTCCACCTTACCCCGGGGTCGGAGCCGCAGGCCCGACTGGCAAAAGTAGGAAAAGGCGCAGGTGTAATACCGCTCCACCCGGGAGGGGGAGAGATGCATCTTCTCCCCGAAAAGCGACCGGGCCAAGGCATGGTCGGCCAGAATAAACTGGCGGGACTTGGCGTTTTGTTCCAAATGTTCCAAGCGTTCAGGAGCGGCGTTGCAAAAATACCGCCGCAGAGCCTCCCGTTCCGGTACCCGCCGACCCCAAAGGCGGGTCAATAGGTCGTAGGCCGTGTCCTCATTGGCGATGAAATCCAAAGGGGAAGCAGTCCGGGCGGTTTGAAAATCCAGGCGGAGCATCCGCCCTATCTCCTCCACAAAGGAGGAGGGAGAAAGTCCATTTCCGGAGGCATCCCGTATCGGCCAGGTGACCCACAGCTTTTGGGAAGCCCGTGTGAGCGCGAAATAGAGGAAATACTGTTCAAACAGCACCGAATTCTCCGGAGTTTGGAGCAGGTCGATCCCCTGGTTGCGCAGCTTGTCCCGTTCAGAGGCGGAAAAAATCCCTGCGGGGACACTCCAACGGGGAAAAATCCCCTCATTGGCGCCAATGACAAACACCGCTTTCGGCTCATTGGGACGTATCCGGTCCGCCTCCCCCACAATCACCTGGTCCAGTGTCTGGGGCAACATTCCCACATCCGCCGAGGCCAGGCAGATGCGCAACAGATCCACATACCGTTGCAACGGCAGGTGGATCTCCGCCAGGGCGCCTCCAAATACATCCAAAATCCCCAACAATAGATCCCACACCTGAACGCTCAGGTCCAAAAAACGCTTTTGCTCATCTGGCTCCATCTTTTGGGCAAACGCTTGGAGATTCTGTACCGCATGGCTCTGCTCCAGCCAGCCAAACACCCCGGCGGCAAACTCCCTCCCATTGCATCCATCCAGGCGGCGGCGCAATACCAGCAATGGTTCCACCAACCGCTTCCGGGTTTGGTTGAGCTCCTGAAGCCGCCCGGCCTGTTCCGGGGAGAGCTCTGCCTCCATCCCGTCGGGGTGGTTCTGGAAGTCCGACCGCCAAGCGGCGGATTTGACCCCCCAGAGATAACAGTAGTTCTCCAGGGCCCCCGCCTCCAATGGGGAGAGCCCTAAAATGCAGTTTTTGGAAAGGGTTAGGAGATACTCCGTTTCAAACCCGCTGCGTACCGCGTCCAAGGCGCACAACGTTCCGCTGACCAGGGGATGGACTTGGATATCTACCCGCAGATCGGTAAAAAATGGGATTTCATACCGTTCAAACACCGTTTGAACAGGCAGCAGATACCTGTCCAGCTCCCGACCAATCACCGCAATCTCTCGGTAGCGGTATCCCTTCTCCCGCACCAAACGGGCGATCTGGGCCCCTACATACTCCAGCTCCTCATAGACGTCCTCGCAGGAGACCAGGCACACCCCCTCCCCAGTCTCCTCCAGGGGCTCCGGATGGATTTGAGGAAGGACACGGGCCAAATAAGCCAGCGTCTCCGATTGAAACCGCCGTTGTTCCCGCAACACAACCGGCGGCGCCACCTGGCTTCCCACCTCACGCGCCAGGCGCACCATTCTTTGAGCGGTCTTTGTAACGGCGGAAAATGCCCCTGCCAGGGCATGACTACTTCCCAATTCATCACAACAAAAAGTCACGGCTACATGGGGGCTGCCCTCCAAAATTCGGGAAATCAGGCGCCACTCCCCACCCATAAACGACATAAATCCATCAATAAAGACGTCATAATGTGCAAAAAAATCAGTCCCCTCCAAGCGGCGGCAGGCACGCAGCGGGGCGTCGTCCGGATCCTGGTAGCCCCGTTCTACCATTGCCTGCCAAACCTCAAAGATGAGGGCAATCTCCTGAAGCTTGTCCCGCAGGGCCGGCCCGCTCCCCGCGGCTGCCCGGCGCAGATCCGCCGGCGTGGCGCCCGCGGTCTTTAGCTCTCCGATGGTCTCGCACATGGTGGACACAAAGGCCGCGCTGGAACGGTTTTTTTGATAGACCTGGAGCTGATCCTCCAACTCCTCCAATGCCACGCTCATCAGCAGATATTTGGCGGTCTCATCCAGCTGGATCCCCGCCAGCCCGCCATATTCCCGGAAGATCCGGTCGCAAAGCCTGGTAAAGCTCAATACCTCCACCGAGAGGCTGGCCTGGGGCCCCAATAGGCGGTTCAAGGTCTTTTCGCTCTCAAAGCTGGCCTGTTCCGGCACCAGTAAAATCGCTCGCTTCCCCGCCGATACACAGCGCTCCAACTTCTCGTATAGCAGTGCGGTTTTCCCAGTTCCCGCCGCTCCCAGGATCAGCTCCAGCATTTGAGCACCCCTTTCCCCATTTTCCTAGTTTCCTATTTTAACATAAAATTCCCCGTCCGCAAAGGCGGGCGGGGAAAAAGACTCCAAATGGGGTTAGAGGTTTTTTACAAACAGGGCGCGGATGGCGTTGAGTACCGCCAGAATCATGACGCCCACATCGGCGAAGATAGCCAGCCACATGTTGGCAATCCCAAATGCGCCGAGAGCCAGGCACAACAACTTCACGCCGATGGCAAAGACAATGTTCTGATAGACAATGCGCAAGCACTTCCGGGAGATTTTTATGGCTTTGGCAATCTTCAATGGGTCATCGTCCATGAGCACCACATCGGCAGCCTCGATGGCCGCATCCGAGCCCATGGCCCCCATGGCGATGCCGATATCCGCCCGGCTGAGTACCGGAGCGTCATTGATCCCATCCCCCACAAATGCGAGCTTCTCCTTCTCGGATCTGCTTTGCAACAACTCCTCCACTTTTTCCACCTTGCCTGCCGGAAGCAGCTCACTGTAGACCTGGTCGAGCCCCAGCGTTTCGGCCACCTGGTCAGCCACCCGTTTGGCGTCACCGGTGAGCATCACCGTCTTATGGATGCCCGATTCCTTCAATGCCTGGATCGCCTGTTTGGCATGGGGTTTTACAATGTCTGAGATGACAATATGGCCGGCGTATTTGCCGTCGATGGCCATATGGATGATGGTGCCCACACTGTGGCAGGGGATGTAGGGGATCTCCAACCGATCCATCAGTTTGCCGTTTCCGACGGCGACCGAGACACCATCCACCTTGGCAATCACACCATTCCCACTGATCTCCTGAATGTCCGTGACCCGGCTACGATCGATTTCCCTTCCATAGGCCCTTTGCAGGCTCCTGCTAATGGGGTGGGAGGAGGCGCTCTCCGCCAGGGCGGCATATTCCACCAATTTGGAGTTCTCCATCTCGCTGTGATGGATGCCGTTGACCTCGAATACCCCTTGGGTCAAGGTACCGGTCTTATCAAACACCACGATTTTCGTTTGGGAGAGGGTCTCCAAATAGTTGGAACCCTTCACCAGGACCCCGGCCTTGCTGGCCCCGCCGATCCCAGCGAAAAAGCTCAACGGAATGCTGATGACCAACGCGCAGGGACAGGAGATCACCAGGAAAGTGAGGGCGCGGTAGACCCAAGTGCCCCAGTCCGCAGGCAGACCCAGCCCCAGCATTCGCACAAGGGGAGGCAGGATGGCCAGGGCCAGCGCGGCGTAACAGACAGCCGGGGTATAGACACGGGCAAATTTGGAGATAAAGTCCTCCGATTTGGACTTGCGGGAACTGGCATTTTCCACCAGGTCCAGGATCTTGGAGACGGTGGATTCCCCAAATTCCTTGGTAGTCTTGATTTTCAGAAGGCCGGTCATATTGATGCAGCCGGAGATGATCTCGTCCCCCTCCCCAACATCCCGGGGAAGGCTCTCTCCCGTGAGAGCGCTGGTGTTCAAAGAGGAGCTTCCCTCCAACACTACGCCATCAATCGGGACCTTCTCCCCTGGCTGGACCACAATCACAGAGCCGATTTCCACCTCATCAGGGTCCAACCGTTCCAGTTGGCCATCCCGCTCCAAATTTGCATAGTCGGGGCGGATATCCATCAAATCGCTGATGTTCCGGCGGCTCTTTCCCACGGCGTAGCTTTGGAACCACTCCCCCACCTGATAGAACAGCATCACGGCAATCGCCTCGGTATAGTCGCCGCTCTGCTCATAGAGGGCCAGGGCGATTGCCCCCACCGTGGCCACCGCCATCAGAAAATTCTCGTCAAACACCTGACGGTTCTTGATCCCTTTAAAGGCTTTTAAGAGGATGTCGTAACCGATCACCAGATAGGGCACCAAATAGAGAACAAAGCGCATCCAGCCTGTAATGGAGGTAAAAGAAAGGGCGAGCAGCAGTGCCGCCGCCAGCAGGATGCGGGCAAGCATCCGCTTCTGTCGCTTGTTCATTGTGTACACCCACTTTCATCATTTAATGATTGCTTATTTATTGATTTATCGGTTCCGGAAAAGCACCCGCCCCACAGATGGGCGGGTGCCGGCCTGAGGCTTAGAGGTAGACTTCGCAGTCGGACTCCACCCGTTTGCAGTTTTTGCGGACCTGCTGCATCACCGTCTGGGGATCGTGGTTCTCCAAAAACTCCACAATCATCTTTAGGGTCATAAAGTTCACTGTAGCGCTTTTCACCCCTTCGGTCTTCCGGGCGGCTTCCTCCATTTTATTGGCACAGTTGGCGCAGTCCACGTCAATTTTATAGGTCTTTTTCATGGTAAGCGCTCCTCTCAAAATAAATTCAATAATTAAATAATTATTTAAACTTTGATTTTATCATATGCTCATGGCACACAAATGTCAAGGGATTTTGGAGAGATCCTTCTATTTGGGGTAAAATAACTTCTGTTTCGGCAAAGGGCAACCTGAGGAAACTTTTTAATCCCTTGAAAAATTTCTGATTGGGCAAAAAAACCTTCTAAATGGGCAATACAAAACTCTCCTTATTTGGTATATTAAACATCGAAGATACCTACACCCCGTGGGGGTATTAATCTTTCCTGCAAAGGAGGTCCTGTCAATATGCAGGAGAAATACAACGTCACAGGGATGACCTGCGCTGCCTGTTCCGCCCGGGTGGAAAAAAGTGTCTCCGCCCTGCCAGGGGTACAACAGTGCACGGTGAACCTATTGAAAAATAGCATGGTCGTCAATTACGATGGCGCCGCTTTGAACAGCGAACAGATCATTGGAGCGGTGGAGAAGGCCGGATACGGCGCCTCTGTGCAGGCTGCCAAGAACAAAGCCGCCGCGCCAGCTGCCTCCCCCGTAAACGAGGCCAAAAAGGAATACCAAACGATGAAGCGGCGCGTGATTTGGTCGTTTGTCTTCACGGTTCCCCTGTTCTATATCTCCATGGGGCATATGATGGGGTGGCCGCTCCCCGGTTTTTTCTTGGGCACGGAAAATGCCATGGTCTACGCTTTGACCCTGTTTCTACTGGCGCTTCCGGTGAGTATTATCAATAATAAGTACTACCGGATGGGGTTCAAAACCCTCTTCCACGGCTCCCCCAATATGGACTCCCTCATTGCATTGGGTTCCGGCGCCTCCATGGTTTACGGGATCTACGCCCTCTATAAAATTGCCTACGGGTTTGGACATGGGGACCTCGCCATGGTTCAGCAGTTCACCCATGACCTCTATTTTGAAGGCGCCGGCACCATCCTCACCCTCATCACCCTGGGGAAATTTTTCGAGGCCAGGGCCAAGGGCCGTACCTCCGACGCAATCAACAAACTGTTGAACCTGGCACCCAAGACCGCCACCGTCCTGCGGGATGGTGTGGAGTCGGTAATTCCCGCGGATGAGGTGGAAAAGGGCGATATCCTCATTGTCAAGGCCGGCGAATCCATCCCTGTGGATGGCGTACTTCTGGAGGGGACCGCCTCGGTGGACGAATCGGCCATCACCGGCGAAAGCATCCCGGTGGACAAACAGGCCGGAGACAAGGTCATTGGCGCCACCATCAACCAGAGCGGTTACTTCCAAATGCGGGCGGACAAGGTAGGGGACGAAACCGCTCTATCCCAGATCATCCGCCTAGTGGACGAGGCCACCAGCTCCAAAGCCCCCATTGCCAAGCTGGCGGACAGGGTGGCGGGCGTATTTGTGCCAATCGTCATTGCCATTGCCCTGATCTCAATGATTGTATGGCTGGTCTCTGGAGCCACCTTTGAATTCGCCATGACCATCGCGGTCTCCGTGTTGGTGGTATCCTGCCCCTGCGCGCTGGGACTGGCCACCCCCACCGCTATTATGGTGGGGACCGGGAAGGGCGCCACCAACGGGATCCTCATCAAGTCCGCTGAGGCATTGGAGACGGCCCACAGCGTCAAAGTGGTGGTATTGGATAAGACCGGCACCATCACCCAGGGCAAACCCATGGTTACCGATTTGGTCTGCCGGGAGGATGCGTCCCAGCAGCAGCTGCTCCAGACCGCCGCCTCTTTGGAAAAGCTCTCGGAGCATCCCCTGGCCAAGTCCATTGTGGCGGAAGCCCAGCGGCAGGAAATTCCTTTCCTGCCAGTGGAACAGTTTGAACAGATTCCGGGCCAGGGGATCAAAGGTACGATCCATGGCCAAGTCTGCCTGGCGGGCAACCAAAAGCTGTTGAACGCCTTTGGCGTCCACGACCGGAATTTGGAGGAACTGCAGGATCAGATGGCCGACCAGGGCAAGACGCCTTTGTTCTTTGCCGCCAACGGCAAGCTCATCGGTATGATCGCTGTGGCCGACGTTGTGAAGCCCACCAGCAAACAGGCTGTTCAGGAGCTCCAATCCATGGGGATCCAGGTGGTGATGCTCACCGGTGACCACAAGAAGACCGCCGAAGCCATCCGCAAACAGGTGGGTGTGGACCGGGTGGTGGCGGAGGTCCTGCCACAGGACAAGGAACAGGAGATCCGCAAACTTCAGGAAAGCGGCCAAAAGGTGGCCATGGTGGGCGACGGTATCAACGATGCCCCTGCCCTGGCGCGGGCGGATGTGGGGATTGCCATTGGAGCGGGTACTGATGTGGCGATGGAATCTGCCGATATTGTGCTCATGAAAAACGACCTATTGGATGTGGCCGGGGCCATTGAGCTCTCCAAAGCCACCATCCGGAATATCAAAGAAAACCTATTCTGGGCGTTCTTCTACAATGTGATCGGCATTCCCATCGCCGCCGGTTGTTGGTATACGGCGTTCCATCTGAAGATGAATCCGATGGTAGCCGCCCTGGCCATGAGCTTCAGTTCGGTTTTCGTGGTCTCCAACGCGCTGCGCCTGCGGTTCTTTAAGCCCAAACACGGTACCTCGGCCAACAGCGAGGATTCGATCCCCGCTCCTGCGCCTGTACAATATACCGTCCCCGCGGCGGCGGGCTCCTCCCAGGGGATCCCGTTGCCTCCGGAAACGGACCATCAAACCGACGGAGGGATTGTCATGAAGAAGGAATTGTCCATCGAAGGCATGATGTGCCAAAACTGTGTCAAACATGTGCTCCACGCCTTGGAAAAGGTCCCTGGAGCCAGCCAGGTCAATGTCAGCCTGGAAGAGAAAAAGGCCACTTTGGAAGTACCTGAGGGTGTGAGCGACGCGGATCTGACAGCCGCCGTCACCGAGGAGGGCTACGAGGTGACCGGAGTACGGACCCTATGAAGGCCGACAAGGAGAAGGTCACTCGTTCCATCAAAATTGCCAGGGGCCAGCTGGACGGAATCCTCCGAATGATCGAGGAGGACCGCTATTGTGTGGATATTTCCAACCAGCTGCTGGCGACCCAGGCGCTTTTGAAACGAGTAAACCAGGAGATCATCCGGGCTCATATTAGGGGATGTGTACGGGAGGGTCTTCAGACAGAGGAACCCAACCCAAAGCTGGAGGAGGCGCTCCAGCTCCTGGAGAAACTTGTCTAACAGAACGGGAAGGATCCAGCCGGCATAAAAACCGGCTGGATCCTTCCCATGTGGTCAAGGGTTTTCTACACCTCCAACTTGTGGTACAATGAAAAAAAGGAGTGGTTCTATGCCAAATTTACAACTGCCCCATGACCATGGCCAGACGATTGAACAGGAGCTGGACCAGATGCCCAGTGTGGAAAACTTTCAAACGGTGGCCGACATCTTTAAACAGCTGGGGGATGGGAGCCGTATCCGAATTTTTTGGCTGCTCTGCCACTGCGAGGAGTGTGTCATCAACCTCTCCTCTATGGTGAATATGACCAGCCCGGCTGTCTCCCATCATTTGAAACAGCTGAAGGCGGGCGGGCTGATCCTCAGCCGGCGGGAGGGAAAAGAGGTCTACTATAAGGCCGCTGAAACCGAGCAGGCCCAGTTGCTCCACCACATGATTGAACATCTGGTGGAGATCGCCTGTCCTTCGGAACGGGGGATGGAAAAGGAGAACGACCTGTGAAGCGGGAAGCCATCTGCCCATTGGAAACTGTCCTGGGGGACATCCCCATGGGGATGGTGGCGGTGGAGCGCTACGACGCTTCCACTGCAGCCACTCCACTTTTCCAAAAACTCCAAGCACAGACCGATGGACGGGGAAAAATCGAAATCTATTCTGTCTTCCCTGGGATTGAGGCCGCCTTTATCCGCTTTCTGGCTTCTCAGGCCCTCTTTCATCACGGTGCCACCCCTTCTGGGCTGGAGATCTACCACTGCCGTTCCGGCCGAATCGGTTGGAATATGGAGAATGGCGCCTCTGTCTATCTGGGATCAGGAGATCTCTCATTGCACAGCGCTGGGTGCTGCGCGGAATCGGTCATGACCTTCCCTACAGGATGTTCCGAGGGGATCTTGTTCTCCATCAATCTGAACCAGCTGGAACAGGACATCCCCTCCATTTTGAAAGAGGCAGGTCTCTCCCCTCGGATACTCTATAAAAAATTTTGTCAGGGAAAACCTCTGGCAGTTCTGGGAAGCGAAGAGATGGACTGCATCTTCTCCCCACTCTACCGCCTTCCAGAGAAGTGGCGGCTCCCCTATCTCCAGTTAAAGGTCCAGGAGCTGCTGCTCTCCCTCTTCCGTTTGGAAACCCAAAACAAACAGGAGCTCACCCCCTATGTCCCCCAGCAGACCGAATTGATCCGGGAGATCCACGACTTTATCACCGCCCATTTGGACCAGAGGTTCACCATCGAGGAGCTCTCTAGGCGCTATCCCATCAACACCTCTTCCCTGAAGGAGGTGTTCAAGGCGGTGTACGGCCAGCCCATTGCCACCTATATGAAGCAGTACCGAGTGCGTCGAGCTATGGAACTGCTGCGGGAAACCGATAAAAACATCGCGGACATCGCCGCCCAGGTGGGCTATGAGACCCAGGGCAAGTTCACACAGGCCTTTAAAGATGTGACCCACCAGCTCCCCACCCAATACCGAAAGCAGTTTTGAGGCCATTCTTTTTTAATATAGAGATCAGACAGAGAAAAGCGCCCCCACCAAGTGGTGGAGGCGCTTTTTGATGGCTGGAAATCGCCTGCTTACGTTTTATTATAGGCTCATGCCCAATTTGACCGCATTGATGTTGGGCTCCAGCAGGTGCTGTTTCTTAGCGGGAACGCATTTGGCCATAGCGGCCTCCACCGTCTCGGTCTTTGCAAAGCCGGTCTCTTTGAGCACCTTACCCACAATGATGTTGTTGGCAAGCCCATGCAGGCCCTTCTCATCCGCCAACTCGGTGGCGGGCACATAGAAGCACTGGATATCGGTGCGGGTGCACTTCTTGTTGATCAAGGAGCTGTCGATGACAGCGATGCCGCCGGGCACCACTGCGTCGATGAACTTGTCATAGGAGGGCAGGTTCATGGCAATGAGCACATCTGGATTCAGCACCAGCGGAGAGCCGATGGGCTGATCCGAAATGCAGACCGAGCAGTTGGCGGTGCCGCCGCGCATCTCCGGTCCATAGGAGGGCAGCCAGGAGACATATTTCTCCTCCAGCAGCCCAGAATAAGCCATCACTTTGCCGGCGAACAGGACGCCCTGCCCACCAAACCCAGCTAACAGGATGTTCATTCCGGCCGGACCCCCTTTTCTGTTCTGTCGGTATAGACGCCTAGCGGATAATAGGGCATCATGTTGTCACGCAGCCACTGGAGCGCCTCCTTGGGAGAGAGGCCCCAGTTGGTGGGGCAGGTGGACAGGATCTCCACAATGGAGAAGCCCTTCTTCTCCAGCTGGCAGGTGAACGCCTTTTTGATCGCCGCCTGGGCTTTGCGGATATTGGGGATGGTATCCACCGCCACCCGCTCGGCATAGGCCACACCGGACAGGGTGGAGAGCATCTCACAGACCCGAATGGGGAATCCCGCAGTATGGATGTCCCGCCCATAGGGGGTGGTCTGGGTCACCTGGCCAGGCAAGGTGGTGGGAGCCATCTGGCCGCCAGTCATACCATAGATGGCATTGTTCACAAAGATCACCGTGATGTTTTCACCGCGGGTGGCCGCATGCACCGTCTCCGCTGTACCGATGGCGGCCAGGTCGCCGTCGCCCTGATAGGTAAAGATCAGGTTGTCCGGCAGAGCCCGTTTCAGGCCGGTGGCCACCGCCGGGGCACGGCCATGGGCGGCCTCCAGCATATCACAGTTAAAGTAGTCATAGGCCATAACCGAGCAGCCCACAGGGGCAACGCCCACGGCCTTCCCCTCTACCCCCAGATCGTCCATCGCCTGTGCCACCAGCTTGTGGATGATGCCATGGGTACAACCGGGACAGTAGTGGGTGGGGATATCAATCAACGAATGGGGTCTCTGATAGACAACCGCCATTACCGCTCACCTCCTGCCAATTTCTGAATATGCTCCAACACCTCGGCCGGAGTGGGGATGATGCCTCCAGTGCGGCCAAAGAAGGCGACCTGGGCCCGGCCGTTCACCGCCAGGCGAACGTCATCCACCATCTGCCCCATGCTCATCTCCACGGACAGGAAGCCTTTGGCCCCCCGATCCACAGCGGCAGAAATGGCCGCAGAAGGATAGGGCCACAGGGTGATGGGACGGATCAAGCCCGCCTTGATTCCCTGTTCCCGAGCAGCATTCACCGCGCTGCGGGCGATCCGGGCTGTGGCACCATAGGCTACCACTACATACTCCGCATCCTCGGTGAGGTACTCCTCGCACCGGGTGTGTTTCTCCTGGATCTGGGCATACCGCTCAAACCGCTCCACCACCTTCTGCTCCAACTGATCGGGCTGGAGGAACAGGGAGTTGGTCACATGGTGAGGCCGCTGGCACTGGGTGCCGGTGGTGGCCCATCCGCTCTTGTCAATGGGGGTAACCTGCTTTTCAGGGAAGATTACCGGCTCCATCATCTGGCCCAGCATGCCGTCTGCCAGGATCATAGCAGGCATCCGGTAGGTATCCGCCAGCTCAAAGGCGTCAAACACCAGGTCTACCATCTCCTGAATGGTCGCCGGCGCGAACACCAGGATATGCAAGTCGCCATGGCCGGGAGCACGGGTGGCCTGCCAATAGTCCGCCTGGGAGGGCTGGATGCCGCCCAAACCGGGGCCGCCCCGCTGGACGTTGATAATCAAACAGGGCAGGTCCGCGCCCGCCAGGTAGGAGATCCCCTCGGTCTTCAGGGAGATGCCCGGAGAGGAGGAGGAGGTCATGGCGCGCACACCAGCCGAGGAAGCGCCATAGACCATGTTGATTGCCGCCACCTCAGACTCCGCCTGCAGATATGTACCGCCAATCTTGGGCATCCGCTTGGCCATATACGCAGCCACTTCCGTCTGAGGGGTGATGGGATAACCAAAGAAGTGCCGGCAACCGGCCTGGATGGCCGCTTCCGCCAGCGCTTCATTTCCTTTCATCAAAACTTTTTGACTGGAAGCCATTCTTTCACTGCCTTTCGTATTGCACTTTCAAAGCCGAACCTGTCACTTTTCCACGGTGATTGCGCAGTCCGGACACATCAACGCGCACATGGCGCACCCGATGCACTGACCCATGTCCGACACAACCGCCGGATGGTAACCCTTGGCGTTCAGTACGCTTTTGTCCAGCGAAATGATCTTCTTGGGGCAAACCTCAACGCACAAGCCGCAACCTTTGCAACGGTCCTGATTTACCGTCATCTTCGCCATCCCAACACACCTCCTTCAAAATTTTAAAGCACTCACTCTTCCCAGATTTTTTTGACGTATATGTCTACGGGATAGAACTCCCGATGGACGTCAGCCTGCTTGGCCGCTTGGAAAAGATCCCGGCGTACAGTGGTAAATACCAGCGGCACCCTGTAACGGTCCGCCACCTGCTGGGCAAAGGGAATGGTGGCCAGTACATCCTCCGCGCTGGTCTCATAGGCCAGATTGGAGTTGTTGACCACGCCGGTGACCTGCATCCGGGAAGCGGCCTGGATTTGCTCCAGGATTTCATCTGCTTGTTCCGGCGTCCTGGTCAGGTAGCGGTACTGGTTCACCACACAGAGCAGGTCGCACCCGCCGGCCTCCCGAATAGCGTGGCTATAGCGCCCAAGGGCCGCCGCGCCAGCATCGTCCCCGCCCACATCGATCACCAGAGTCTTGCCTGTATCAATCGCACCGTCCAGTTCGGCGGTGAGGGCCGGGATATCCAAGTTGGAGCGGGCATAGACCGGCAGGATCGTCTCGATCCCCCTGGCGTGCATCTGTTCTGCAAAATCCGCGCTGCGGAAGTAGGGATTGACAATATCCAAATCCACCAGCACCACCTGCTTACCTGCGGCCTTCAGGTCCACAGCCAGGTTTACCGCCAGATTCGTTTTCCCACTGCCATAGTGTCCCACCACAGCAACGATTCTTTTCAGCCGGTCCAACAACCGCCTCACCCCCATAAAATCGTTCGTTTCATTATAACACGCTAGCGAAGTTTATACAATAGAATGGAAAAATTCCCAAAATTGTCGCCGTTACTTTTACAATGCAGCTTGCTAAAGTCTCTTTATCACAAAATGCCCCAGCCTCCGCAGAGAAACGGAACGGCTGGGGCATGGCTGCAAATTGCATACAGGTCTTTAACGTCGTCCCTTCTTCTTTTTGCCGGAGAGAATTACATACACAATGATCAATACAACGGAGAGCCCCAAAAGGCCCACCATGACAGGAATCATTGTAGAGCTGCCGTCCCCCGTGGGGGGCAACGCGAAGACGGGTAGCCCCAGGGCTACTGCGGTCAACGCCGCCAACAACATGGAGATCGCCCGTTTTACGAACTTTTCCATGGATTGAAACATCTTTTGACCTCCTAAATGATGGAAACTACACCGCAGCTCCCCTTTGGGGAAAGGCGGTATCCTCTGGCTGGGAAGATTACTTTTCAGCGCCCTCCCAGTCTTTGCAGACATCCACCCATTTGACCGCACGGGCATACTCAAACAGCTCGTCACATGTCAACTCGATGGCAGAGTTGCTGCTTCCGGCCGCCGGAAACACCGTATCAAACCGGCGCAGGGAGACGTCCAGGAATGTCTCCACCCGGTCATTTTCAATGGCGAACGGGCAAACGCCTCCCACCGCATGGCCTGTCTGCTCCAGGACCTCTTCGGGGGTAGGCATACTTGCTTTGAAGCCAAACTCCGCCTTGAATTTCCGGTTATCAATCCGGGCGTCCCCTGCCGCCACAATCAGCATACAGGAATCCCCTCTGCGGAAAGAGAGGGTCTTTGCAATCCGTGCTGGAATGACGCCCACCGCTTGGGCAGCCAGCTCTACCGTAGCGCTGGAAACGGGGAACTCCAAAACGTCCCCTTCTCGGCCAATTTCCTGAAAAAACTTTTTAACTTTCTCGATGGACACTTTTTCCTCCGAACCCTTCAATAAATATTTTGGTCCCGCAGCAGAAGGACCCCATTCCGGGCAAGGATCTCCGCTGCCCGCTCAATGGGCTCCACCCGCAAAATGACAAACGCGGTTTCGTCCGCTTTGCTGATAAAGGCATACATGTACTCCACTTCAATGCCTGCCTCCTTCAGCACCAGCAGCGCGGAGGACAGGCCGCCCGGCTGGTCCTGGATCCCAATGCCCAACACATCGGTCTGGGAAACGGTGAATCCCTGTTCCCGCAGGACCTGCTCCGCTTGGGCAGGGCGGCTGACAATCAACCTCAAGATCCCGAAATCAGTGGTGTCAGCAATGGAAAGCGCGCGAATATCAATCCCATGTGCAGCCAGCGTATTGGTGACCTCCCAGAGGCGGCCCTGCCGGTTCTCCACAAAGACAGACAGCTGCTTTAATACCATATCGTCACACCCCTTTTGCCAATCTCAAGACGAAAAGTTTCTGTACAGACCCAGTATAGCACAATCCGGGGAACTTGAAAAGTGCATTGGGAGAAAATATTTCCTCCACGCCGCCCTCATAGAGCCTCCTGAGCACTGCGCCCCAACGCGAACGCCTTCCGGTTCAATTCCAGGAACTTGGGCGGAACGCACTGTTCCAAGGCGCTCTGCCAGACCTCCTCCGGAAAATGAAGCAGGACCGACAGCACCCCCATGAGCACGACGTTGACCGCCTTGGCGCTGCCCGCCTGCTCCGCCAAAGAGAGGGCGTCCAGCGCCAAAAGGTCCACCCCCTTGGCCCGGATCTTCTCAATGACCTGTTGGGGATAGGACATCGCGCCGGTGACTACTGGCATGGGGGCAATCTGCTGGGTATTGACAATCAGCTTTCCATCCTGCTTCAGATAGGGCAGCCAGCGGGCCGCCTCCAGGGACTCAAAACTGATGATGGCATCCGCCTCCCCAATCTCCACCACCGGGGAATAGACCTTATCTCCATATTTTACATAGGTCACCACGCTGCCGCCCCGCTGGGACATGCCATGGACCTCGGAGACCTTCACATCATACCCCTGGGACATCAAAACATTGCCCAGGATTTTGGAGGCCAGCAGGGTGCCCTGGCCGCCCACTCCCACAATCATGACACTTTTCACCTGCGACATCACTGCTCCACCTCCACAGAAGATTTGATCGCCCCGAAGGCGCACATGGTTTTGCATAGATCACATCCCACACAGAGGGTTTCATCAATGGCCATACGGCCGCTGAACGAACTGATGGCCGGACAGCCAATCTTCATGCAGGCTTTGCAGTTTTTGCACTTTTCCGGATCAATCACCAGCGGAGGCTTCGCTTTCACATATTTGAGCAACGCGCAGGGGCGCCGGGTGATGATTACGCTGGGTTCCTCCGCTGCCAACTCCTCCCGAATCACCTGTTCCAGCTCCTTGAGTTCATTGGGGTCCACCACCCGTACCCGCTTCACGCCGGCGGCCTCACAGATCTTTTCAATGCTCACTTGAGGGGTGGGCTGGTTTTTCAGGGTGAGGCCGGTGGTGGGATTCTGCTGATGCCCGGTCATCCCGGTGATGGAGTTGTCCAGTACGATCACAGTGGAGTTGCTGCGGTTATAGGTGATGTCGATGAGGCCGGTGACACCCGAATGCATAAAGGTGCTGTCCCCAATTACCGCCACTGCGTTTTTGGCCGACTCGTTCCCCCGGGCGATGTTGAACCCATGGAGCCCGGAGACCGACGCCCCCATACAGACAGTGGTATCCAGAGCAAACAGCGGCGCCAACGCCCCTAAGGTATAACAGCCAATATCCCCGCTTACCACGACTCCCAGTTTATGTAGAATATAGAACAGGCCGCGGTGGGGGCAGCCGGGGCAAAGGACAGGAGGCCGTACCGGTACCGGTTCGTCAAACTGCCGCCCCTGCGGCACGGGGGCGCCCATCTTCTCGGCCACCTTGCGCTGGGACAGCTCTCCCAACAGGCCAAATAGGTCCTTTCCCCCAGTCACAGAGATTCCAATGGAGCGGCAGAAGGTCTCGATCACCGGGTCCAGCTCCTCCACCACATAGACGTTCTCCACCTGCTGGGCAAATTGCTTGATCAGCCCCTGGGGCAACGGATGGATCATCCCCAATTTTAAGACGCTGGCATGGGGAAACGCCTCTTTGACATACTGGTAACAGATGCCGGCGGTGATAATTCCCACCTTGGGGTCATCCATCTCAATGCGGTTGAGGGGGGTGGTCTCCGCCAGCTGGGCCAGACGGCGCATCCGCTCCTCCACAAATACATGGCGGCCGATGGCGTTGCCGGGCATCATCACATATTTTTGAGGATTCTTTTCATAGGGTTTCAGTTCCCGCTCCTGGCGCTCCCCTGTCTCCACAATGCTCTGGGAGTGGGCCACACGGGTACAGGTGCGGAAGATCACCGGCGTGTCATACTCCTCCGACAGGTCATAGGCGTACTTGATAAAATCCAGACACTCCTGGCTGTCGGAGGGCTCCACCATGGGCAATTTAGCGGCGATGGCATAGTGCCGGGAGTCCTGTTCATTTTGAGAGGAGTGCATCCCCTGATCGTCCGCCACGCCAATGATGAAGCCGCCGCCCACACCGGTATAGGAGGAGGTGAACAAGGGATCAGCTGCCACATTCAGCCCCACATGCTTCATGCCGCAGAACGACCGAGCACCGCCGATGGAGGCGCCCAACGCCACCTCACAGGCCACCTTCTCGTTGGGGGCCCATTCCGCGTATACCTCTTCATAAGTGCTGACCACCTCTGTGATCTCAGTGGAAGGGGTCCCGGGATAGCTGGATACCACCCGGCAGCCGGCCTCATATAGGCCTCTGGCAACCGCCTGGTTGCCCAACATCAACTGTTTCATATCCATACTCCTTTATCAAAATTCCAACTTGGGAACAGAGGACTTATCGCAGATCCACCACCCGCTTGGCTTTGCCCTGGAACCGCTCGATGGTTTTGGGCTGTACCAGAGTAACTTTGGCATCGATCCCCAACACCGTCCGCAACTTGGCCCGGATGGTCTGTTGCAGCTTTTCCAAGTCGGAATACCGCTCCAGCAGCGAGCCATCCACCAGCTCCACCTGCACCTCCAAGGTGTCGGCATATCCCTCTCGCCGCACATAGAGCATGTAATGGGGGCTGATCTGGCTCATGGGCATGAGAACACTTTCAATCTGGGAGGGGAAGACGTTGACCCCCTTGAGTTTAATCATATCGTCGCTGCGGCCCATAATCTTATCCATGCGGGCAGTGGTCCTTCCGCAGCGGCAAGGGGTATAGTTGATCCGAGTCAGATCCCGGGTGCGGTAGCGCAGCAGGGGCATCCCCTCCTTGGTGAGGGTAGTCACTACCAATTCCCCTACCTCCCCTTCCCCCTTGGGCTCCAAGGTTTTGGGGTCCAGTACCTCCGCCAGGAAGTGGTCCTCCGAGATATGCAGGCCATCCCGATATTCGCATTCACCTGAAACGCCGGGACCAATCAGCTCGCTCATCCCATAGTTATCGGTGGCGAACAATCCCAGTTTCTCCTCAATTTTGGTCCGCATCTCCGGAGAGCTGGCCTCGGAGCCGAATAGCCCGATGCGCAGTTGGAAATCCTCCAGTTTATACCCCAATTCATGCGCCAATTCCCCCAAGTAGAGGGCATAAGTGGGGGTAGCGATGAGGGTGGTGGTGCCAAAATCCTTCATGAGCATGATCTGTTTTTCACTGTTGCCGGAGGAGGAGGGGACCACTGTGGCACCCACCTTTTCCAGACCGTAGTGAAGGCCCAGAGCCCCGGTGAACAGGCCATAGCCAAAGCAGATCTGGGCGATATCCCCGTCATTGACTCCTGCGGCGGTGATCAGCCGGGCCATCACGTCTGACCACATCTCCAAATCGTTTTTGGTGTACCCCACCACCGTGGGCTTCCCGGTGGTGCCGGAGGAGGCATGGATCCGCACGATCTTTTTGGTGGGCACCGCAAACAGGCCAAAGGGGTAGTTGTCCCGCAGGTCGGACTTTGTGGTAACCGGAAGGTACTGGATGTCGGAGAGGGTTTTGATCCGGTCGGGGTCGACACCCAGTGCATCGAATTTGTCGTGGTAGAACTTCACGTTGTCGTAGCAGTATCGAGCGATCCGCTTCAGCCGCTCCAGCTGGAGGGATTCGATCTCTTTGCGCGACATCGTCTCATGTTCCCGATCAAATATCATTGGTTTGCACACTCCGTTTCCTTTCCGCAAAGGCGCAGGCACTTTAGCGAATTTATCCGTTAAATTTTATCATACCGCGATTGCCCAGCAAAATCAACCCTTCTTTCTGGTTTTTCTCTGTTTTTTCTCTGGGAATTCCCTTTGCATCAATTTTCTATGCGGAAATGGGGCGTTCACAGTTTATTCAACAAATGGCGCACAAGATCATGTAAAATACTGTAGTTAGAAGGCTCTATGTTTTGTTTTTGAATTGGAGACACTATGTTTGGCTATGTACAACCTTCCAAAGGGCAGCTGCGTGTCTGTGAATATGAGTTGTACAAGGCGGTCTATTGCGGTCTATGCAAGCAGTTGGGACGGCAATACGGCCCTTTTTCCCGCTTGACCCTGAGCTATGATTTTACCTTTTTGGCCCTGTTGCAGATGGCCTTGGCAGAACAGGCCCAGCGGTTCGCGCCCGGCCGTTGCCTTTTGAATCCCTTGAAGCGGGTTCCCATCTGCCAGGAGGACAGCGCGTTGGCGTTTTCCTGCGGCACTGCCATGATCATGCTCTATTTTAAGGCGCTGGACAACTACCAAGACAGCAGGTTTCCTAAAAAATTGCTTGTCCTGGCCTGTAAACCCTTCTGTTACAGCGCCTACCGCAGGGCGGCGGAACAATATCCCGCTGTGGCTGACGCCCTCTATGAAATGGTCAGTATGCAGGCCCAGTTGGAAGCCGAGCAATGCGACAGCGTGGACCGGGCCTGCGAACCTACCGCGCTGGCCCTCTCCCATATCTGCCAGATGCTCTCCCCCCAGTCCGCTCAACAGCGTATTTTGGAGCGCATGGGGTACCTGCTGGGCCGCTATATCTATTTGGCCGACGCCTTAGATGATTTGGAAGAGGATCTGAAAAATCACAGCTACAACGCCTTTTTGCTGCGGGAAAAGGCGGACAACCCCTCCCCCCAACAGCTCCAACAGATCCGGGAAAACGCCAAAGGGTCGCTCTTTCTGACGATTGGGGAGTTGATCAAAACGTATGAGCTGTTGGACCTCGCCCGTTATAAGCCCATTTTGGACAACATTGTCCATCTAGGGCTACGCGATACTGTGGAACGAATCATGTTGCCGAAGGAGAATGAACACCGATGACCGATCCTTACAAGGTTTTGGGCGTATCCCCCAATGCCACCGACGAACAGGTGAAATCTGCATATCGGGAGTTGGCCAAGAAATACCACCCGGACAACTACGCCAACAATCCCCTGGCCGATTTGGCCGAAGAAAAGATGCAGGAGATCAACCAGGCTTACGATACCATTATGGCGCAGCGCAAGCGGGGCGGCTCCTCGGGGGGATATCAGTCCGCCGGCTCCTCCGGTTACTCCCAGTTCTCCGACATCCGTCGGCTGATCAACGCCGGGAGGATCGCCGAAGCCCAAGAGCTCTTGGACGGCGTCGCCGCATCCAACCGGGATGCGGAATGGTATTTTCTCAAGGGCAGTATCTACTACTCCCGAGGGTGGCTGGACGACGCGCTCCAATGTTTTCAGCGGGCCTGTTCCATGAATCCCCAGAATACAGAATATTCCGCTGCTTATAACCAATTGCTGTGGCAGCGCCAGACCGGCCAGCCCCGGCAATATGGCAATATGGGGACCGGTCAGCCCTATGTGGGAGGCTGTAGTTGCTGTGATGTCTGCGCTGCAATGTACTGTGCCAGTTGTTGCAGCGACTGTTGTTCCAGCAGTTGTTTCTGACCATGCACGGGAGGCTGTCCCAATGAAAAAAAGCACCCAGGTTGCCATCGGCGGGCTTGCCTCGGCGCTCTGCCTGTTGATGATGTTTATGACCGGCTTGATCCCCTTCTCCACCTACTGTTTTCCTGCCTTCGCGGGGATTGTGCTCATCGCGGTGGCCGAGGAAAATGGCCCCAGGACCGCTGTCATGGTCTATGTGGCTACCTCCTTTTTAGCACTTCTCATTGTGCCCGACCGGGAGGCGGTCATGCTCTTCATCATGCTGCTGGGCTACTACCCCACGCTGAAACCCTATATTGAAAAATGGGGGAAATTGGGAGGAACAATTGCCAAGTTGCTGCTTTTCAACGGTATGGTGGTAGCCTTTTATTATGTGATGCTCTATATTTTCGGCGTTCCTGATATGTTGGAGGGCTGGGGGGACTTTGGACGGTTTACCATTGTAGTGGTGCTGGGTCTGGTGAACTTCACCCTTTTCACCTACGATTTCTTACTCACTGAAACCCTCCGGATCTATCGTTATTGGTTCCGTCCCAAAATTCTTCACAAGCTCTTTTGAGGGGAGGCGGTTTCACGACTCGCTATCGAAATTCTCTGCGGTCCCTGCTGGTGGTATTGGCCTGCCTGGCGGCAGTTGCTCTGATTACTGCCGGCGTCCTCTATTGGAGCTTATTTACTGGTGGCTCTGACGAAATTGATCCCCGGTTCCAGGTGGAGGGTTTGGATCCCAATGCAGCCATTGGGACGTTGCCTGGTGCCCCCAGCCGGGAGCAATCTCCGGGGGAAGGGATGTTTGCCTATCGGATTGATGCCACGCCCCATTTCCAGGCCGACGGGACTGGAAACATCCAACTTCAAAATCCCGCTTTTAACGAATACCTGATGGTGCTGGAGATTGCAAATGAAAAAAATCAGGTGATCTACCGTTCGGGCTTTCTGGCGCCCAACCAGTATCTGGAGCAGATCCAGCTGAAGGAGGCCCTCTCCGTGGGGCAATATGACTATACCGCCTATATCAACGCGGTGGATCCCGAAACCCTTCTCTATGTGGACGCGCTCACTTGCCCGCTATCCCTTACGGTCGATTGATTTATGGTGTCGGATGCTGCATCGGCATATGAATAACGGCCCGGAGATAAAATCTCCGGGCCGTTTCGCGTTCTCGAAAATTTTTACTCGGTAATCAAATCCGCCAGTTGGTCATACTCCTCCTCGGAGATCCGATCGAACCACTCCAATCCCGTAAGTTCCGGATTGGTATTGATGGCGATGTGCGCAAAAGAGGTATTCGCGCTGCCGCCATGCCAGTGTTTTTCTCCTGGAGGGCAGAGGGCCACGTCCCCTGGATAGAGCACCTCCACCGGTTGTCCCTCAATCTGATGATATCCGATCCCATCGGTGGCAATCAGAATTTGTCCTCCTTCGTGGGTATGCCAGTTATTGATGACACCGGGGTCAAACACCACATAGTGGAGTCCCGGAGCTCCCGCTACATTCTCTCCGCTGAGAATCTCGGAGACATAGGCCGGGCCGCTGAAGGTATCGGACACCATTGCTTCGGCCGCCCGCTGGAACATAAACCCATTGTCCTCCGAAACTTGGGGCGTATAAGATGATCTGGGCGGGCTTTCCCTCCTCCTGATAATAACCGCTCCCACCGGTACCGATGATCACCATTCCGCCGTGGGAGTGCCAATAGCTTCTGGCGCCCGGTTCAAAGACAATGTTGTTGGTCTGAGGAAAATGGTAGATGTCGTCGTTCATAATCATCGGTTCCAGATAAGCGTTGCCAGTAAACTCTCCGGAGACCTGCTGTCCCACAGGAAAGGTCAAATCCTCCATTGACAGGACCGATTCCCTCGCCGTTCCCGCAGAGGTCGAGGATGCCGCCTCTGGGGTCGAAGAGGAACTTGCCGACGACGGGGAGGAGGTCTGGCTGGAAACGGGGGAGCTTGCTTGGCCGGAGCTTTGTCCGCTGGCCGCACAAGCGGCCAGGCAGAGGGACAGGGCAAATACAAACGCCGGCAGGCAGATCTTTTTTCCGCTGTTTTTCATGGGAGATCCTCCTTTTTTCTAGATCAGTAGATGTAGTCGGGGGCTAGAATTGCCAACAGAGCTTGGTCGTGATGATGGACCAGCTCCGGCTGGACATCCAACAGCATGGTCGCTCCTCCCGCTCGGGTATAGGGCTCCCACTCCGGCATGCCCTCCGCGGAAGGTGTACCTGTCTTGGCAAAATTCAACCATGCCTGGCTGATCTGATCCGCCAGGGCCTGTTGTTCCTCTGCAGCATCCTCCCCCAAGTTGTCAAAGACATAGGGGATTTCCGCCCCATGGTAGGAATCGCCATAGGTGAACACATAGCCATACACCGGCGCACCGCCCTGGTCGGCCTTATGGGACATGATCCGCAGGATGGGCAAGCGAATCAGGGTAGAATCCACCTGCTCCGCTGTGAGGCCCTCTTTATTGGGGTAGGCAGCTTGCAGCGCAGCGGTCAGTTCTGGAGTTGCCGGGATGGGGTCGGAGGGGAAGAAACCGGTCCACTCGTTCAAGTTGCTGCCGATCAGCAGCGGAATGTCCCGTCCGGCATCTGCAAAGGAGTCCTCAGTCACCGGATTGGTGGGCAAGAAGTCCCCGTCCACTACTGGTTCCCAATCCATGGAATAGGCGTCCCCCAGGGCGGCCGGAATCTGAAGCTGCTCCCCTGTTTGGGCCAGCGCCTGGGTGGCTGCCTCCTCCAGCTGATCCACGGGAACCGTCTGGAGATCCTCAATATTTTCAGCGGTGATCCCCAAAATTCCTAAAATGTTTTCTGTCAGGGCAGTGCTGGACTCCTGGGTGTTGAAGCTGGGGCCCATGGTCTCGGTGGCGCCGCTTTGCACAATCCCCTTGTCAAACAATCCCTGGGCATAGGGAGAGGTCATCAGAGCCAACACCTTCGCGCCGCCCCCCGACTGGCCAAAGATGGTCACATTTTCCGGATCGCCGCCGAAAGCCGCTATATTTTTCTGGATCCATTCCAGTGCGTCCACAATATCGGCGATCCCCACATTGGCGGAATATTGATATTTCTCACCGTAAGCGGACAGATCCAGGTGGCCGAAGACGTTCAGGCGGTGGTTGACGCCCACCACCACAACGTCCCCATCCCGGCTTAGATTCGCCCCATCATAGCCCGCCTCATTTGCCGATCCAGTGGAAAAGCCACCTCCGTGGAGCCACACCATCACCGGCCGGGCTTGGCCGTCACCCGCGCCAGGGGTCCAGATGTTCAAGTTTTGGCAGTTGTTGTCGGTACCCGACTGGTCAGCTGCTCCGCCGACACCGGAAATTGCCCCCTGGGGGGACATGGAGCCATAGCTATCCGCCACAAAAATGCCCTCCCAGGGCTCCACCTCCCCTGCCGGGACAAACCGCTCGGTGGCTTGGGCATAGGGAACACCCAAATAGCGGTAGATCCCGTCCTCAAGGGTACCTTGCACCAAGCCGGCAGTGGTCTCCACCACACCATCCGGCAGGGGGTCCTCCTGAGCCTCCGCTTGGGAACCTTCCTGTTGAGAGCTGGCCTGCGGATTGGCGTTGGAGGACGCTGCCCCCGATTGACTGCAAGCAGCCAGGGAAAAGGCTGTCACTCCTGCCAAAAGCATCGCCAGGATTCGCTTTACGATAATCATTTCAAATCAAACACTCCTCTCCCCCTATTTCAGGGAAAAACCAGATCCTTTTCCCCTTATGCCGCAGCATCCAGCCCTAAACTCTGTACCCATTGGGTCACGCTGGCCGCATCCAAATTTTCTCCAAACCGTTGTCCTGCCAGCCAGGTAGCGTTGGGGGCCATTCCTGCGAGAGTATCCCCACTGGAACCGATGCCGTCCGACATGGAGGTACAGAAGGGAATCATCGTTTTACCTGCCAGATCGGCTGTTTCCACAAAATTCCATACAATGGGCGGCGCCTCCCTCCACCAGAGGGGATAGCCGATCGGGATGGTATCATAGCTGCTCAGGTCAGGAATACCGCCTGCGATGGCAGGCCGGGCGCTGGGATCCTCATGTTCCGTATTTACCCGGCTGTCCGGATCGTTCCAGTTTAGATCCGCATCGGTGTAAGGCTCCTCAGGAACAATCTCATAAAGGTCCGCACCCAAGGTATCCGCAATGGTCTCTGCCACCGCCTGGGTATTGCCGGTGGCGGAGAAGTAGACCACCAGAGTTCCGCCCGGCTGTTGTTCCGGTTCCTCCTCCGGTTGGGAGGCACTCTCTGCAGGGCTGCTCTCCACAGCGGCTTCTTCGGAGGGAGCCTCAGCCCGGGAATGCTCCGGCGCGGAGGAGGATGACACAGAGGAAGCTTCCTCCGGCTGGGAAGCCTCTACAGCGGGCACGGCTGCTTCCGATTGGGAACTCTCCTCCGAAACAGCGGATGAGGGAGAGGAGCTATCTGTCACCTGGGAGGCAGTTTCCCCGCCACAAGCGGCCATTGTCACAACCAGGACGGCCGAAACGAGACCGGCAAACATCTTTTTCCAGTTTTTCATCGTTCTCATTCCCTTCTAAAGACATTATGCTTGGACATTCTCCTGAATCCAGGCCTCAATATGGTCGGCAATGACGTCATTATTGAGGTCTTGGAACATAAAGTGGTCGTTGCCAGTGATCCCCTCCTCCGGCAGATGGACAAGGGTACTGATTCCACCCGCCGCGGTATAGGCCTCTGTGAACGTATCAGCGCTAGAGGCCATCATCGACCACATGGACGCCGCCGGTACATCGGTAAATTCTTCGCCGATATAATCACCGTAGTAGAAGGTGATGGGGATCTGCTGCTCCAACAGCGCCGTGTAGGCCTCACTGTCCACCTCCGGGGCCATCCCTGGCTCAATGGCTACGATAGCCGCGATGTGGTCGGTGTACCGGGCGGTCTCCCAGCCAGGCATGCCGCCCTGGGAATGGGTCACCAGAATCGAGTCCTGGCCTGTACGCGCATAGATCTCGTCGATAGCTGCTGCTACCGCTCGGGCCACCACTTCATTGTCAATGTTCTGATCCCCGGCAGCATTGTCCATGCCAGTATCGGGGGTCATCTGGCGGAAAAACTGGTCCAGGACATCCTCCCCCTGGGGGAACTGAGACCCCTCATTGTAGGTAAAGGCACCATCCAGGTAGGTACCAATGCGGAACTGGGTATACCAGGTCTGATCGGAAGGGGTGGTGGTCATGGTGCCCGCTACGGAGGTCTGTCCAGCTTCCCCGCGGCGGGGCTGGTCCACAAGCCAGACACTGTGACCCATCCGCAGGAACATGTTCGGCCAGCCCTCCCGGCCGTCCGGGGTGGTCATCCAACCCATCCGGGAGTGGCCGTAGCCGTGTAGGAACACCATGGGGAGCTCGTCCGCGTTCTCGGGAATTTGGTAGAGTACATTGGCATGGTCCACGTGGGCGGTGGAACCTTCCCGGGAGGTATAGTAGTTGGACACATCGAAGGTTCCATCCGAAGTGATCACCGTCCCGCCTGCGGAAAAGATCCCCTGTTCCGCAATTCTCAGCACATCTTCCTCCGGCTCTGTCTGTACCTCTTCCGGCTCAGTGGATGCAACGGAAGATTGGGAGGAAGATGCCGATTGGGAAGACGCTTGAGAAGTGCTTCCAGCGCTTCCGCAACCAGCCAGGGACGCGACCAGCGCGATTGCCACCAGCAGGGATGTTGTTTTGGAAAACTGTCTCATATTGAAAAACCTCCTGATTTTCTGTGGAATGGCCTTGGGATGTCTCTATTGTAATGGAAGCTGCCATTTAACAGAAGTCTCGATTCGTTAGGCGGTTTTAACTTTTTCGTTATGACTATCCCCTACTCCCCCCAACTTTTTGCAAAAGCTGTTTTTGAAATATGGTATTGTCTATGCCGCTGCATACAACCGGCCCGCTCCTACAGCTGGAGAAAATACGTAGCATAAAAAAGAACACGGTGAAAACCACCGTGTTAAAAATCTTTTTGCCACTATTTTGTTATCCTCATTTTATGGAATATAGCAACGCGTTCACAATGGCGGCAGCCACATTGCTCCCGCCCTTGCGCCCTCTGGCAATGATGTAGGGAACGTCCAGCTGCAAAAACAGTTCCTTAGCCTCCACCACATTCACAAACCCCACCGGTACGCCGATCACCAGGGCCGGGCGGAGTACTCCTTCTGTCGCCAACTCGTATAGCCGCGCCAGGGCCGTGGGCGCGTTGCCGATGGCAAAGATCGCCGGCCGGCTGGCCAGGACTTTGGCCGCCTTCTCCATGCTGGCTACCGCCCGGGTAGTCCCCGCCTGAACAGCCTGCTGGGCCACATCCGGATCGGACATAAAGCAGAGCGCCTCCCCGCCAAACCGGGCAAGGGCTTTTTTGTTGATGCCCGACCGGGCCATCTGGGTGTCGGTAACCACTGCGGCGCCCATCTGCAGAGCCTTCTGTCCCAGCTCCACCGCCTGGGAGGAGAATACCAGGTTCTCCGCATAGTCAAAGTCCGCCGTTGTATGGATCACCCGTTTGACCACAGGAGCTAGCGCAGGAGGGATGGCCAGGCCCCTGCGGTCCAGCTCCTCCTGAATCAACTCCATACTCCTCCGTTCGATCTCCTGGGGAAGCATTCTCTCCAACTGCACCTTCAAAACTCAATCCCCTCCCTGGCAGAGATCCCCCGCTCATAGGGATGCCGCCGGCATACCATCTCGGTAATATAGTCCGCCTGTTCCAATACCCACTGGGGCGAATTGCGGCCGGTCATCACCAATTCCACCCCCTCCGGCAACCCCTCCAACAGGTGGCGCAACAGATCCTCATCCACCAACTCACAGGAGAGGGCCCCGAAAATCTCATCCAAAATAAGCAAATCGCAAGTTTTTGCTCTCACCTGCTCCTGGGCAGTGAGCAGATTTTTGGTGTTGAGGTCATAGGTCCGCTGAAGCTCCCGTTCATCCATCTGGAAGGTAAACTTCTCGCTGGCCTTTCCCCGCAGCACTGTGACCTCTGGGATCCGCGCCAGGCTGGCCAGCTCCCCGGTGGGCTGCCCCTTCAAAAACTGCACCAACAGCACCTGGCGGCCATGACCTGCCGCCCGCAGAGCCAGCCCCAAAGCCGCAGTGGTTTTCCCCTTCCCGTCTCCACAATAGACCTGTACCATCGCTCACACTCCTTGCTCCAAAATCCGGTAGATCTGCTCCATATCCAAGCTTTGGCGGACCCCATCCGCCAGTTTGTCGTATTGTTCCTGTTTATAGATATCTAGATCCTGAGGGCACAGCGCCTCCCATGAAATTCCTTTTTGCTGGCAGAGTACCTGTAACAATCCCTCCACCACCTCCGTACGGTC
This sequence comes from uncultured Anaerotruncus sp., assembly GCA_904398655.1. Taxonomy (GTDB): domain Bacteria; phylum Bacillota; class Clostridia; order Oscillospirales; family Ruminococcaceae; genus Anaerotruncus. The sequence continues at coordinate 31,525 of CAJFPF010000066.1, read as the reverse complement.
AAACAGCCCATGGACATAGGTGCCCAACACATTGCCGGCCACCGCCCCATCCGGATGGGGCATCCCCCCTTGAGGCTCCAGCATCACCGCCGGTGTATCAGAATCCGTCCGCCCCATGTGGATCTCATATCCCTCCAAGAGCACGCCCCCCAGAGGGGCAAAGGGGCCTTCTAGAGGCAAAAACCGGCCAGTGGTACGGGTACGGGTCTTTTGGGGGACAAAGACCGTCTCCACCGGCAACAAGCCCATTCCCGCCAGCGTCCCGCCATGCTCCACCCCCTGAGGGTCCCGGAGCAGGCGTCCCAGCATCTGATACCCACCGCAAATCCCCAAGACCAGCCCTCCATTGGAGGCATATTTTTGAATGGCGGCCTCCAAGCCGCTCTGGCGCAGCCAAAGCAGGTCCCCCATGGTGTTTTTTGTCCCCGGAAGGATCACCAGGTCGGGCGCGCCCAACTCCCGCAGTTGGGACACATAGCGCAGGTGTACCCCCTCTACGCGCTCCAGGGGATTGAAGTCGGTGAAGTTGGAGAGCCGGGGCAAGCGGATCACCGCGATCTCCAACACGCCTGGAGCCCGTTCGGCATCCAGGCGCTGGGAGAGGCTGTCCTCATCATCCAGATCCACCTGCATCCAGGGGATCACCCCTACTACCGGCCGGCGCACCAGCTCCTCCAACTGCCGGACACCCGGCCGCAGGATCTCCACATCCCCCCGGAACTTGTTGATGACAATCCCTTTCACCATTGCCCGCTCCCAGGGCTCCAAAAGCAGCATAGTGCCTGCCAGGGAGGCGAATACCCCACCCCGGTCGATGTCCCCACAGAGAAGCACCGGGGCCTTCGCCCGGGCGGCCATGCCCATATTCACAATATCTTCCGATTTCAGATTGATCTCCGCCGGACTGCCCGCCCCTTCCAGCACCAGGATGTCATACTGTTGGGAGAGGGCTTGGTAAGCCTCCATCACTTGGGGCACCAGCTCCCCTTTCCGGCGAAAATATTCAGAGGCGGGCATCTGCCCCACCACCTCCCCGTTGACAATCACCTGGGAGCCGGTGTCGCTGGAGGGTTTGAGCAGGATGGGGTTCATGAGTACCGACGGTTCCACCCCCGCCGCCTCCGCCTGCATCACCTGGGCTCTGCCCATCTCCAAGCCTTCAGCAGTGATGAACGAGTTGAGGGCCATATTTTGCGCTTTAAAGGGGGCCACCCGGTAACCATCCTGGCGAAAGATCCGGCAGAGCGCGGCCACCAAAAAGCTCTTCCCCGCATTGGAGCAGGTCCCCTGCACCATGATCCCTTTGGCCATCAGATTTCCTCCCTCAGAGACTGCTCCAAAACCTGGAGCAGCCGTTCATTTTCCGACCGGGTACGGACAGCTACCCGGTTGTAGTGGGCATCCAGACCCGGATAATTCTCACAGCTGCGGATCAATACCCCATGGCGCTGGGTCCTGGGGGCCAGGGGTTGGGGTTGTTCGCACCGAAAAAACAAGTAGTTGGCCTCCCCGCCCAGCACCTGTAAGCCCAGGTGCTCCAGGCCCTCCCTCAGCCATCGGCGCTCCCTTGGGATCAGCGACCGGGTCCGTTCCAGGTAGTCCTGGTCGGATAAAGCCGCCAGTCCCGCAACCTGGGCAGGAGTGGAGACGCTCCAACTGGGAGAAACTTCCTGCAACCGGCGCAAAATTCTTCCGTCTGCACAGAGCAGATATCCCAGACGCAGCCCTGCCATTGCGTAGAGCTTTGTGAATGCCTTGAGAAGCAGCAGGTTGGGGTACTCCCCCAACAGGGGCTTTAAGGTGTGTTGCTCTGGGAAATCCAAAAATGGGTTGAAGCACTCATCTACCAACAGCAGGGCCCTCTGCTCCTGGCAACGGGCCAAAATCCGGCGCAGCAGCTCCGGTTCCGCCGTCTGGCCGGTGGGATTGTTGGGGTTGCAGAGGACCACCAGGTCAAATGAGCCATCCAACCGCTCCAAAATGGAGTCATCCAGGGCAAACCTCTGTTCCGCCAATAACAGATGGTAGTCCATCTGACAACCGGCGGCGGTGAGCGCCGCTCCGTATTCGGAGAAGGTAGGCGCCAGCGTCAATGCCCTCCTGGGCCGTAGCCCCAGCGCCACCCGGAAGATCAGGTCTGCCGCTCCCGGCCCCAGCTGAATCCACGGAGCGGGCACCTGCTCGATCTCCGCCAGCGCCGTCGTCAAGGCCTGAGCATAGGGGTCCGGGTAGGCGTGCCAGCCGTCCAAAGAATCCAGCAGGGCTTCCCTTGCCTTTGGTGGCAATCCTAGAGGATTCACATTCGCAGAAAAATCCAGCATCCCGCTAAGCCCCTTGGGATTTCCCCCGTGCTCTCTGGGTTCCATTTCCCAATCCTCCTTTAAACCATCCAAATCCACAACAGACGTACTCCGGCGAATGCTGCTAGTGCCAACAGGGCGGTCCCCCACATGAGCCGCACTGCCAGCCGGATATCCTCCGGTTGGATGGGGCGGCAAGGGTCCCCTAGAGTGGGCTTTTGGTGGAGTATCCCCCCATAGTAGGAGGGGCCTGCCAACTGTACCCCCAACGCGCCAGCGCAGGCCGATTCGGTCTGAGCGCTGTTGGGGCTGGGATGTTTACGCCGGTCCCGGCGCCAGACAGCGGCCGCCCCCTTTCCATCCTGTCCCAACAAAAAGGCCGCCAGGATCATGAATAGGGCGGACAGGCGGGCGGGAATCCAATTGGCCAGGTCATCCAGCCGGGCGGAGCATCTTCCAAAGTCCAAATACCGCTCGTTGCGGTAGCCCACCATCGAATCCAAGGTGTTCACTGCCTTGTAACAGAGCCCCAAAGGTGCACCCCCCACCATCAGCCAGAAAAGAGGGGCCACCACCCCATCGGAGGTGTTCTCTGCCACTGTCTCTACTGCGGCGCGGATCACCCCTGCCTCATCCAGATTTTGAGTATCCCGTCCCACAATCCGGGCCACCGCCTGCCGCGCCGCCAAAAGCCCTCTGTACTTTAGGGCAGAGAGGACGTTTTGCGCCTCCCGCCCCAGGGACCGGGCCGCCAGGCATTGGCAGCAGATCCAAGCTTCCAGCAGTAGCCCCGCCAGGGGGTGGATCCCATCCGCCAGGAGCAGCGCCCCCCAACAGACCAGCCCTGCCGGCAGCACAGTCCCCACTGCCAAAAAGCCTCCCGCCATCCGCAAGCCCTCGGAGGTATCCGGGAAACGGCGGCGTAGCACCTGCTCCATCCAGGCGATCCAGCGGCCTATCCAACGGACTGGATGGGGCATCCAGAGAGGGTCCCCCAACAACAGATCCAAAAGGCAGCCCAAACCGACCGCCAACAGTGTCCTCATTGTGACCATTCACTCCAATTTTCGATAATCGATCAGACGGACCGGCAATGGATCTTCCAACCGCCAATCCACTTGGGCGGACCAGCCGCCTCCATTCTCCACCTGCCAGTGGTAAAAGGGCTGTGATGGATCGGATAGGGCTTCCAAAAGCGTCATCAACACGCCGCCGTGGGTCAAAAACGCCACCCGCGCTATCCGCTCCGCCTTACAGCACTCCAGAGCGGCCAAAAACGCCCCCAGACACCGGCGGCGAAACAATTCTGGTGGCTCCCCACCCAAAGGCGCCTGTTTTCCGCCGCTGTCAATCCAGGCCCGGTAGGCCGGGCAATCCCGCAATTGGTCATAGGTTTGGTATTCAAACCTTCCAAAATCCGTCTCCCGGAGTCCCTCCAACAGGATTGGATGCATTTGGGGGTAGGCCAATTGAGCGGACTGGAGGCAACGGCGCATGGGGCTGGCATATAGCCGCTCCACTGGGGGATAATCCCGGCGGAGCAGCTCCTGCTCCCCTTGCGGGGACAGGGGTTCATCCGTGCGTCCCACATAGCGGCCCTCCAAGTTGCCCTGGGTTTTGCCGTGGCGGAGGAGGTACACTTGCATGTCAGACCTCCTTGAGCACCTGGGGCAAGCCAGCCACCACACGCACCACCCGCCAGCTGTGGGCGGCCAGAGCGCAACAGCCCCGGCCCACAGCCTCCCTCCACTGACGCTCAAACGGCTCCATGGGGACCACCCCATATCCCACCTCATCGCAGATCACCACCAGCTCTGGGCGATGGGCCTCCAATTCCTCCAGATAGCCCGCCGGGTCGATCCCCGCCTGCATCAGCCGGCGGATCAGCAGGTGCAGGTGGTTCAGCACCGGCGCCTCCGGGAACCCCTCCAGAGGACAGACCGCTCCATCCCATACCTGCGCGTTGTCCAGCCCTTGTTCCCGCAGGGCCAGTTCCAATTTTCCCTGGGCCCTTCCTCCCACATATAGAATCATTTCCACACCTCCAGGCAGACGGCCGCCAGCAGCATCCCCAACTCGCAGAGCTGTAAAAACCAGCCCGCCAAATCCCCTGTGACACCGCCAAACTGCCGGTAAGACATCCTTCGATAGTAAAAAAAGACAGCCAAGGCCACCCCGATACAGACGCACCCCACCGCCAAATGTGCCCCCAACATGGCCAATGCGCACAAAGCCGCCCACCCCAACAGAACCGCCGCCACATGCCGGTCGGATGCCTTGGAAAAGGTGGAGGCCAAGCCCTCCTGGCGCGCCTTGGGAAAGGCAACCACCGAAAGGCCGCTGAGGGAGCGGGAAAACACAAACCCCAAGGCCAAGGCGGCAGTTTCTCGAGGAGAAAACCGATATTCGCTCCATAGGCCCATGGTCAAAAGGAGATAGATCCCACACCCCATCACCGCAAACGCCCCCACGTGGGGGTCCTTGAGGATGGCCAGCTTTTTTCCCCGGTCCCCATGGGAGGAGAGGGCGTCCACGGTATCGCAAAAGCCATCCAGATGGATGCCGCCGGTGAGCAATAGCGGCAGGGCGGTGGCTACAGCGGCCGTCAATCCCGCCCCCAGGCCCAAACACCGGGCCAGCCACAGCCAGACCCACACCGCCCCGCCCACCGCCGCTCCCACCAACGGGAAAAAACAAAATACATAGGCCAGCCCGCCTTGACTCCAGGAGGCCTGGGGCACCGGGATGCGGGAATACATGGAAAAGGCGATGAGCAGCGCGTCCCAGGCCCGCCTCATGGCCGTCCCCCCTTGTGGAACACGGGCAATCCGCAGACCACTTCCACCACATGGTCTGCCCGCTTTGCCAGAGCAGTGTTGAGCTCCCCCAACAGCCGCAGATAATCCTGCGTGTCAGGGTCATAGGAGACGCCATCAGAAAACACCTCGTTGGTCACAACCACCACCAACGGCGCCTGATCCAGCAGGGTATCCATCCCCTTTAAAACAGCCTCTTTCGCCCTTTCACCCGCCCCGTGGGGAGAAAACCGTTCGTTGGCCACCAGATTGGAGAGGCATTCCACCAACACCCCGGCCCCCAATTCCGGCAGGCGCAGGCCGGCCAAATCCAGCCCCCGTTCCAAGGTGAAGAATCCCTTCCCCATCCGGGCAGCTCGATGCCGGGCCACCCTTTGGACGCTCTCCTCGTCCTGGATCAGCATGGTGGCCACATAGTATTTCGGCCCACGCCAGCCATCCAACAGGCTTTCCCCATAGGCGGATTTCCCACTGGCCGCCCCTCCAGTCACCAGAATGAACATCCTTTCACCTTCACTTCAAAGGTTGGTAAGCCTCAATTTCAGTCTCTGCAAAAGTGCACATCTGCTGATATACTGCCACCGCCATATCCAAAAGGGGTATGGCGGCCACCGCCCCCGAACCCTCCCCCAGGTGCATATCCGCGCAGATCAAAGGGGAGAGCCCCAATTCCTGAAGGAGCAGGGCCGAGGCGGGCTCCTGGGAGATATGGGAGGCCAACAGATAATCCGCGGCCGCCGGACAGAGGCGTACCGCTGTCAGCGCCGCCACCGCCGAGATAAATCCATCCACCAATACCGGCAATCGGGCACTGGCCGCTCCTAAAAACACCCCCGCCAGTCCGGCAATGTCCAGCCCCCCCACCTTGGAGAGCACGTCCAAGGGGTCTTGGGGGTCCGGGCGGTGCAGGTCAATGGCCTGGCGGATGACCTCCACCTTGTGGGACAGCGCTGGGGTGCTCAATCCCGCTCCCCGGCCGGTGACTTCCTCCACCGGGCAGCCCACCAGCACCGCCGTCATGGCGCTGCTGGTGGTGGTGTTTCCGATTCCCATCTCCCCGGTGGCCAGCAGTTGGTAACCCTTCTCCCCCAGGTCCAGCGCCAGCTGGGCGCCAAAGCAGATGGCCTCCTTTGCCTGTTCCCGGGTCATCGCCGGCTCCCAGCGGAGATTTTTGGTTCCCCAGGCCACCTTGTGGTGGATGAGGCCGGAGCAGCCCCCCAGGTTGGCGGCTACCCCGATGTCTACCGGGAACCAGTCACATTTCGCCACCCGGGCCATGGCGCAGACCGAAGTGGCCCCCTTGGTAAAATTTTCTGTCACTGTGGCGGTGACCTCCTGGCCTGTCTGGGTAACCCCCTCGGCCACCACGCCGTTGTCGGCGCACATGATTACCAAACCCCGGCGCTCCAAAGAAAAGTTGGGATTCCCCCGCATCCCCGCAATGCGCACCACCGCCTCCTCCAGCCGTCCCAGGCTGCCCAGGGGCTTGGCAATGCTGTCCCAGCGACGCTGGGCCTGTTGTTTTGCCTTCCCATCCGCCGGGACAATGGATTTCAACAGATCATCTAACCGCATCTTTTTTCCTCCAGTTTTCCACCCGCCGCCTGTAAAAATCGGACTGCCGATCGAGGCGTCCCGGGCAGGTAAAGATGTGGGAACCCCGCATAGAGGGTCCTGGTGTGATAACCGCAGGCCCAACCAGCTTTCCGCAGGGGCTTTTGAGCCCAAAAGTCCTCCCCCGGTTGGGTACTCTGCCAGTAGTGGAACTCATGGGCGGGCAGCCGTTCTCCCACTTCACACAGGAGCCCCTCCTCTTGCGCAGTGAGTTCCACATAGCCAAACCGCCCCAGCTTTTGTCCCCGTATCCCCTCCGCCTCCAACACTCCCGCCATGGGGTAATCCCGCCCTTCCGGATCCTGAAGGGTGCGATTCAGATAGAGAAATCCTCCACACTCCGCAATCGTGGGCATCCCTTCCGACACTGCTCGGCAGATTTCCCGGCGCATAGGAAGATTTTCCGACAGTTGAGGGGCATACAATTCGGGGTATCCACCCCCCAACAGCAGGGCGTTCGTTCCATCCGGCAGAGATGGGTCCTCTAGGGGGCTGAAAGGGCAGAGCTGTGCTCCCAGATCCCGCAGCAGATCCAGCGTTTCCTCATAGTAGAAACAAAACGCCCGGTCCCTGGCCACTGCGACCCGGGGATTCCCCGAAAGGCGGGGCAGCTCCAACGGCTCATAAGAGAGGGGCGGGGCTCCGTCCGCAATCCGCTGGAGCAACTCCAGATCCACAGTTTCCTGAGCCTGTTTTGCCAAGGCGTCCAGCCGCTGGCGCAAGTCGGTCACCTCTTCGGCAGTCACCAGCCCCAGATGGCGGCTCTCCAAAGTTCCCCCAGTCAGGCGGGGCAGATAACCCACCACCGGCAGGCCACACTCCTGTTCCACCGCCGCCTTCAACTCCGGATAGAGGGAGGGGGACACCCGGTTGAACAGCACGCCTGCCAGGGGCACATCCGAACGGAACCGCAGAAACCCCTGGATTTGGGCACAGGCGGACAGGGCCATCCCGCGGCCATCCACCACCAGGAGGATGGGAGTGGCGGTCTCCCGGGCCATCTCATAGGCAGAGGCCCGGGAGGTACAGGCGATGCCGTCATAGAGGCCCATCGCCCCCTCCAGCACTGTCAAACGGGCTCCTCCCGCCCCTTCGGCCAGCAGCCGGCGCACCTGTTGGGGCGGGGAGAAAAACAGATCCAGGTTCCCGGCTCGATCCACTCCCACGCATGCCCGGTGAAACATAGGGTCGATGTAGTCAGGACCGCATTTAAAGGAGGAGATTCGCGTCCCCCGCAGTACCAATGCCCGCAGAAGGGCACAGACCACAGTGGTCTTCCCGCTGCCGCTGGAGGGCGCGGCCACCAAGATCCGGGGCACCCGTTCAACCATCCTTGCCACCCCCGCTCAAAATATAGACCGGATTTTGTCCCAGCATCAGGTGGTGGGAACCGGCCAGCCGGGCTTTGGAGACCGAAATTTGGACCACCTCCGGCTCCACGCCCAGAATCTGGGAAAAGCAGGCGGTGGCCTGAGCCAGCGTCTCCAAAGAGATGGCATTGAGCACCACCCGTGCCTGGGGATTGGCCCGGCGGATGGCTGTAAAAATTCCCTCCAACCGTCCGGAGGAACCACCGATCAATACAGCATCCGGGACAGGCAGGCCCTCCAGGGCCTCGGGAGCGCTACCCGCCACCACCCGCATCCGGGACAGGCAAAACCGCTCCCGCTGGGCCCGAAGCAGCTCCAGTGCCTGAGGGTCCTGTTCGACGGCGCAGACCTCCCCTCCAGTGAGCCGGGCGGCCTCCACCGAGACCGAGCCGGTTCCGGCGCCCACATCCCAGACAGTTTGCCCCCATTCCAACCGCAATTTCGCCAGGGAGACCGCCCGCACCTCCTCTTTGGTCATGGGGACCTCCCCGCGCAAAAAGGCGCTGTCCGGCAGGCTAGGAACCACTGGACGACGGGGATTGGGATTCTCCACCAGCAGCACCGCCAGCTGTGCAAACGGCCTTTCCGCCAATTCTGCGGCGGTTCCGCAGGTGATCCGCTCCCGGCTGGAGCCCAGCTCCTCCCCCACAGCCACTGAAAGCGCCCCCATCCCCGCTGCGGCCAGCTGGCCGCAGATGCTCTGGGGGGTGTTCTCCCCTCCCGCCAACAAAAAGAGTTTGGAGCTGCGGCGAACCGTACCCAAAAGGTCCCCCTTCCGGCCGTGGAGGCTCAAAACCTCGATATCCTCCCAGCCTATCCCCAACCGGGCACAAAAATATTGGAGGCTGCTGATCCCGCAGAGAACCCGGGCGTCCTGGAACTCGGGCATCTGGAGCAGACTCTTCGTCAGGCTGAAAAATCCCACATCCCCCGATACCAGCACGCAGATCCGCTCCAAATCGGCATGGCGGTGGACAGCCTGGGCCACCTGCTGTGGGGTCACTGCCAGCTCTCGGATCCTTCCCATCTCTGGGAAGGCCTCCAAAAGCCGCTGGGAACCCAGAAGCAGCTGGCAGTTCTCCAGCGCTTGGGCCGCCTGTTGGGTGAGCAGCTCCCGGGAACCCATCCCCACGCCCACAATGGCAATCCCCACTTCAACTCCTCCTTTTGTTACAAATACCGCTCTTTCAAGATCTGTTGCAGTTGCCCCAAAGTCAGCCCTTCCTCCCGAAGAGGCCGTCCAATGACCACCGCCGTGGCTCCTACCGCCTGGGCGGCTTTCAACTTTTCCAAAAAGCCCCCTGCCGACCCAGACTCCTTGGTCACCAAAAAGGAAGCGTTCACCTGGCGCAGAAGCGCCTGGTTCAACTCCTGGCTAAACGGGCCCTGCATGGCGATCAGATGGCCCACGGGAAACCCCAGCTCCAGGCAGCGGCTCACCGACTCCACCGTGGGGAGCACCCGGGGGAATACCCGCTCTTGATAGTTGGGAAGTTGGGTATAGGTCTCTAAATCCTTGCTTCCGGTGGTGAGCAGGATGTTCCCCTGCGTACGGGAAAGCAGCTCCACCGCCTGGGCATGGGTGGCCACATACCGCCCGCCCTGCCCTTCTTGCGATGGGCGCAGCAACCGCAGGTAGGGCATCCCCACTTGGGCGCAGGCCGCCCGAATGTTCCCGGTGGCCTGGCTGGCATAGGGATGGGTGGCGTCCACCACGCAGGCAAAGGGGCACCTTTGTAAAAGCGCGGCCATCTCCTCCCGGCCCATCGGATGGGAGAAAACCTCTACTCCCGGCGGCAGCAGGCTTTCCCCATAGTGGGTGGTCACGCTGGCGGACACCTGGACCCCCTGCGTCAAAAGCCACTCTGCCAACTCCCGTCCTTCAGAGGTCCCCGCGAAGATCAAAATTTTCGCCATTCGATCCACCCGCTCAGGCCCGCTGATATCCCCGCGGGGTCACCATCCGGCCGGCAATGATCTGGGTGGTGGAGTTTCCCACAAAGGCGGTGGTGAGCATATCCGCGGGAAATTCCCGCAGCTCCTCCAGGGTCATCACCAGATATCCCTCCCCGTCCCGGCCTACATTTTGTACCACGCCTGCCGGCGTTTTGGGGGAGTAGGTCTCCAGCAGGATGTCGCATGCCCGCTGGAGGGTGTCCGGGCGGCCGTGGCTGGCAGGGTTATAGATGGCCAGGCAGAAATCCCCCGCCGCTGCCGCTCGCAGACGCCGCTCGATGGTTTCCCAAGGGGTCAGCAGGTCGCTGAGGGAGATGGTCACAAAGTCGTTGGCGAGAGGCGCGCCCAACAGCGCCGCCCCGCTACAGGCGGCCGTGATCCCTGGAATCACTTGGATCCACACCGGCGGATACTCCTCCGCCAACTGGTAAAGGAGCCCCGCCATCCCGTAAATTCCCGCGTCCCCACTGCATACCATCGAAACGGTCTTACCGGACGCAGCCTCCTGCAACGCTGTCCGGCACCGATCCACCTCCTGGCGCATAGGAGTGGAAAGGAACTGTTTCCCCGGAAAACGGTCCTGGATCAGGCGGATGTACCCCTCATATCCCACAATCAGCTCGCTCTCCGCCAGGGCGCCCAGAGCCCGTACGGTCATATCCGCTTGATCCCCAGGACCCAGTCCCACTACATACAGTTTCATTCGCGCTCTTCCTCCTTTTCCGCCAAACATGGCTGCCAGTTCAAAATCGCGGCAGCCACTGTCACGCCCATTCCTTGGTATTTGGGGGCCAGCAACTTTCCGCCGGCCAATACAGCCGCCCGTTCACACACATTGTCCACTCCCACCGTCTCTTGGACAAAGGCAGAGGTGGTAAAATGCCCTTCCACTGCCGCCAACTGCCCTGCAGTGAAGCAGCGTAGGGGCCATCTCCTGGACGCGCACAGGGCGACCAGTCCCGCCTCCTCCCGTTTCCGGTCGATGGTGGCGACCTCTCGTACCGACCGGCGGTCAATTGAAACGTGGGCGAGGAAACGGTCCACCACCCCCTCCAGAACCTCCAAAGATGTCCCCCGGCGGCAGCCAATCCCCAACGTTACAATTTGAGGAATTGCCAAGAGGGTGTGCCGGAAGGGATGTTTTTCCCCGTGCAAAGTGATATAGAGCCCCAGCTCCGTTTTCTCCTGGTCCGCCAGCCCTCGGGGCAGTGTCCCATTCAGAGGGAAATCGCTGCAAATGCCCACCGTTTGCCCTTCCAGTAGGGCAGCGGAAATGGCCTTGGCCAATTGAGGGTCATCCAGGACCACGCCACTGTGTTTTGCCCATACATCCACCGCAAACCGGCCGTTCAAATCGGTGGCGGTGGAGATGACAGGCTGGGCCCCCAGAAGCACGGCGATCTGGCGGGCCAGGTCGTTGGCCCCGCCCACATGGCCGGAGAGCAGGGGCACCACAAACCGCCCTCCCTCATCCACCGTCACCACCGCAGGATCGGTATGTTTATCCCGCACCAGCGGCGCAATCGCCCGGACAGCGATGCCGCTGGCTCCAATGAACACCAGAGCGTCATCCAAAGCAAACCCTTCCGCCGCCCACTCCCCCAGAGAGGGGCTCGTTTTGCTGCGGATCCGATCCCGCCGCCGCACCTGTTCCCCTTCGGCCCGCAACGCAATCTCCAACCGCTGGGCCAGCGCCTCCCCCGCAGCGGTGAAGCAGGCGATGGAGAGGGTCATTGGGAGGCCTCCCGGAAGCCGTGGGAGAACATCGGATCGTACAGCTTGGAGCGGTCATAACCGGAGGACAAAAATTCTCCCACCAGGATGAGGGCCGTTTTGGAGATCCCATTCATTTGAGCCAGCCCGGGCAGCTGCTCCAGTGTGCCCACCAGCGTCTTCTCCTCCGGCCAGGAGGCCTTATAGACGATGGCCGCTGGGGTCTGGGGGGCATATCCCCCTTCCAGCAACTGCCGGGTCAGTTCGGGAATCATGCCCGCGCTCAAAAAGACCACCATCGTGGCCCCATGTGCGGCCAATTGGGGGATCGACTCCCTCTCCGGTACCGGTGTACGCCCAGCCATCCGGGTGATGATGACCGTCTGGGAGACGCCAGGCAGGGTGTATTCCGCGCCGCCCTGGTGACCTAGGGCCGCCGCCGCGCCGCAGAATGAGCTGACCCCTGGCGTCAGGTCGTAGGAGATTCCCAGCTGCTCCAACCGGTCGATCTGTTCCCGGATCGCCCCGTATAGGCAGGGATCCCCTGTGTGCAGCCGCAGAGTGTTCAATCCCTGGGACTCCGCCCGGCAGATCACCTCCACCACCGCCTCTAAGGTCATGGAGGCGCTGTTATACAGCTGGCAGCCAGGTTTGGTCTCCTTCAATAGAGCAGGGTTTACCAGAGAACCCGCATAGATCACCACATCCGCCTGCTGCAGCAGCCGCAGCCCCCGTACAGTGATCAAGTCCGGCGCGCCGCAGCCTGCTCCCACAAAGTGTACCATTTTCTCCCTCCTACTCCTTTACCACTAAGGTGGTGAGATAGTGGGCGGTTCCCTCCAGTTGATCCAAGGTGGGATAGATCCGCTCCCCGGGCAGCCCGCACTGTTCCACCAACTGGGTGTGGGGCGCCAACCCTCGCTCCCGCAGGAGTGCCGCCACCTGTTCCAGCGACCGGCCGGACTTCATCAGCACCTTGGTCCCCGGCCACGTCAACGCCTCCGCTGTGCCCGCATAGGAGGCGGGCAACAGGTGGAGGGGTTCTCCACCCTCCACCAATGGCGTCCCCAACCGGGCAGCCACCGCGCAAAAGGAGGGGACGCCAGGCACCATCTCTGTAGCATATCCCATCTGTTGAACCAGTGCCTGCAGATAGGTATAGGTGGAGTAGATGGATACGTCCCCAATGGTCAGAAATACCACCTGCTCCCCCCGTTTCAGGCAGTCCGCCAGCTGGTTGGCCGCCTGTTGACGGTGGCGGTCCAGCACCTGAGGATCCCGGGTCATGGGCAGATCCAATTCCAGCACCGCTTTCTCCGCCGCCTGGGGCACCGCCGCGCAGGCGATGGAGAAGGCCACCTGATCCCGCTGATGCTTGGAGGCAGGATAGGCCAACCTGTCACAGGAGGCGATCAGCTGGGCGGCCTTCAATGTCACTAACCCCGGGTCGCCCGGTCCCACACCTACCCCATAGAGTTTCCCTTCCATCGCAATTCCTCCCTACTTCAGCTGTGCCAACAGCTTTCCCGCTTGAACGGTCTGCCCCAAAATCCCCCGTTCATTGGTGTAGACCACCGCCTCCACCTGGAACGAGGGGGCCCTTGCTTTCAAATGGAAGCCAATCCGCTCCATCAAACGTTCCATCACCGGTTCCAACAGATCCGCCTCTGACAAGAGGTCCACCGCCCCGTCGGTGGTAACACTTCCCATCAGGGCTTCCAGCAGGCCTCGATCCGCCCCGCACAGGGCGGCATGGGCAGTCAAAATCTCCATCCGGGCGTCCGCCACTTTGGAATGGGTCTGGAAAATCCCCCCAGCCAGCTTGCAAAGCTTGCCCAGATGCCCCACCAATAGGAGCCCGGCAAACCCCAGGTAGGCGGCATAGTCAACCGCTTCCCCTATGAAATTGGAGCAGAGCACGCTGCGGCCCAGATCCAATCCCAGCGTATCGCAAAATCGCTCCCCATAGCTGCCGGGAACCACCAGGATGGGCGCCGGCCCCTGGGCACGGAGCAGATCCATCTCCCGGTGGATGGTCTCCACCAGGGCGGACTCACTCATGGGCTCCACAATGCCGGTGGTCCCCAAAATGGAGATCCCTCCCTGGATGCCCAGGCGGGGGTTGTAGGTCTTTTCCGCCAACATCTCCCCTCCGGGGACCAAAATCTCCGCCCGCAGACCGGTTCCTGGGGAGAAGCGGGAGGAAGCCCGGCGGAGCGCTTCCTCAATCATCCGGCGGGGGACCCGGTTGATGGCCGCTGCCCCCACCGGCTGCTCCAAACCCAGTCGAGTGACCCGTCCCACGCCGGCTCCCCCCTCCACCTGGAATCGGCCGGCCTCCAAAGGTGTGACGCGGGCACAGATGATACAGCCATCCGTGACATCTGGATCGTCTCCGGCGTCCTTGCGCACGCCGCAAAGGGCGAACCCCTGCCCTCGGGCGGACTCCTCCACCGGAAGGGTCAGCTCCATTCCAGCTGGGGTACTGACCTTCACCTCCAGGGGGGCAAAGCCGGTGAGTAGATATTCGGCCGCGGCAGAGGCGGCGGCCGCCGCACAGGTGCCAGTGGTGTAGCCCCGGCGCAGCCGTTTACCGCCACGCACCTCATAGCTCTCCAACGGCACGCCTCCTCTCCGCATTCAAAAAGCCATTCGGCCAGCCTCCTGCTTCCGAATGGCTTCTACAGTGACCAAGTCCATGGGCAGTGGAAAACAGCCCATAATTCCATTCAATTTTACTGGAATTTCCTATAAAAGTCAACCCGATGTAAGGAGGTCGTCCCTATGAAAACCCTGCTCTATCGCCGGGAGGATGCCACCGCGTACGCCGCCCGGTGGGCGTTTGGCCGCAATCCCCGCTATCTCAGCTTCAACGGGATCGGCGGGGACTGCACCAGCTTTGTCTCCCAATGCCTGTTTGCCGGTGGAGGGGTGATGAACTACCAGAAGGATGTGGGATGGTACTATTCCTCTCCCGCCAATCGTGCCGCCGCCTGGAGCAGCGTGCCCCACCTGCGCCGCTTTCTGCTGCAAAACCGTTCGGTGGGTCCCTTCGCTCGGGCGGTGGGGCTGGAGGAACTGCTGCCGGGGGATGTAATCCAGTTGGGCCGGGAGGATAGGGTTTGGTACCATTCCCTCTTGGTCACCGGCGTTGGGGACCAGCTATTGGTCTCCGCCCACAGCTTCGACGCCCACCTGCGTCCCCTCTCCAGCTACCAATACTTCCGTGCCCAAGGGCTCCATATTGAGGGGTTCCGAAGTTGGTGAAAAATTTGAAGTAGAAATTTCTCCAGCGGGGTTGACAAAGCGCTTAAAAGATCGTATCATTGTATTAGTCTTTTAGTACAATCAGGGGAGATGATCGTTTGACATGGGAACTCAATGAAGACCGGCCGATTTACGCGCAACTGATCGAGCAGATCCAACGGCGGATCATCTCCGGGGTCTATCAGCCAGGGGAGCGGCTTCCCTCCGTCCGGGATCTGGCTGCGGAGGCCTCCGTCAATCCCAATACGATGCAACGGGCTCTCTCTGAGTTGGAGCGCAGCGGTCTGGTCTTCACCCAGCGTACCAACGGCCGGTATATCACCCAGGACCAGGACCGGATTCAAGAGATCAAACGGACCCTCGCCCGTCAGGAAGTGGAGACCTTCCTGGGCCACATGGCCTCCCTGGGGTTTGACCGGGTGCAGACGTTGGAGATCTTAAAAGACATTACCACAAAGGAGGTTTAATGTTTGATGGAACCGATTTTGGAGTGCCGGGGGCTGGAAAAGCAATATGGCAAGGGGGTTCAGGCCCTAAGGGGAATCAATTTGACCCTTTCAAAGGGGCGAATTGTGGGGCTCTTGGGGCCAAATGGGAGCGGAAAGAGCACCTTGATCAAGCTATGCAACGGCCTGCTCACCCCCACTGCCGGAAGCCTCTCCATCCAAGGGCAACCGGTGGGGCCTCAGACCAAACTCTCCGTCTCCTATCTGCCCGACCGCAGTTACCTCAACGATTGGATGCGGGTGGAGGAACTGGTCCATTTCTTTGCGGATTTTTATAGCAACTTCGACACCGCCAAGGCGTACGATATGTTGCAGCGTCTGGGCATCAACCCCCGTGACCGGCTGAAAGCCCTCTCCAAAGGAAACCAGGAGAAGGTTCAGCTCATTCTGGTGATGAGCCGGCAGGTCCCCCTCTATCTCTTGGATGAGCCCATTGGCGGAGTGGACCCGGCCGCCCGGGACTACATCCTCAACACCATTTTGTCCAACTATAGCGAGGACTCCACCATTCTGCTCTCCACCCACCTGATCGCCGATGTGGAGAAAATTCTGGACGATGTGATCTTTTTAAAGCAGGGGGAAGTGGTCTTGTCCTCCCCAGTGGATCAGCTGCGGGAGGAGCACCGGATGTCGGTGGACGCCCTATTCCGGGAGGTATTCAAATGTTGAGCAAGCTGTTAAAGTATGAATTCAAGGCCACCGGCCGGGCGTTTTTGCCCCTCTATGGCGCGCTTTTGGCGTTGGCGGTCATCAACAACCTGCTGTTTCGGATCGACGGGGCAGGCTTCCCTCAGACACATGAAGTTTCACGGATTTCTACCGCCATCGGGGTTCTTCTGTATGTCCTGCTCATCATGGCCATCTTTGTCCTCACCGTGGTAGTGATGATCCAGCGGTTCTATAAAAACCTGCTCTCAGAGGAGGGGTACCTGATGTTCACCCTTCCGGTGCGGACCTGGCAGCTGATCTCCAGCAAATTGATCGCCTCCATGGTCTGGATCGTACTCAGCTGTGCGGTGACCTTTTTGAGCATCTTCATTATGGCGGTAAACCACGGGTTTTCCCTCTCGGATCTCCCGCGGATCCTGGAAACCCTGTCCCGGGAGATTTTCCAGATCCTGGACCTCAACATGGCAGTGATCTTTTTAGAGCTGTTCTGCCTGGGCATTGTGGGGATCGCAGAGTTCATCCTGGTGATCTACGCCTCTATCGCGGTGGGACAGCTGTTCCCCCACCACCGGTATTTGGGAGCGTTCGGCGCGTTCTTGGCCTTCGGAGCCATCAACCAGGTACTCACTACCTTCTTGACGATCTCTGGAAGCGTCTACATCACCGCCAACGAAATTCAATTCACCTACTATGCGGGATTCTTCAACATGGCGTTTGGGTTGATGCTCCTCTACAGCCTGTTTTGGGTGGTTGTCTGTTTCCTGCTCACCAACTATATCCTCTCACGGAAACTAAATCTGGCGTAAATACAGAAAAGGGCCTGGGCACCAATTGGCGCCCAGGCCCTTTTTGCTATAGTCTCAATGGCCGATCGGAGACGGGACCATTACCGCCTCGCTGCAGAGCAGCAGAATCCCATTGTCATCCGCAGTGATCTTCATCAGGCTGGGGATGTGATCCGGATCCTCCACCAAGCAGTTGCTGATGGCGTCCTCCACTTCCCTGCGGATTACCGTCCGCAGATCTCGGGCACCGCTGCGTCCGCCCACCGCCTTGTGGGCGATGTAAGCCGCAGCAGCCTCGTCCCAGCCGAAAGTGATCCCCTTCTCTGCCAGCGGCTCCTTCAGCTCACCCAGCATCAATCCGGCGATCTTCCGGTAATCCTCCTCCTCCAGCGGGCGGAAGACGATGACCTCATCCACACGGGCCAAAAATTCCGGCCGCAAAAATTCCCGCAAAGCCTTCATGGACCGATCCTTCGCCACATCCGATGGGGCGCGGTCGAAACCCAAGGCATTCTCCCGGCGTTCGCTGCCCGCATTGGAGGTCATGACAATCACCGTGTTTTCGAACGAACAGACCCGTCCGTGGGCGTCGGTAATCCTACCCTCATCCAGGATTTGCAGCAGGATGTTCATCACATCCGGATGGGCTTTTTCGATCTCATCGAACAGCACCACCGAGTAGGGCTTGCGGCGGACCTTCTCGGTGAGCTGGCCGGCCTCGTCATACCCCACATATCCCGGAGGGGAACCCACCAGCCGGGAGACGGTGTGTTTCTCCATAAATTCGGACATGTCCAAACGGATCAGCGGATCGGTGGAGTCGAACAGCTCCTGCGCCAGCACCTTTACCAGCTCGGTTTTACCTACACCGGTAGGCCCCACAAAGATGAAGGAAGCCGGCCGGCGGCGGGCGGAGATCTGGACCCGGGAACGGCGCACAGCGGCCGCCACCGCCGCCACCGCCTCGTCCTGGCCGATGATCCGTGCCTTCAGGGCGGGCTCCAGGTTGGCCACCCGCCGCAGTTCACTTTCCCGGATCTTGGCGGCGGGGATCCCGGTCCAGAGCTCCACCACCCGGGCCAGATCGTCCAGGGTCACCGGTTGATCCACAGCCTCAGGAGCCAGCTCCTTGAGGCGCTCATCCAGCAGGATGGTTTCCCCCTTCAGGCGGGCAATCTTCTCATAGTCGGGGTTGCGGTCGGCATCCGCCTCCAGCTCCTCCAGCGCCTCCGTCTTGTCCCCCATCTCTTTGGAGACACGGTCATACTCCGAAAGCTGCTTGTTGCGCAACACCGCGCAGGAGCAGGCTTCATCCAACAGGTCAATGGCCTTGTCCGGCAGGAAGCGGTCGGTGATATACCGTTCGGAGAGCACCACCGTCATCCGCGCGATCTCATCACTGACAGTGACCCGGTGGTGTTTCTCATAGTAGCTCTTGATCCCTTTGATAATCTCCACCGACTCCTCAATGGAGGGTTCCTCCACCTTCACAGGCTGGAACCGGCGCTCCAGAGCCGCGTCCTTTTCAATATTCCGGCGGTACTCGTTAAAGGTGGTGGCGCCGATCACCTGGATCTCCCCACGGGAGAGTGCCGGTTTGAGGATATTGGCCGCATTCATGGAGCCCTCAGAGTCCCCAGCGCCCACCAGGTTGTGAACCTCGTCGATGAACAGGATCACATTGCCGGCCTGCTTGATATCCTCCACCAGGCCCTTGACACGGCTCTCAAACTGGCCGCGGAACTGGGTACCCGCAATCAGCGCGGTCAGGTCCAGGAGGTAAAGCTTCTTATTTTGCAGCCGGAACGGCACATCTCCGCTGGCCAGGCGCAGGGCGATCCCCTCCGCCACCGCCGTCTTACCCACACCCGGCTCACCGATGAGGCAGGGGTTGTTCTTGGTGCGGCGGTTGAGGATCTGAAGTACCCGGTAGATCTCTTGGTCACGGCCGATAATCCGGTCAATTTTCCCTTCCTGGGCCTTCAGAGTCAGGTTTTCGCAGTAGGCGTCCAAAAATTTATATTTCGCGCCCTTCCGAGGCCGCTCCTTGCGGGGCGGCTCCTTGGTATTCGGCGCGGACTCAAACCCGCTGGGCTGGCCCTCCCCACTGTCAGAGGATTCCTGGGGAACGATGGAGGCGTCCGCCCCCATCAGGTTCTGCAGGAAAGGAAGCGCCTGGGCGCCGCCCATCTCGAAGCCGTTTTCCCCATCGAACGCCTCGGTCATCTGTTCGGACATGTTTTCCACATCCTCGTCGGTGAGCCCCATCTTTTCCATCAGGTCATTCACCGGCTTGATCCCCAATTCCTTGGCGCACTTGAGGCAGAGCCCCTCGTTGATCGTCTTATTGCCGTCCAGCCTGGTCATGAAGACCACCGCCAGACGT
Source organism: uncultured Anaerotruncus sp. (assembly GCA_904398655.1). Lineage (GTDB taxonomy): Bacteria > Bacillota > Clostridia > Oscillospirales > Ruminococcaceae > Anaerotruncus. The sequence continues at coordinate 12,143 of CAJFPF010000066.1, read as the reverse complement.
TTTTTGCATCTTGAACACATCATTGCCATTGTGTAATTCACCCTTTTCCCCATTGGGACATTCTTGCGATTTTATTCTATATGATTAATGTGAACAACATATTAATTGACATTAAATAATCATACAAACTTTGTATAGTTTATCAATGGAGCATCTGCCGGAAGATCAATCCATATCGGACCAGGGAAAAGGCCATGAAGGCCAGCAGCACCAACAACATTTTTGCCACCATCTCCTCCCCCAGCCATGGGCAGGCCACAACCACTACCACTGTCATATAGAACAGGACGGTGGACAGTTTTCCAAACCACCGTGCCCCCGCAATCTCCACCTGGCGCCGGTGAAGTACGACCCCACCGGCCAGCATTACAGCTTCCTTCAATAGGAACACGGTAAATAATGGCCAAAGCCGGGGCCACTGGATCCATAACCCGACCATCACCGCCGCCAACGTCAACTTATCCGCTAGGGGGTCCAAAATCCGCCCCAACTGGGTGGTCATGTGAAATTTGCGGGCAATTAACCCGTCCAACAGATCCGTTACCCCAGAGAGGATCAGGATTCCAGCCGCTACACGATAGTCCTCCGGAAATTCCGCAGTCAAAAAGCGGATCAAAAACACTGGGATCAGCAGAATTCGCATGAGGGTCAGCAGGTTGGGAATATTCAACATATTGGCGTTCCCCCCTTTGTAAACTACGCCAAGCCGCCCAAAAGGCTGGGATTCGCAATATACCGAAACAGCCATGTTTGATCGATCACTTCCGGATCAAAGATCCAGAATCCCTCCGGATACAATTGCAGCAATCCATGGAGTAGCAAGCCTAAGATCCACACGATGAGCAGCCCTTGCAAAATGCCCACCAACATCCCCAAAAGGGCGTTGATAGGGCCCACCACAGGCAGATAGTTTACCAGGCCCAACATGGAGAGCAGCAGATTCGCCACAAGGGACAGGCCCACAAATAGCACCGCAAATGTGACCATCCGGATGGCATTGAGCGCCAACGGGCGCAGGGCGGCGTCGGCAAATTCCTCTGCCAGCGCCTCCGGGTCCAGATCCTCCGGTAACAGTTCTTCTGCCGCCGCCTGTAATTCCTGGGACAGGCCCTCAGCGGAACCCATGAGATCTTCTACGAAACTTAAAACCCCTGCGGGGCCGGCATATACCAGATCCGCATTTTGCTTTTGAGCCGATTCCTCTTGGGCCGGACGCTGATCCAACAGCATTGGCTCCAACACCCGGTCATAAAGGATGGGGGCGGCGGCTTTGCTCACCACAGCCGCTACAGCCAAGATCACCACATATGCCACCATTTGCAGCACTGTGCGCAAAAAGCCCTTTTTGGCGGCGGCGCGGGCACACCAAACGACAACCGCCAGCGCCACAATGTCCAATCCTACACTTACATAATTCATTGGTGGCCCTCCCCTCTCCTTGCCAATAGATTCCCGATTGGGACGAAAACCATTTTAAAAAACAAATTCCATACCTCTCTACAGAACAAACTACGCTCCATTCGGTTGGCTGGAGGTTTCCTCCTGGGAGGATTCCGGCATAGAATTTTCCGAAGAACTTCCAGCTTCTGGATTTGATTCTTCTTGGGAGGCATCGGAGGACACGGCCGCTTCCGAGGAGGCGGGCTCTGCCCCGCTGTTACCAGTATCGCTGGAAGACGCCTCCTCCTGCGCATAGGCTCCCAAATTCCCCAGGTCTATCTGCCCAATCTCTTGATTGGTCATATAGTAAAGAAGATGCCCCGCAAGTTGGATTCTCTGCGCCTGGGGCACCGAAATCTCCAGCTCCTCCGTCCCATCGTATTGGTACAGATGGATACTGTCCGAGCCGCACAGGTAAAATCGCTGTCCGTCCGCCTGTACCGAACGGACGTCGAAAGGCACCTCCACTTGGGACAGCAATTCAAATTGCGGGGAAAGCGCACAGACGGTCACCTGCTTATCCTGGTCATAGCTGCCCAATACCAACACCAGATGTCCATCCTGACTTTCGGCAAAACGCGCCAAAGGAAGTCCATCAAAGCGGAAAGAGCCCTCCTCCCGCAGATCACGGTCCAGCAAAATTACCCGTTGATCGGTGAGCGCCCAAGCCGAACCACCCCGGCGCTGTTCTACCAGAAGCAGCAGTTCTCCATTGAGCTCAACATGGGCAATGTCCCCTCCGTCATAACTCAGCAAAAACCGTTGAATCTGGCACTGATATTCCCCGCCCGAAACTGCCACATGCCCCACCAACAGCTCATTGGAGCCGTCAGCCAGGGAGGTGGCAATGATGGGGCGTTGGGCGGAGTTCCAAGTGAACAGCTCCTTCCCCGTCTCCATTATCTGTTCGTTGCTGTCGTTATAGACCACCGCTTTGGCCAGGCTGTCGCTCCCCTCCGTCACCACGACATAGTTGCCATTGGAGGCCAAATCCGCGGTATAGAGGACATTTTCGCTGGTCCCTGTGCCAATAAGGGCTGATTTGGTGTAGAGGTTCACCTTGTTCCCGCCCCGGTCATAGAGCATAATCCGGTCCCCACTGATGAGCAGCGCGGGATTCACCAGCCCATGCTGTTCATTCATCATCTGGCGGCCGGTGGAATTGTAGGTGTAGAGGTTGGTATCACTGAGCACCACCAAAGTCTCCCCCGAAGCGCCCATGGCCAAAATATTGCCTCCCGGCAGCTGGAGAGGATACCCTTCCCCGGTGCTCAGCCCCTCTTTGATGTCGCTGTAGGCAGTTCTAAGGTTCACATCCCCCACCTGCCGGATCAAAAAGGCGCAGCCAAATACCACCAGGGCAAAGATCCCCAAGGTTACAAACCCTTTTATTGTCCGCCTGCGGGCCCGCCGCTTCCTCACCTGGTCAAGGTCGGTCAACTGTGCCATCCGGTCTGTCCTCCATATCCCCATAGAATACCCGATCTAAATAAAGCCCATGGGCGGGTGCTGTCACACCGGCTTTTGCCCGGTCCCCGCGCTCTACAATGGCGGCAATCTCCGCCGCCCCCAGATGTTCTCGTGCCGCCTGTAACAACGTACCCACCATAATCCGGACCATATTGTACAAAAACCCATTCCCGGTCACCGAAAAGGTCACCAGTTCCCCCTGCCTGCTCACCGACGCCTGGTAGATGGTACGCACATGATCCTCCACCGAACTGCCAGCGCTGCAAAAAGCGGAAAAATCATGGGTGCCCAAAAATCCCTGGGCGGCCGCGTCCAGCTCCGCCGCATCCAAAGGATGGGGCCAATGGAGCGCCAGATCCGTCAAAAAGGGGTTTCGCACCGGGGAATTCCAAATCTGGTAGAGATACCGCTTCCCCGTACAGGAATACCGGGGGTGGAATGTATCAGAAACCTCCCGGCAGTCCAACACCGCGATATCCTCCGGCAGATGCACATTCATCGCCCGCACCACATTGGGGCAGGGAATCTGCCGTTCGGTGTATAGAGTCAGGGCAAATTGGTTGGCGTGGACGCCCGCGTCCGTCCGGGAGCACCCTTTGACCGGCAGACGCGCCCCAAACACCTGTTCCACCGCGTCCTGTACCACCTGGGCCACCGAGAGGGCATTCTGCTGCACCTGGTAACCATGGTAGCGCGTACCGCGATATCGGATTGTCAACAACAGATGCCGCATGGCCACCTCCCATTTTTCCCCAATTTCATCAGGTGTTCATAAAAAATCCACCCCAGATGTTCAAAGCGATGACTGCCGCCAGCCCCAGGCCCACTGCCAGAGCACACCAGATATCCCGGGCATGGATCTTCAGCTGTTTCATCCGGGTACGTCCCTCTCCCCCCCGGTAGCACCGGCACTCCATGGCCAATGCCAGCTCGTCTGCCCGGCGGAACGCCGAGACAAACAGCGGGATGAGGATCGGGATCAGCGCCTTGGCCCTCTGGAGCAATCCGCCGCTCTCCATATCCGCACCCCGGGCCTTCTGGGCGGAGATGATCTTATCCGTCTCCTCAATCAGGGTGGGGATAAATCGCAGGGCGATGGTCATCATCATGGCCAGCTCATGCACCGGCAGCTTGAACCGCTTGAGCGGGTTACACAGCCGTTCAATGCCGTCGGTTAAGGCAATGGGGCTGGTCGTATAGGTGAGCAGGCTGGTCCCCGCGATCAGGCAGAGGATCCGCACGCTCATAAACACCGCTGTCTGGATGCCCTCCACAGTGATCTTGAGAATCCACCATTGGAACACCGGCTGCCCATCCACAAACAACATGTTCAAGACCGAGGTAAAGATGATGATGGGCACTACCGGCCTTAAGCTCCGCAGGATCATCCGCAGAGGGATCTGGGAAACCAGGTAGCACAGGCCCAAAAACACCACTCCAACCGCCAAGCCCAGGGCATTGGCGGCGATGAACAGCATCACAATATAAGCCAGGGTCAAAACAATCTTCATCCGGGGGTCCATCCGGTGGATGATTGAACTCCCAGGAAAGTATTGGCCAATGGTAATGTCCCTAAGCATTGCCCTTCTCCCCCTTTCCCAGCAGCTCCAGCAACTCCCGCGTAGCGTAGTCCAGCGTATAGACGCTGTCACTCACGCCGAACCCCCGGTTCCGCAGGCCCATAAAAATCCTTGTCACCTGGGGGACCGAAAGTCCAATGGAGGTGATCTCCTGGGCGCGGGAGAACACCTTGTCCACATCGTCATACATGGCCACCCCGGCGTGGTTCAGCACCAGCACCTTATGGGCATACCGGGCGATGTCCTCCATGCTGTGGGAGACCAAAAGGATGGTGTTTTTCCGGGTCCGGTGGTACTGTTTGATCTGGCCCAGGATCTGATCCCGGCCTCGGGGGTCCAGCCCCGCCGTCGGTTCGTCCAAAATCAGGATATCCGGATTCATCGCCAGCACACCCGCAATGGCCACCCGGCGTTTTTGGCCGCCGGAGAGTTCAAAGGGGGATTTTTGCAGCTGGTAGTCGTTCAGCCCCACAAACCGGGCCGCCTCCCGCACCCGGTCGTCCACCTGGCCGGGAGTGAGGCCCATATTGGTAGGACCAAAGGCGATGTCCTTGTAGACCGTCTCTTCAAACAGCTGATACTCCGGGTATTGGAACACCAGGCCCACCTTGAACCGGTAGTCCCGAATGTTGACCCCCTCCCCCCAGATGTCGGTGCCTTCAATCAGCACCCGGCCGGAGGTGGGCTTGAGCAGGCCGTTGAAGTGTTGGATCAAGGTGCTTTTTCCACTGCCGGTATGCCCAATGACCCCTACAAACTCCCCTTGTTCGATCTCCAGATCCACATGGTCCACCGCCACCTTTTCAAAAGGGGTGCCCTGGGAGTAGGTGTAGGTCAATTGTTCCGTCTTGATGGCCAGCATTACCCGCGCACCTCCTCCAACAGTTTTGAGATGGCCTCCACAGCCTCCTCCTCGGTGAGCACATCCTCCGGCAGATCCAGCCCCTCCCGGCGCAGCCGCCAACAGAGCTCGGTGGCTTGGGGTACGTCCAGCCCCACCTCCTTGAGCTCCTGCACATGGGAAAAGACCTCCCGGGGTGTGGCGTCCCACAGGATTTTGCCGTCATTCATCACCACCACCCGGCCCGCCTGGGCGGCCTCCTCCATATAGTGAGTGATTAGAACCACGGTGATCCCGTTTTCCCGGTTGAGGCGCTGGATGGTGGACATCACCTCCCGACGTCCCTTGGGGTCCAACATAGCGGTGGGCTCGTCCAGGACGATGCACCGGGGACGCATGGCGATGATGCCGGCAATGGCTACCCGCTGCTTCTGGCCGCCGGAGAGCTGGTGGGGGGCGTGAAGTTTATATTCACTCATGCCCACATCCTCCAGCGCCTCATCCACCCGCCGGCGGATCTCAGCGGGCTCTACGCCTACATTTTCCGGTCCAAACGCCACATCTTCCTCCACCACAGTGGCCACAATCTGGTTATCCGGGTTTTGGAATACCATCCCCACCCGCTGCCGGATGTCATATAGCCGGTCCTCCTGGGTGGTGGGGATCCCATCCACCATGACCTGCCCCTCATTGGGGATCAAAATGGCGTTCATATGTTTGGCAATGGTGGACTTACCCGAACCATTGTGCCCCAGAACCGCCACAAACTCCCCCTCCCGAATATGGAGCGTGACCCCCCGCAACACAATGTTCAGTTGCCCGTCCTCCTTGGGGTAGCCAAACACCACCCCGTCCGCGCTGATAAAATCTCCCATATGGTTGTCTCCTTTTCCAGTGTGGCTCCCATGGGGATGCCGCCCGGTTTGGTTTATTCCTCTCGAATTGGTCCCTGGGGCAGAAAAGCGCTCTCCAACTCCTCCAGCGACAGGGCCGGCCTTACCTGCAGGACTGGCGCTTCCCTCCCCTGATCAATCTGCTCCATCTGGTAAAAGTGGCTCAAATCCTCGTTGACTAAAACGGTGGTGGAGCCCCCCGAACCGGTTACTCGGAAAGTCCAGCAGGACTCCCCCGCAACCGTCCGAGCAGGCTGCTCCTCCAGGGTCAGCCCTTCACCCAACCAGTCATAGCTGGAGTTGTCCTCCAGATAGGCTTTCACCGCTTCCGCCGCCTCTGCGGCGTTGGCCGGATGCGCCTGTCCCGCAATCAACTCCGGCACCAGGCCATATTTGGGAAACCGCATCCCCCACTCCCTTTCTGGCTTCCCCCCCAGGTTCCAGGCAGTGTCGGTCTCTGTCACCGTCTCCACTGTCTGAAGGAAAGTGTCATTCAAATCGAGGGTGTAGCGGGTTAAACTTCCCTTCTCGGTGCGCAGCACCTCCAACAACAGGATCAAAGGATCCCCACTGCCCACTACCACCAGCGAGTCTGTCTGTCCCGACCGGTGATTCTCAAAGAAAGTATTGGCACGTTCATAGTGGTAGGCCGTACTGTCCATTCCCAAGACCTCAAGCATGCGGGCGTTGGGAAAGATCACCGTCTCCTGGCTTTGGTTCACCAGCTCTTCGATCCCCCCTGGGGCGTCCGGTCCCTGCTCCAGGGTCACCAGCATCCGCTCCCGAAACTCGTTTATCAGCTGTTGGCTGACACTCTGCCCTCCCTCCGGGGCCTCGGTCATCAAAAGCCGGTCGGCCAGCATCAGGCAGCTGTCCCCTTGGGCCAACTGGTTGCTGGATCCGGGCAGCAGCTTCCCTGAGAGAGAAGAATCTGTTTCCTCGGTTGGAGAACTACTTGCAGGGGAAGAGGAGGAAATCTCCGCCACCGCGGAAGAGGCCTCCTCTGAATGGGAGGAATCCTGCTGGGCACCTCCAGCGCAACCGGACAAAAGCAGGGCCGCCAGAGCTGCCGCAAAAACGCGCCTTTTCATCCCTGTTCCCTCCAGACCGCTGTGCTCCCACAGGGGAGCACCAGGCCGGTGCGGACGACCGGCAGGCCAATCTCATCCGCTGATACAGCCCCCCCGAACCGAGTCTTCAGGGTTACAGAGAGGATATAAGCCATAACCGAGGGAGACAGGCCGGTGGTATAGGAGTTGAGCAGGAAAAACAGCGGCTTGTCCGACAGCGCACCAGCGCAGGTCTGCACCAGATCGTAGATGCTGTCCTCCAGCTTCCAGACCTCCCCGCCAGGGCCGCGGCCATAGCTGGGCGGATCCATGACGATTCCATCATATCGGACTCCCCGGCGGATCTCCCGCTCCACAAACTTGCGGCAGTCATCCACGATCCAGCGAATTGGCCGGTCGGAGAGGCCGGAAAGGGCCGCATTGTCCCGGGCCCACTGGACCATTCCCTTGGCGGCGTCCACATGGCATACCTTGGCCCCTGCCGCCGCGCAGGCCAAAGTCGCTCCTCCGGTGTAGGCGAACAGGTTCAGCACCGAGACCGGACGGCCGGCACCTTGAATCAACTCCCGCATCAGGTCCCAGTTCACCGCCTGCTCTGGAAACAAACCGGTGTGTTTAAAACCGGTGGGGCGGATATGGAACCGCAGCTCTTGGTAGCCAATCTGCCAGGACTGCTTTTTCAACCCCACCTCCTGCCAACTGCCGCCCCCGGAGGCAGAACGGTGGTACCGGGCGTTCGCCCGGCTCCATTGTTCATCTTTTGGTGTTTTCCAAATCACCTGGGGATCCGGACGAATGAGAGTCACATCCCCCCAGCGTTCCAGTTTTTCCCCATCGCTACAGTCCAGTAGCGCAAAGTCCTTCCAACGGGTGGCCGCTCGCATCCCAATATGTTCCTCCTATCCCTCGATCACCTGTACAAGTTCCTGTGCAATCTCCTGGATCTGATCCAAGTCTGGGCCCTCCACCATGACCCGGATCAACGGCTCGGTGCCGCTGGGCCGTACCAGGACCCGCCCATTCTCCCCCAACTGCTGGTTGGCCCTGTGGATGGCCTGCCGCACCCTCTCATCCTGGGAAAAACTGGCCATCCGGGCAGGGGTGGAATGGATGTTCACCAACGTTTGGGGGTAAACTTTCATCAGCCCGGCCAACTGGGAGAGGGACTTCCCCTGTCCCTTCATCAGGCCCAACAGCTGCAAACCGGACAATTGACCATCCCCAGTGGTCATAAACTCTCGGAAAATGATGTGTCCCGACTGTTCTCCCCCCAGCCAAAAATCCTCTTTCAGCATGGTCTCCAGCACATACCGGTCCCCCACCTGGGCCGATCTGGTGTGCATATGGTGGGATTCCGCAAATTTGAACAGCCCCAGATTGCTCATCACTGTCGCCACAAAGGTGTCATGATGCAGTTTTCCCTGGCTCTGGAGATGGTAGGCAAACAGGGCCATGAGCCGGTCGCCGTCCACAAGGCCGCCCTGCTCATCCACCGCCAAGCATCGGTCCGCGTCCCCATCAAAGGCCAGGCCCACATCGAACCCGCCCTCCAAAACCGCCTGCCGCAGGCTCTCCAGGTGGGTGCTGCCACAGCGGTCGTTGATATTTACCCCATTGGGGAAGGCATGTAAAATCCGGCAGTCCGCGCCCAAACTTTGGAAGATCCTTCCCGCAGTGACACTGGCGCTGCCATTGGCGCAGTCCAACGCCACCCGAAGCCCTGAAAGGTCCCCCGCGAGGGTACCACATAGATAGGCGGCATAGTCCTCCGCAGCCCGACCCTCTTGGCTGAAGACCCGGCCGATCTCTCCATCCTGCGCCGGCGGGTCGAACGGTTCCTCCCCCAAAACGAGCTGTTCGATCTCCCCTTCCTGCTCATCGGAGAGCTTATAGCCCTGGCTGTTAAAAATTTTGATGCCGTTATAGGGATAGGGGTTGTGGCTGGCGGAAATCATGATCCCAGCGTCCGCGCTGTATTTTGTAACCAAATAGGCCACTGCGGGGGTGGGGAGTACCCCCAGATGCACCACATCCGCCCCCGCCGCGCACAGGCCCGCCGTGAGAGCTGCCTCCAACAGATCGGAGGAGATGCGGGTATCCTTCCCCACCAGGACCGAAGGCCGGCGCCCGGTGGAATTCTTAACCACCATCCCCGCCGCCTGGCCGATCTGCATGGCCAGCTTTCCGGTCAAATCCCGGTTGGCTACACCGCGTACGCCATCTGTTCCAAATAGCTTTCCCATAAAGCAATAACTCCTTGATCTACAGAATCGCCCGTCCGGACATGGTTTCAGCCCAGCGTCATCTGATCCGGGTTACCCCGCAACTGATTGGGAGCGGGGATCTTCAAATGCTCGTAGGCTGGCAGTGTCACACACCGCCCCCGGGGGGTGCGCGCCAAAAACCCCAACTGCATCAGATAGGGTTCGTACACGTCCTCCAACGTCACCGATTCCTCCCCGATGGCCGCCGCCAAAGTATCCAACCCCACCGGGCCACCCCCATAATTTTTCATGATGGTCAACAACATCCGCCGGTCGATAGCATCCAGGCCCAGAGGATCGATCTCCATCCGGTCCAGAGCGATGGCCGCAATCTCCTGGGTAATCACACCGCCGCCAATCACCTGGGCAAAGTCCCGGACCCGCTTGAGCAGACGGTTGGCAATGCGGGGCGTACCCCGGCTGCGGCGGGCCAGCTCATAGGCGCCCTCTTTTTCACAGGGAATCCCAAGAATGCCGGCGCTGCGCAGGATAATGGTGCAAAGCTCCTCGGCGTTGTATAATTCCAGCCGCTGGATCACCCCAAACCGATCCCGTAAAGGTCCAGTGAGCTGCCCGGCGCGGGTGGTAGCCCCGATGAGGGTGAAGTGGGGCAGGTCGATCCGGATGGAGCGGGCGGAAGGCCCCTTCCCAATGATAATATCCAGGGCATAGTCCTCCATTGCCGGATAGAGCACCTCCTCCACCGCTCTGGAGAGCCGATGGATCTCATCTATAAATAGTATATCGTTTGGCGCCAAATTTGTGAGCAAAGCGGCCAAATCCCCCGGTTTTTCGATGGCCGGTCCACTGGTTACCCGCAGGTTGACGCCCATCTCATTGGCGATAATCCCCGAAAGGGTGGTCTTCCCCAGTCCGGGCGGCCCGTAGAGAAGCACATGGTCCAATGGCTCTCCCCGGTCCCGGGCGGCGCGGATATAGATGCCCAGGTTTTCTTTTACCTTTTCCTGGCCGATATATTCCGCCAGCGTCTTGGGGCGCAGGGAGGGCTCTACATCGGAGTCCTCCCCTTTGAGTTCAGGCGCCACAATGCGGTTTTCGAAATCCATTTCCTCCTGAAACATCCGTCAAGCTCCTTTTCGTTCCTGCTATATCTGGAAAGTCCCTTGCCCCCTCAACGGGAGGCCAGGCGCTTGAGCGCCTCCTTGATCAACGTATCTGCCGGCAGCTCTGGAGAGAGCCCGGACAGCGCCTTAGCCGCCTCGGTCTGGCTATATCCCAACACCACCAGGGCGCTCACCGCCTCACCCATGCTGGAAGTATCCCCGCTAGAAGCCACCGCAGCCGCCTTGGAAAGATCCGAAGAAAGTTCATCGTCCGTAATCTTGTCCTTTAACTCCAAAATGATCCTTTGAGCAGACTTTGGGCCAATTCCCGGCAACGTCTTCAAGCTTTTCACATCCCCGGAAGCAATACAGAACGCCAGCTTATCCGGCGTCATATCCGAAAGGATGGCAAGGGCCGATTTAGGGCCTACGCCGGAGACCCCAATGAGCATCCGAAAGGCGTTCAGCTCGCTTTCGGTATAAAACCCATAGAGGGCCACCGCATCCTCCCGTACAGAGAGGTGGGTGTAGAGGGTGACCTCCTCCCCCACCGGGGGCAGACAGGAGAGGGTGGTCAAAGTGGTCTGGCAGCGGTACCCCACCCCGGCGCAGCTCACCACCGCAGTCAGTTCCCTCACCAAAAGCAGCTTCCCCGTCAAACAATAATACAACTCCAGCGCCCCCTATCTTCGATAAGACAACAATGAATTGGACCAATGCCCATGGCAGATGGCCAGTGCCAACGCGTCTGCAGTGTCATCCGGGCGGGGGACCTTCTCCAGCCCCAAAAGCTGGCGGGTCATCTCCATCACCTGATGTTTTTCCGCTTTTCCATATCCCACCACACTCTGCTTGACCTGCATAGGGGTGTAGGTATAAACGGGGATTCCCCGCTGGCTTGCCGCCAACAGGATCACCCCCCTCGCCTGCGCCACATCGATGGCAGTGGTCTTGTTGTTGGTAAAAAAAAGCTGCTCAATGGCAAGCGCCTGGGGGGTGGAACGGTCCATCACAGAACAGACATCCTCATAGATCATCTGAAGGCGTTGGGAAAACTCCATGCCCGCCGGGGTTGTAATGGCGCCAAAGCGCACCGGCTGAAAGCGGTTTTTGTCATACCGCACCACACCGTAGCCCACAATGGCGTAACCGGGGTCGATCCCAAGGATTACCATATACGCTTCCTCCATCGCACTCCCTAATCGATTTATTATAGCACATGGGGCAGGTTTTGAACAAGTCTCATCTGGTGTGTTTTGCGGAGTGGAAGTCCTTCAATTTTGACGATTTCGCATAAAAATCTTCCTTTTACATCTCCCAAATGACGAAAAAGAGGCGTATCTACAAAAAAAATTTCATTTCATGGAGAAAACCCCTTGATTTTTTCTGGACTGTATTATATAATAAGCAAGTCGCCAATAAAAGACAAATATTTGGACGGTTAGCTCAGCTGGTAGAGCACCTGCTTGACGTGCAGGGGGTCAGGGATTCGAGTTCCTTACCGTCCACCAGGGGTGCTGT
>CAJFPF010000065.1 GCA_904398655.1 uncultured Anaerotruncus sp. | reverse complement strand
TCTTGGTACATTTTGATAACCTCGCTTAAATTTGATTTACCCGCCGGCCTGCGTGGACCGAGAATGGAAACCCAAGCTCGCCAAGGATGCCAAAGAGGGTAGTTTATGCAATCCCCAAAGGGGACTGTCACAATAGGGGAAACAGTGGCGCTCACTCTGGGGCGAACGCCTTTTGCAGTTTTCGCCGTACACGTTGCAGGGCGTTGTCGACTGCTTTCACCGAGGTATCCAGCCTTCTGGAAATCTCACCATAAGAGCAGGAGCTGAGATACAACCGCAAAACCCGTTGTTCCAACGGGGAAAGGAGTTTTTCCATCCGCTTGGCCCGGTCCGCCAACTCCTCCCGGGCGATCACCAGAGCCTGAGGGTCCTGAAGGTGGGGAGCAAGGGAGGCTGGTTCTGGCAGCTCCGGATCATTTAAAGAGAGGTGCTCCCGCATGGGCGCATTTTTTTGCCGCAAATGGGCCCGGACAGCGCTCAACAGCTTGTGGTTGACACACACAGCGGCGAAGGTGCCAAAGGTTCCGGGCTCTCCCGGTCGGTAGCTGCGCACCGCCTTGAGCAGGGCGATCATTCCCTCCTGGAAGAGATCCTCCTCCTCCAACGACCGATAGGCATACAGCCTGGTACGCAGGCGCACAAAAGGGGCATATCGCTTCAACAGTTGATCCAACGCGGCCCCGTCGCCGCCTTTTGCAGCCAGGGCCAACTGGGCATCCCCCTGGTTGGACAAACCAACGATTTTTTCCGTCCCTCTCATGGATCTCTCCCGCAACTGCGTCATCAATCACCGGTTACCGGATGGATTCGTTAGTTATTATACCCATCTTCCCACTGTTTGTCAAGACTTTTTAAATCAGTGTTTTTCAAGACTTGTTTTTTGTATAAAATTCCTAAAAATGGCAAAATCGCAAAAACATCGACAAAACTCTCTCACATTTTGGACATCAGGTGACATCCCGCAACCACCGGAAACTGGTGACACGGAAAAAGGAAACCACCGACTTTAGGATCTCATCGCATTTCAGGAATAGGAACACCAGTGTCGCCGGCCAGTGCAGCACCAGCCCAGTGACAAACCCCAGCGGCACCGCCACCCCCCATAAAAATATCATCTCACAGACCAGGACGAACCGAGCGTCCCCGCCAGCCCGCAAAACGCCCATCATGCAGATGTTGGCAAACGCCTGGAAGAAAACAACTCCGCCTCCCACATAGGTGATCCCGCGGGCGATCTGGATGGTGGCATCCGACAGGTTGTAAAGGCTCAGTACCAACGGCCCTAGGCCAAGTGTGGCCACTGTGCAGAACAGTCCCACCAGCACCCCCAGGCCCAAAAATGTCACCGAACGTTGTTTTGCCAGCTTTTCATCGCCGGAACCGATGGTATTCCCCACAATCGTCAACGCCGCGTTGCCCACCCCGAAGATGGCCACCGATACAAACTGATTGAGCACATTATAGATGGAATTGGCGGCCACAAAACTGGTGCCCATCCGCCCGATGACCACGGATACCGCAGAGGAACCCAAGCCCCACATGAGCTCATTTCCAATGACCGGCAGTGAGATGGCGGCAAACTTTTGGTAAAGATCCCGGTTGCTGGGGCCCAGATCTTTGAGCCGGAACTTGATCCGGCCCTCTCGCCGCAGAATGTAGAGCACCGCAATGGCAAATTCAAAGCAACGAGCCACCACGGTAGCCATGGCGCCGCCCCGCACCTCCAGCCGGGGGGCCCCAAACTTGCCGAAGATCAGCACATAGTTTAAAGAGGTATTCACCACCAGGGAGGTGAGATAGACCACCACCGAAATGTTTACATCCCCGATGGAGCGCAGCATCATGATGGTGATATTCCCCAAAGCATAGAGGGGATAGGACCAACCGATCACCCGCAGGTACTGGGCGCCATAGAGAATCACATCCTTCTCCACCGTGAAAATCCCCATAAATTGCTCCGGCAACAGCAGCGCCACCGCCGAGAATACCAGGGAGGCCAACAGCCCCAATTTGTAAGTCATGGCCATCACCCGGCGCATCACCGCCGTGTCCCCCTTGCCCCAATACTGGGCCAGCATCACGTTGGCGCCCCCCGCCACCCCAAAACAGACCACCATCAGCATAAACCACAGCTGGTTGGCGATGGAGGTAGCGGACAGCTGGACTTCACCCAGCTGTCCGATCATCAGGGTATCCATCATGGACACCGCCACTGTAATCAGGTTTTGCAGGGCAATGGGGATGGCAATCACCAACAGAGCGCGATAGAACGCCCGGTCCTTTACAAAAATCTGCATCTCTTTCCTTCTATCCTTTCCCCTTTTAAGCAAACAGGAGGCGGGACCGGTCGGCCCCGCCTCTCAACCCTAGCCCGGGTTTATGCCTCTTGGATGGTAATCGACTGGATGGTCACTGGGCGGCTGGTCTTGCCGGTGGGCTGCCCGGAGGCGTCCGTCTCCCCGCTGTCCAACGCGGCGATGGCATCCACCACATCCATCCCCTCAATCACATACCCAAACACCGTGTGTACATAGTCCAGATGATAGGACCCTCCCTGGGCCTGGTACCGCTCCATTGCCGGGGCCATTTGGGTCCGGTAATCATCCAGTGCGGCAGCCGGCTCTCCCTCGGAAAGGGCTGTATTCAACTCCTCCACCAGGGTGTTCATTTGGGTGTTGAGTTCCTCCACCATTCCCTCCAGATCCTCCTGGGAGGTACCATCCTTCTGGGCCTGGAGCACCTGGATCTGTGCATTGGCCAGCTGGCGGTTCACATACATACTGGAGAGCACCATCTCCGCCTGATCTGCCGGCAGGGGGTCCGAATTTTGGACAATGAAGAACTGGCTCCCGTTGGTGCTGAGGCTGCCGCTGTTGGCCATGGAGATCGCTCCCCGGAAGTTGTGGAGCACATCCGAAAACTCATCCTCAAAGCTGCCGCCCCAGATGCTTTCCCCGCCGGTGCCATCCCCATTGGGATCGCCCCCTTGGATCATAAAGCCGTTAATCACCCGATGGAAGGAGAGCCCGTCGTAGTAGCCCTCCTTGGCGTGGGTGATAAAGTTTTCCACCGTCCGGGGAGCCTCCTGTGGAAACAGCCGCAGCTTGATGGTTCCCTCGCTGGTCTCCATCACCGCCACCGGGCAATCGGCATATTCCCCTGTCCCGGCCAGGGCATCGGAGATCCTTTGGGCGGTGTCCTCCCGCATTTCCACCGGCTTCCCCAGTGGGAAATCCTTCAGATACTCCGCTGCGGCAGCCGCCTGCTCCTCCGCTGTCTGGGAGGAAGCCGCGCTGGAACCGCTTGCTGCGCTGGAGCTCTGGGAGGCCGCGGATGAGGTGTTGGAAGAGTCCCCTCCGCAGCCCGTCAGAGAAGCCACCATCACCGCCGCTAAAAGAATGGTCAAAATCCGTTTCATGTACTGTCCTCCGTTTTTTGAAAACTGCCGAAAAAACGACTATACGGCGAATATTATAACACGGTTTTTCTCCCAGAGCAAGAGAGGGCCAAAACTTCCCTCTTCAGACCTACCGCAGGATCTTTAGGATATTCACCACTTTGCCGATGGTCCCCAGGGGGTCGCTTCCCAAGAGCCCTCCCAACAGGCCGCCTCCTCCGCGGAGCACCCCTCCCAGCAGGTTCCCAATTCCCGGACCTCCCATCCCCATGGGCGGCCGGCGCATGCCGGGAGTCGGGCGTGCCATAGCCGGGCGCACGGCAGGGGGATGGGGCGGAATAGGGGCGGGCAGAGCGGGTCTTGAAGTTGAAGCCGGCGGGGACGGCCGTGCAGGGGCACGGGAGGGCTGTCCAGACGCCGATGAAGACCGCTGGCGGGATGGATACCCTGCGGGGGGACGCCGAGTTCCGCTTACAGTGGAATAGGGCCGGCGAGTTGGTTGAGCCGGGGGCCGGGGACCTTGTACTGGATAACGGTTTCCATACATCAAAAAAATCGCCTCCTCCTTGGTATCCTATGCCAAAAGGGGAGGCGGCGCAACTGATTTTCTGGTATAGGCCGGCTGTTTTTCCCCCATACTAAGGTTGTTATCATAGAACCTTTTTCAATGGGAGGGATTGCGATGTTCCAACACCGGCCCGGCGGGCTGGATCAGCTGCTGCGCCAGGACAGGGAGGCCCAACGGTTCTTTGGCACTTTGCCCAGTTATGTCCAGGATCTGATCCAGCGAGAGCCTCAGCGAATCAGATCGGGCGCCCAACTGCGCCAGAGCGCCGCGGAGATCCTGGAGAGTTTGCACTACTGAGGTAGGCCCAGAAAAGGGGCGGAGGGAATTCCCTCCGCCCCTTTTTGCTACCCAACTATTTGGGTTCCTTTTTCAAATCCGCCATCACCTGGTCCAGCACATCCGCCGCGCGCAGCACCGTCTCCAAACAGCGCACATCGGGCTTTTTAAACGTTTTGACAATCTCGCTGCAGGTCTCGGAACCCATCTGGGCCCGGAATCCCTCCACAAACTTGGTGGTCAGATCCCCCAGGCCGGCGGTCTCATGGGCCTTGCTCTGGATGCAGGCCGCACCAATGGCGGAAATCCCCGCGCAGAGGGCCCCACAGGAGGTGCCGCAGCCCATGCCAGCCCCAAAGCCGCCCACCAGCTTGAACGACTCCTCCGGAATTCCCAGCTGGTAGGCGTCGTTGGCCGCCCGCAACAGTGACTCCGCGCAGTTGTAGTTCTGATTCAAATAGTAGTTTCCTACATAGTCCCTGGTCATGCAAAACACTCCTTCATTCGCTCCCAGGCGCCGTGCCTGGTTTCTCCCATCATACCACAGATCTCCTCTCTTTTCCAGATTGAGAAACGAACCTATATCCATAAACCAATTGACATTTGTGTTAATTATATGGTATTCTTTCAATATAGTTCGTTATATATATCTATATTGCATAATTTCATCGATCGATTCTGCCATAATATGAAGCAAATAGCCTATCTTCATCCTATATGCTGCTTTTGAATGGAGATGATTCCATGAATGCCCACTGCGCCGCGCTGGTCTTTGCGCTGTTCTGTTTTGTCAGTGGAACCGCATTGGAAGCGCCGCCGGCCGCCGAACCAGGGCCGCAGCCTGCCGTCTCGGAGAGCATACCCGAACCTGAGCCAATTCCAGCAACGGCGCCAGAGGTCACCCCGCCGCCCATCGGCAACGAAAGGACAGCCAGAGATTTTCCCCTTCGTAACGCCCCCGCCGCTATCACCTACATCGGCCCGGATATCGAGATCTGTCGGTGGATCCGGGACGAGGAGACCGCTACCCAGCTAGCAGAGGCATTTTCCAATCTCTCCCCGGGCCCCGCAGAGCGGATTCCATTAGCTGGGAGCCCTTCTATCATCGTCCACCTGAACCTGGCAGGAGAGCGGCGTGCCTACGCAATGCAGAGCCCTGACGATGGGGTGCTCTATTGCAAGGATGCCCTAGCGGACGAACTCTCCTCTGCCACCGGGTGGCTGGTGGTCCCTGACGCTAAGTTATACGACCGGCTGGTGGAATTCTGCTTCACCAACCCCATTCCCAAGTGATGCAGCAAGATGCCCTCATCCGCTAAAAAGCGGATGAGGGCATCTTTTTTAGAGGTCAAGCCCGGATCTCCTGGCGCATAAAGCAGATATAGGAGACCGCGAACGCCACAATCACCAGCGCCACCAACACCACCAGGTGAGGCCAGACCAACAGCAGGCTCTGCCCCAGGGAGAGGGGGCCGGCAATGGCGCCCACCGTCTGGGACATGGTCACCACGCCGATGGAACGGACGTTGGGGTTCAGGATGGTGGTGGACGCCTCACTGAACAGGTAGTAGGGGGAGAGGCGGTTGAGCCCCAGTTCCAGGTTGTAGTTGCTCTCCATATTCATCAGCCCCTGGATGCCCTCCAGCGGGAATAGGGTGTTGGCGATGCCCGCCGCCACCAGGCTCATAAACAGGCTCAAAAACAGCCAGATGGAGATGCAGGCCAGGGCGGCGGTGGCAGCGTGGCGGCAGATCACCGAGAAGAAGATGGCCAATGCCAACCAGAAGCAGATATACACCCAGGCGATCATCAAAAAGGCGATGATCCGCAAAACTTCCTCCAAGGAGGGGTGGATTCCCGCCATCAGAAGTCCCACCGCGCTTACATAGGCGCCCAAGCAGGCCACAATCAGGAAGAGCGCCGCAGCGCCGGCCAAAAATTTTGCCTTGATGATGGAATCCCGGTAGATGGGTTGGGCGGCCAGCCGATTGAGTGTCCCCTGGCTGCGTTCGCTGCTGATGGCGTCAAACCCCAGGGTAATTCCTGCCAGCGGTCCCAAAAAGTTGAGGAAGGTGGCAAAGGAATAGATGGTGCTGCTGCCAGTGGTGAACATCTTCAAAAACAGGAAGGTGGTGCTCTCCTCCGCCACCTCCCGCAGGTTGGAGAGGGCGCCCCCCAAACTGGCGGTGGTGGCGAAAAACAACAGCAGCAGGATCAGGAAAAACCGTTTGCTGTCCAGATGATCCGCCAACTCCTTGCGATAGAGGGCAACCAGTCCGCCTCGGTGGGGTTCCGAATGGGCTTCCCGCTCAATCAGGCTTTTTTGCAAGCCGGCCCAAAAGCCCGCTGCGTTTTCTTTCCTGCGTTGGATGGTCACCTTGCTCACCTGCCTTTTCAAAATATCTCCGATAGATCTCATCCAAATCGCCGCCCCGCTGGTGCAGATGCAGCAGCTCATAGCCACCTTCTACCAGCAGGGGGAGCAACTGGGGACGCAGATCCCGATGGGACTCCACATGGAACATTCCGTCCTGGTTCCGGGAGATCTGGGTGACCCCTTCCAGCTCCTGAAGCCGTTTCTCCAGCCCTTCATCCGCCGGGGAGACGGCGAACTCCAGGATATAGAGCCCTTCATTTTCCAGCTGCCGTCCCAGGTCCTGGATCCGCCCACAGGCGATCAACTTTCCTTTGACGAAAATGCCCACCCGGTCGCAGATCTGCTGGATCTGATAGAGCTGATGGGAGGAGATCAGGATGGTACGACCATCCTGGGTGGACAGTTGACGGATCAACGCAATCAATTCCCGCATACCCTCCGGGTCGATGCCCAGGGTAGGTTCATCCATGATGATGACACTGGGGTCCTTCATAAGGACATCCGCAATTCCCAATCGTTGACGCATGCCCCGGGAGTAGGTGGAAACCCGCCGGTCGGCCGCCTGGGTCATACCCACCCGCTCCAACAGCTGGCCAATCCGTTCTTCGCATAGGGTGGGGTCCAGGCCGTTGAGCTGGCCGGTGAACCGCAGGTTCTCCCGTCCGGTCAGGTCCCCGTAGAACCCCACATTGTCCGGCAGATACCCCACCAGCTTCTTCACCTCAATGGGTTGACGGGTGCAGTTGAACCCTTGGATAAACGCCTCTCCGGAGGTGGGCTCGGTGAGGCCTAACAGCATCAGAGTGGTGGTAGTTTTGCCCGCGCCGTTGGGACCCAACAGCCCGAACACCTCTCCCTGGACGACCGACAGGTTCAGATCCTCCACCGCCGTCACCTGACCATACCGCTTGGTCAGGTTGTGGGTCTCCAGAATGATCCTGTCCTCCATGGTTATCTCCTCCCGTATTTCCGGAAGACATAGGCCAATCCAGCCAGGGCAACCAGGATAATCAGAACGCCTACCACACCCCAGAGGGTCTCTGTCTTCACAGTGACTCGAAACTCCGCCTGGTCATTGACATCGCTGTTGGAGATGCTGAGTACGGTGACATAGTCGCCGGACAGGGCGTCCTCCGCCGGTTTTACATAGGCGGTAACCTCCTTGGTGGCTCCCGCCTCCAACAGGTCGATGGTGGACTCGGAGAAGGTCACCGACCACTCGCTGGGAGGGGTGGAGGTCAAGTTCAAGTTTTGCAGATCCACATTTCCAGTGTTGGTGATGCTCAAGGTTACAGCGCTCTCCTGGTTGGCCTTGGCGTCAAAGCTCAGGCGGCCGCTGGGGGTGGAGAGCTCCACGCTGTGGGTACCGGTAATCACCACCGTCAGTTCGGTTTGCAGCGTCTCCGAGGAGGAGACCGCGGAAACAGGAATCTGATATTCCCCCGCCTCCACCGACGCTGGAGGGTTCACTTTGATGCTCAGGCCCTGGCTCCCTCGGGCATCCACTGTCACTGCGGCCACCTGGGTGCTCTCCCCAGAGGGCTGAAATCCCACCGTCCAGCCCTCCGGCGGATTGGCGGAGAGGCTGTAGGACTGTTCATGGGGGGTGTTGTTGGTGAGGGTGGTGCTGAAGGTAAAGGTCGTTTCGGAGTCACCCTCCTGTTGCGCATATTCAGTGGCCAATTCGCTGCCGCCCACCTGCTCTTCATCCAACAGCAGCTCCAGCTCCAGTGTGGAGGAGGCCCCGCCTCCCGCCGCGTTTAGGGCGACGGTATAGCTCCCGTTTTGGGCATCCGCCGGGATCTCCAGATTGAACACCGCGGCCCCATCGTTGGTGCCGTTTTTCACATAGACCCGGCTAATGCGGTTGCCATCTCCGGTAAAATACCCGGTCCAGCCCTCCGGGAGGGACACCACCGACAGGGCTGCGGAAAGCCCCGCCCCACTGGTATTCTCCAGATCCAAGTCAAATGTCAGGCTGTCCCCTGCCTTGGCGGTAATTCCCGGATAGTCGGTGCTCAACTCCAGGCCGCCGGCGGCAAACGCCCCCACCGCCAGGGTACAGGCCAACATTGCAGCCAGCATCCCGGCCGCAAACCGCCGGCCCCAGCCGCGAAGCCGTGTTCCAAGAGTCCTGTTCATACAATAACTCCCTTTCCTTGTTTCTTGGAGCCCGTTGGCTCCGTCACGGTTTCATCTTACCGCGCTAGGCTGAAACGAAACTGAAAAACAGACCGGAGAATTGTAAAGTTTTTTTGAATATCGGAAAGGGCGTGGGATGGACCTTTCCCATCCCACGCCCTTGGAGAAATCAGTGCTGAAACCACCCGGCGCTCTGCCGGAGGGGTAACTTGACGCAAAAGAGGTTGGTGTCCGCCACCGTCTCCACCCAAATCTTTCCGCCGTGCTCCCGCACCGCCTGTTGCGCAATGGGCAGCCCCAGCCCGTAGCTTCCCTGGGCGGGCCTGGACTCCTCTCCCCGGAAAAACCGGTGGAAAATCTTCCGGCGCAGCTGCGGAGGGATCAGGTTTCCCTGGCTTGCCACCGTCAACAGGCAGCTACGCCGGCCCAACCGCCGCAGCTCCACCGTCACCGCGCCATTGGGCGCGGCATATTTGTTGGCGTTATCCAATAAAATTTCCACCACCTGGGACAGATGGCTTCCGCTCCCCCAGAGGGTGATCCCCTCCTCCACCGTACTGCCCAACATATGGCCATTTTCAAACAGCAGCGGCTCAAAGGCCATGATCCGATCGTTTACCAACTGAGAAAGATCCACTTTCCCCCTCATCCGGGGAGGGATCCCACTGTCCGCCCGGGCCAGATCCAAAAGCTTCTCCACCAGGGTCCGCATGGCCCCCGACTCCTGAGAAATCCGCTCCATCCGCTGGGGCAGCTGCGTGGGGTCATAGCCGCTGTCCCGGATCATCTGGGCGTTTGCCAAAATCACTGTCAGCGGGGTTTTTAATTCGTGGGAGGCGTCAGCCACAAACTGCTTTTGCCGCCGCCAGGCCTCCTCCACCGGGCGCACCGCCCACTGGGCCAGCCCCAAGCTGATAAAAAAGAAGATCAACAGGCTGGCCGCTCCTGCCAGCAGGCAGCCCTGGGCCAAGCTGTCCATGGCGTGGCGCTCGGAGGAGATGTCCGCAAACAGGATCCGGTGGCTGGTGGGGGTGCGGATCTGGTAAAACCGCAGATTATAGTCCTCCAATATCCCCACCTGATCGGAGGAGCTATCGGCCAGGGCCAAAATTTGGCCCAAAGCGCCTCGGTTTTCCAAGTTGTAAGAATTGCTCCCCACAGCAAGGATCTCCCCGTCCGGCGCCACATCCAAAAAGAAGTAGGGGGACTGCGCGGATTCCTGCCGCTCCCCGGGCAGCAGCAATTGCATAGGGTTGGCCGCCGCCTGGCGCAGGAACTCCACCCCTTCCCGCTCCAAATTGCGTTGGGTGGTGAAGAAGATGGCCGCAAAGATCGCCCCCAGCATCACCACCACAATCGCCATATTGACACAGACAAATTTGATCTTCAGCCGTCTAATCATCCTGCTTCACCTCCAGGTGGTAGCCCAACCTGCGGATGGCCTCAATCCGCAGGTTGGAACCGATACTGGCCAGTTTTTTCCGCAAAAAGGAGACATACACCTCCACGTGGTTCTCGTCCGCATTGGAGTCATACCCCCACACCTGGGTGAGCAACGCCTCTTTGGAGAGGTTCCGGTCCCGGGCGCGGAGCAATAGCAGCATGAGATCCAGCTCCCGCGCACTCAGCCGGATCGAACCGCCGGCGGCGGAGAGCATCCCAGTGGACAGGTCCAGGGTGGTGTTCCCATAGGAGAGCGCCTGGCGCTGGGGGCTCTGGCGGCGCAACAGCGCCTGGACACAGGCCAGCAGCTCCCGGGTGTCAAACGGCTTGGTCAGGTAATAGTCCGCCCCCTGGTTGAGGCCGCTCACCCGGTCCTCCACCTCCGAACGGGCGGTGAGCATCAGGATGGGCGTCATGATTTTCTCCTCCCGGAGCCGCCGGGCCAAAGTGAACCCGTCCATCCAGGGGAGCATCACATCCAAAATCACCAGGTCATAGGCGCCTGTCTGGGCCTGCCGGTATCCGGAGGACCCATCATAGGCAGCCTGGGCCGAAAACCCATTCACCTGCAACAGATCCACAATGGAATCCGCCAGCCGCTGTTCGTCCTCCACCACCAGGATCTTCACACCGCTTCTCCTCTCCAATTTTTCTTCCAGTTTACCACAAAACCCTTAAAGGGAGTTGAATCAAAACCACCAGTTCAACTGGTGGTTTGCACAGCCCCTAGAAGGGGCAATTGCGGACTTCACCCCTGAAGGGGTACTGAAGGTTTGACACCGCATTACCATCTCGGGCAGCCGCTCACGAGCGGCTGTTCTTCTTTGCCTATTGCCTCTTACTACCCGTGAACGGGTCCATATACTCCTTTAGGATAATTTGATCCGCCGCGTTATCTTCTTCCAATTGGTTGCGGATGTACTCCGCTATCATTTTGCGATTCTTTCCCACTGTGTCTACATAGTATCCTCTGCACCAAAAGCTCCTGCTCCCATACTTGTATTTCAAGTTCGCGTGTCGGTCGAAAATCATCAGCGTACTTTTCCCCTTGAGATATCCCATAAATTGTGCTACACTTAGATGCGGTGGAATACTTACGAGCATATG
>CAJFPF010000064.1 GCA_904398655.1 uncultured Anaerotruncus sp. | reverse complement strand
GGAGGTGGCCCGTTTCTCTCCCCCATGACCTCCCCCACGGGGGGAGGTGGCGCGAAGCGCCGGAGGGGGGACGACCGCTTTTTAGGTTTGCCGCCGCCCCCTCTCAGCCGCTGCGGCGGCAGCTCCCCCCACGGGGGAGCTGGAACCGGGCGGGGAGGCTGTTTGTTCTACGGAGAGGTTGGCGGGAACGGTGCGGTTTGCGCTCCCATGGCCGCCCTCAGGCGGTGCGTGACGGAAAGGCCCAAACGGGGAGGCGGCTTGTTCTACGAAGAGGTCCAGCGGGCGCGACCCCTCAGCCGCCTAGCGGCGGCAGCTCCCCTTGCAAGGGGAGCCTAAGAGGGGGTTGCGCCTGGTCCAAAGTCTCCCCTTTTCAGGAAAAGTGGAGCTGGAGCCGGGCGGGAAGGCGAGCTTTTCTACGGAGAAGTTGGTGGAAAGTGGAAAACCCCGCCGCGCTGCGCCCATCCGGGCGCTCCGCGGCGGGGCCTCTCCTATTGGGAACGCTTTGTTCTATAGAAGAAGGATGGGCAAAACCCTTTTGCTCAACGTCTCACCCACCCGCCTTCCGCCGCATAGGATGGTGCGGGAGGTGTTTTCACATGAGGACCAATCCATTTACCCCCACAACCATGACGGTTACTACCACCAACCGAGCTGCGGCCCGGCATTTCGCCGCCAGGGGGCAGACCATCCAGATCCAAGGCCCCACCCGGCCGGACAGTGTCCGGCAATTTGCCGCCACGCGGGGCAGTCGGGCGGGCAGAGGGATCCTCTTCTGAATTTGGGCATGGGCGTGCCCAGGGGCCCTTTTGGGGTCCCTACATAGCCGCCCAGCCCCACCTCCCAAATTGAAAAAACGAGCGTGGGAACGGGTATTTGCCCGTTCCCACGCTCGTTTTACAATCTCCCCCATTGATAAAGCCCATGCTCTCGGATATGGGCCAATACAGGGGCGGGCAGCATCCCCTCCACCGGTTCACCCATCCGCAGCCGCTGCCGCAGCTGGGAGGATGATACCTCCGGAAGGGAGATCTCCAACAGCTGAACCCTCCCGCCGCAGAGTTGGACCAGCCGTTGGAACGTCCCCGCGTCCAAGCTCCAACCCCGCCGGGGGACACAGAGCACCCGGGCCAGCCGCAGCAGCTCCCTGCTGCCCTTCCAATAGGGCAAAGTGGGCAACAGGTCGCTGCCCGCCAGGTAGAAGAGGTCCGCTTGGGGATGCTGTTGGGCCAACGCCCCCACCACCTCCACCGCATACCCCTTCCCGGGCAGCTTCAATTCCAGATCACAGGCCTCTAAGGGTCCCCCCGCCTCCTGGGCCGCCAGGCGCACCATCGCCAACCGATGGGCCGCCGGTACATCCGGCTGTTTATGGGGCGGATCTTTGGCCACCATCAACAATACCCGGTCCAAATGGGCAACCTGGGCGGCCTGCTGGGCCAGCAGCAGGTGGCCGTTGTGGATGGGGTCGAATGTGCCCCCCAGGATGCCAATCCGTTCCCGGCCGCTCATGGCAGGACCTCCTGTCCCTCCGGCTGTTCCAAGTCCACCCATGCCGCCTGGCCTTCCGCCAAAGCCAGCAGGCATCCATGGGCCCCGCTGCCGGTACCGTCAAACACCACCAGGGCGGTGGGAATGGATGCCTGCTCCAAAATCCCCAGCACCCCTCGGCAGCTGGGAGAACCCAGCTGCCGCAGCCCCTCCAGGGCTTGGGTCACCGCCCTCTTTGGGGCCTGGGCCACAATGCCCGGCCCTCCGGGAATTGCGCACTGGAAAAACCCCTCCGGCAGGGGTTCCAGTGCCTCCTCTGCGGAGGCAATCTCCTCCCGGGGGCTGCCCAATACCCCGCCGGTACGCACCCCGTCGGGCAGGGCGGCACCGGTGGCCAGGGTGGCCCCCGCTATGTGCAGCTCCAGGGGCGCATGGGCCTGGATGGCTCTGGCCAAGGCGTAGTCCACCTCATAGATCCCCTGATCTGCCAGCTTCAATTCCGCCAAGGCCCCCATTGCCTCCTGACAGGCGGCCTCCGATCCCGCCAGGCAGAGGCCGCCCACCCCCAAGAGATACCCCTGGGGAGTGCGCAGCCGCCGGGCAAAACAGCGATACGCCCCCATCTCAATCCGGGCGCTCCGCCGCGCCTGCCGGATATTGCTCGAACACCGCCTGGGCCATCGCCCTGCTGATCTGGTCCAGCTCCAGCCCCCGGCCCCAGGCCTCCAAAAATGCCCGGATGGCCGCCTGAGCCTCCACAAACGGGCCGGGGACGTTGATCAGGATGGTGCCATCCTTCTCCCCACAGAGCAGCTTGCACCACATGTGCCCATTTTTGCCGTAGATCTCATGCCAGGAGCACTGGGTCAGGTACTGTTCCAGGGCGGAATGGGTGTAGTCCTTGCCCAGGGTGCTGCTGAACCGGTGGCCGCCGCCGCTGCCCCCCACCAGCACCACCAGGGTGGGGCGGCGCTCCACCACCTGCCGGATCGTCCGGAGGATGGTGTCCTCCCGGTCCACCACCGGGGACAGCCGGGTGACCTCCATGGTGGGGTCAAAGGCCAACATCTGCCGCATCAGCTCCGGGGAATCGGTGTCCCGCACGATCCCCTCCCGGATCTCGTCCCCTGTGGGGATGATATATGCTGTCCTCACCGGATCTTCATCCACCTTTCCCTGGGGCAGTCGGAGATGGGGCGGTCGGGGATCTGGTCATAGGCCACATCCACAATCTTTTTGTTGCAGGTGATCTTGGCCAGGTCGGTGGCGGTGATCCCCTCCGCCAGGGCCACCGTGTGGATCACACCCTGTTCATCCTGGGCAATCTGCTCCGGGGGCAGGTTGTAGACATCCATCTCCACATGCTCCCCAGTAACGCCGATCACCCGCACAAAGGTGTGCAGCTTTTTCTCCAACAGCTCCT
Organism: uncultured Anaerotruncus sp.; assembly: GCA_904398655.1. GTDB lineage: Bacteria > Bacillota > Clostridia > Oscillospirales > Ruminococcaceae > Anaerotruncus. The sequence goes on along the minus strand of CAJFPF010000064.1, from coordinate 642 downwards.
CCAGCTGGCGGGTGTCCAGCCCATGGACCTTCAGCCCCGAGATCCGGAGCACCGTCTTGTCCGCGTGGGCAATGATGTATTCCTGTTCCATAGGGAAAACCTCTCTTGTCTTAAAAATGTGGCTGCCCGGCGGTTTTCCGGGACAGGCTTTTCCTCCATCAATAGCAGGGCAGCAGTCCTCCCTGCCCGTCGAAGGGCAGCGCAAACGGCTCCCCCTCCACCGCCATGCCCTCGGTCTGCCGGGCCTGGGGCAGCAGGGATTCGGACACCAGGATGGTGCCGATCTCCAGGGAGTTTTTGATGATAATCATCCGGGGGTTCTCATAGTCGATGTTCAAGCAGGTGACCACCGCCGCCTGCATGGCCTCCCGGTCGTTGTCCGCGATCATGGGGATCTTGGCGCCACCGGGGCTGTAGTCGGTGATACAGTTGGGATAGGTCTGGTCCATATCGATCTTGTTGAAAAACCGGCGGGTGCCCAGCTCGAACTTGCCCATCCCGGTGGCGTTTCCATGGGAGGCATCGCTCAAATCGCAGACCACCAGACGCTGGGCCTTGATGCCTACATTGAGCTTGGGGTTGCCCCGGCCCACCACATTGGGATCGGCGCCCGAGCCGCTGAACTCCTTGCCGATCTGCTGC
>CAJFPF010000063.1 GCA_904398655.1 uncultured Anaerotruncus sp. | reverse complement strand
TGAGGTGGGCGCCTACTTCATGGTGGATATGGCCCACATCGCCGGCCTGGTGGCCGCTGGGGAGCATCCCTCCCCGGTGCCCTATGCGGATGTAGTCACCACCACCACCCATAAGACCCTCCGGGGCCCCCGGGGCGGCATGATCCTCTGCAAAGAGGCCCTGGCCAAACAGATTGACAAGGCGGTCTTCCCCGGCACCCAGGGCGGCCCTCTGGAGCATATCATCGCCGCCAAGGCGGTCTGTCTGGGCGAGGCGCTCCAGCCCGCCTTCAAAGCTTATCAGCATCAAATCATTCTCAACTGCCGGGCGCTGGCCAAGGGCCTGATTCAGCGGGGGTTCCAGCTGGTGAGCGGTGGAAGCGACAACCACCTGGTGTTGCTGGATCTGCGCAACTTCAACCTCACCGGAAAAGAGTTTGAGCACATGCTGGACGAGGTGTATATCACCGTAAATAAAAACGCCATTCCCAACGATCCTCAGAGCCCGTTCATCACCAGCGGCATCCGCGTAGGTACTCCCGCGGTGACCACTCGCGGGTTTGTGGAGGAGGATATGGACGTCATCGCTCAGTGCTTCTATCTGGCAGCTACGGATTTTGCCAATAAAGCGGATGAGATCCGGGGCATGGTGGAGGGACTCTGCGCCAAATACCCCCTGTATGAATAATTGTTCGATCAAAAGAGAAGCGCGCCGCCCAACCAAATGGGCGGCGCGCTATTTTGCTTCATTAGCGGGAAAAGTCCGTCTCGATCAGGCGGTCAGAGCAGGCGGGGGAGTACCGCCAACGGCGGATGTGCCCGCTTGTGAGAAAATAGGGAGGCGGTGTTACCCGGTAGGCTGCGTCAAACGCATCCACCAGGATGAGCTTGACCTTCATCTTCTCGGGAATCAGGCTTTTGATGTAGACGCTGGCGTGTTGCCCGGCAAAGACCCCGGGCCGTGGTTCTGCCAATCCCGCCAGATTGGGGGTCAGCTCCACAAACACGCCGTATTCTTCCACACTGCGCACAATCCCCGCCACCGTCTCCCCGGGAGTGAAGAGGGCGGCGTTCTCCTCCCAGGTGCCCAAAAGCTCCTTATGGCTCAGGCAGATACGGCCCCCCGGCTCCAACGAGCGCACCACCGCTTTGATCTCCTGCCCCGGACGGAACCGGTCCCTTGGGTGGGAGATGCGGCTCACCGAGATGGCGTCAATGGGGATAAGGGAGGGGATCCCGCACCCGATATCCACAAAGCAGCCGAACGGCTCCAGATGGGTGACCCGGGCGTCTAAAATATCCCCAGGGACCAGATGGGAGAGATATTGGTCCAGACACTCCTGCTGGGCCAGCCGCCGGGAGAGCTGGGGCGTGGCCGCTCCGTCCAACCCATAGGAGAAGCCGGTAATTTTAAAGCAGACCGGCTTGTTGACCCGGGAGATCAGGGCAATGTCCCGGGTGGTCCCCTCTGCAATCCCCAGTGCCCCCTCCTCCCGGGGGATCACCCCGCGGAATGCCCCCAGTTCCACCACCAGATTGTGGCTGCTGTCACAGATCACCGCCCGCCCCTCCAAAATCCGTCCCTCCGCCTGGGCATCCTGCAGGGCAGAAAAGCTGGAGAGCGCCCGGCGGTTGGCGGGCAGATCGATCAGCGTGCCTTCCGGCTTATAGTTGGCCATTTTTTTGCCCCTCCTCTTTCAACATAGCCTATTTATATGACCTATTGGGGAAAAATAGACGCAGGATCACATGGGGCAAAATAATTGCGGGGCGTCCTTGCGCTTATTTGGAAAGTCCGGTATAATATAAGATTGAGACAGGAGTTCCTGTTGGATGGAGGGAATCGCATGGATATCCATGTGGGAGATCATTTGTTGATGAAAAAGCCCCACCCCTGCGGCGGGAACCGGTTTTCGGTGGGCCGGGTGGGCATGGACTTCCGGATCCGCTGTGAGACCTGCGGCCGGGAGGTAATGGTCCCCCGGGCCAAGGTGGAAAAGAACATCCGCCGGGTGGTGCGGGAGGGCCGGGAGCTGACACGGGAGGAGCTGGAGCGCCGCCCAAATGCCAAATTGGAGCCGACAGGAGGACAAGAGGATGTTTGAAAAGTTGTCCTCAGTGGCTTCCCACTATGAGGAGATCAACCGCCGCCTGATGGAGCCGGGAGTGACCGGAGACCAGGCTGCCTATACCGCGTTAATGAAAGAATACAGCCGCCTGACCCCCATTGTGGAGGCCTACCGGGATTACCAGCGGGCCCAGGAGGCGGTGGAGGAGGCCCGCCAGCTTTTGGAGGAGGAGGGGTCCGACCGGGAGATGCGCCAACTGGCCCAGGAGCAATATGACGAAAACCGTCAGCGCTCCCAGGAGCTGGCCCAACAGCTGACCCTGCTGCTCCTCCCCCGGGACCCCAACGATGACAAAAACGTCATTGTGGAGATCCGGGGCGGCACCGGAGGGGAGGAGGCCGCCCTGTTTGCCGGCAGCCTCTACCGGATGTATGTGATGTATGCGGAACGGCGGGGGTGGCAGTGGGAGCTTATCGGTGCGAACGAGACCGAGCTGGGGGGATATAAGGAGGTCTGCTTCTCCATTACGGGGGAGGGGGCCTATTCCCGGCTGAAATATGAGAGCGGCGTCCACCGGGTGCAGCGGGTGCCGGAGACCGAGACCCAAGGCCGCATCCACACCTCTGCCGCCACGGTGGCAGTGCTGCCAGAGGCCGAAGAGGTGGAGCTGGAGCTGGACCCCAAGGACCTGCAGATCGACGTGTTCCGTTCCTCGGGGGCGGGCGGCCAGCATGTGAACAAGACCTCCTCCGCCATCCGGATCACCCATTTGCCCACCGGCATGGTGGTGGAGTGCCAGGATGAGCGCAGCCAATATAAAAATAAGGATAAGGCGTTGAAGGTGCTGCGGTCCCGGCTGCTGGACATCAAGGTCCGGGAGCAGAACGACAAAATCGCCACCGAGCGCCGTTCCCAAGTGGGGTCGGGAGACCGCTCGGAGCGGATTCGCACCTATAACTTCCCCCAAGGGCGGGTCACCGATCACCGGATTGGACTCACGCTCTATAAAATTGGGAGCATCCTGGATGGGGATTTGGATGAGCTGCTGGATGCGCTGATGACTGCCGACCAGGCGGAGAAGCTCAAACAGGCCCAGCAGGATTGACTGCGGCGGGCGCCACCCGCCAGAGAGAAGGGTAAGATTGGAAACACTGTATTTGAAGGTCCGGGATTTAAAACAGGATGGGGAGCGGTTGGATCGGGCTGCCCAGCTGCTCCGGGAGGGGCAGCTGGTGGCGTTCCCCACCGAGACGGTCTATGGATTGGGCGGAAACGCCCTGCTGCCCGGCGCTGCCAAGGCGATCTATGCCGCCAAAGGGCGTCCCAGTGACAACCCGTTGATTGTACACATCTCCAGCTTGCAGGAGCTGCCGCCCCTGGTGCGGGAGGTCCCGCCGGCCATCCACCAGCTGGCCCAGCGGTTTTGGCCGGGGCCCATGACGGTGGTGCTGTCAAAATCCGATTGGATCCCCTCGGAGACTTCCGGCGGCCTGGACACTGTGGCCATCCGGATGCCCTCCCATCCGGTGGCCCAGGAGCTGATCCGTCGCAGCGGGGTGCCGGTGGCGGCGCCCTCCGCCAACCTGTCCGGTTCCCCCAGCCCCACCTGCGCGGAACACTGCCTCCACGATCTGGATGGCCGGATTGCGGCGATTGTGGACGGAGGGGCTTGCCAGGTGGGGGTGGAGTCCACGGTACTCACCCTCTGTGGGGAACCCCGGGTGCTGCGCCCAGGGGCGGTGACGTTGGAGATGCTGCGCCAGGTGCTGCCGGACATCCGCTATGATCCGGGGGTGTTCCATCATCTGCCCGACCAGGCCAAGGTGGCTTCCCCGGGGATGAAATACAAACACTATGCCCCCCATACGCGGGTGGTGTTGGTTCGGGGAAGCAGGGAGCAGTTCCGCCGGTTCCTCCAGGGGCGGCAGGAGCCGTTCGGAGCGCTCTGTTTTGAGGGGGACCTGCCCCAAGAGCCTTGTCCCCTGCTCACCTATGGGCGGGAACATGACCCATCCTCCCAGGCGCATCAGCTGTTCGACGCCTTGCGCCGGGTGGACGGACTGCGGGTGCCAGTAGTCTATGCCCGGGTCTCTGGGGAGGAAGGAATTGGGCAGGCGGTATACAACCGGCTTTTGCGGGCGGCTGGATTTGAAGAGATTGCGCTCTAGCGGGCAAAGGGGGACAGGAGATTGAAAAAACAGGGAACGGTGATTGTGGGACTCACCGGGCAGACAGGTGCGGGGAAATCCACCCTCAGCAGGATGTTTGCCGACCGTGGGGCCACGGTGATCGATGCGGACCAGGTGGCCCGAGAGACGATGGAACATTCCAAAATGGTTTTAATGGATCTGGTGTTGGAGTTCTCCACGGAGGTGATCCGTCCGGACGCCACCCTCAACCGGAAAAAGCTGGCCCAGATCTGCTTTGGGGATAAACAGAAGTTGCGCCGCCTCAACGAGATTGCCTACCCCCACATTGTGCGGGAGATTGAGGACCAGATCGACCAGGCAGCGCGAAAGGGTGCCAAGATGATCCTGCTGGACGCTCCAACCCTCTATGAATCGGGGCTGGATAAGCGGTGTGACCGGGTGGTGGCGGTGTTGGCCGACCGGGAGGTCCGCCGGCAGCGCATCATCCAGCGGGACCGGCTGACCCCCGAGGAGGCCGATCTGCGGATTAACGCCCAGCATGACGATGGGTTCTATCGCAGCAGGGCGGATGATATTCTGGTGAATGACGGGGACCAGGACAGCCTGCGGCTGGCATTTTTGGAGGTCTACGACCGGTTGGAGCGGCTGCCGCAACAGGAGGCGCAGGAGCCTTCCGTCCCCCAGGAACCAATTTTGCAGGAGCAGCCGGAGGGGGAGTTGGAACCGCCGGTTTCAGAGGACCAGGGAGCTCTGGAGGAGCTGACCGGCCAACAGGATGAGTGAGGTGACAGGAATCAGACGAACCGTTCGAATGGTTTTGATGGTGGGGGCGGCGGTGTTGGCAATTGCAGCCGCAGCGGTGGCCATCCGGGTGGGCTTGGATATCTACTACCATCGGGCCTATCCGTTGGGCTACCAAAGCCTCATTGACGAGGCCTGTGCCAACAAGCAGCTGGACCGGGCATTGGTCTATGCGGTGGTGCGTACCGAAAGCAGTTTTGATCCCAGCGCCCAGTCGTCCGTAGGTGCCCGAGGGCTGATGCAGCTGATGCCGGACGCCTATGACTGGGTGCGTATGCGCCGGGGGGAATCCCATGAAGGGGTGGATTATAACGATCTGTTTGACCCGGCGGTCTGTGTGGATTACGGTACCGACATGCTGCGGCTGTTGCTGGAGGAGTTTGGCTCGGTGCGAAACGCCCTCTGCGCCTACCACGCGGGTTGGGGAAGTGTAAAACAGTGGTTGGAAAACCCCCAATACGCCCCGGATGGACAACAGATCCAGGAGATCCCCTTTGCGGATACCCAGGCGTATGTGGAAAAGGTGGAGCGCACCATGGAAATCTATCGGAGTCTTTATCCAGAGGAATTTAACTGATAGGAGGCAATCAAATGGGACAGGAGAAAAGCGCTGGCCAGAAGCTGCAGGAGAAGCTGCTCATCGGCCGGAAGCATATCGGGCTCGCTCAGGAGGACAGCTTTTTAGAGGCGGCCCAGGCGTTTTGCGAGCCCTATGAGGCGTTTTTGGACCGCTGCAAGACCGAACGGGAGGCGGTGACCCGCATCCTGGAGCTGGCCCAGCAGGCGGGCTACCGCCCCTTCGACCCCCACAGCTCCTATGCGCCGGGGGATAAGGTCTATCGCAACAACCGGGGCAAGGCCCTGATGCTCTGCACCTTTGGCCGCCGGCCGCTGGCCGAGGGGGTGCGGATCATGGCCAGCCACATCGACTCCCCCCGTCTGGATCTGAAGCCCAGCCCCCTCTATGAGGAGGCGGAGTTGGCCCTGTTCAAGACCCACTATTACGGCGGGATCAAGAAGTATCAGTGGGGGGCGATCCCCCTGGCGCTCCACGGCGTGGTCTGCAAGAAGGATGGGACAACGGTGACGGTAGCCCTGGGGGAGGATCCGGAGGACCCTGTCTTCTGTGTCACCGATCTGCTGCCCCATCTGGCCCAGGAGCAGATGCAGCGCCCGCTGAAGGAGGGACTTCGGGGGGAGGAACTGAACCTGTTGGTGGGCAGCCGCCCGTTTAGGGATGACAAGGCCAGCGAGCGGGTAAAATTGAACATCCTCAACCTGCTGCAGGAGAAATACGGTATGGTGGAGGCGGACTTCCTCTCGGCTGAACTGACGGCAGTGCCCGCCTTCCATGCGCGGGATTTGGGCTTCGACCGTTCGATGATCGGCGCCTACGGCCACGACGACCGGGTGTGTGCCTATACCTCTCTGATGGCGGAGTTGGAGGGGGCTGGCACCGGTTATACCACCGTCACCGTTTTTGCGGATAAGGAGGAGACCGGCTCCAACGGCAATACGGGGCTCAACTCCGACTATTTGAAGTTCTTCATTGAGGACCTGGCGGCACTGGAGGGGCTCCCCGGCCGGGAGGTGCTCTCCCGTTCCACCTGCCTGTCCGCGGACGTGAACGCTGCCTTTGACCCCACCTTCGGGGACACCTTGGAGAAGCGCAACTGCGCCTACCTGAACTATGGTGTCGTGGTGACCCAGTACACCGGGGCGGGCGGAAAGAGCGGCACCAGCCAGGCCTCCGCGGAATTTATGGCCCAGGTGCGGCGGATGCTGGACGACGCCCAGGTGCCCTGGCAGACCGGGGAGCTGGGCCGCGTGGATCTGGGCGGCGGCGGCACAGTGGCCAAGTTTGTGGCTGCGTTGAATGTGGACGTGGTGGATGTGGGGGTTCCGGTACTCTCCATGCACGCGCCTTTTGAAGTGGTGGCAAAAAACGATGTCTACGCCACCTACCTGGCGTTCAAAGCCTTTGTGGAAGCTTAAGTGGAGTCATTTTTCGCAGGACGGCCGTGGAGGTTTCCGCGGCCGTCCTGCCGTTACATCGGATAGGGGGATGGGGGCAGGGGCCCCATAGGCTATGTTGGATTTCTTGGGTTCATTTTCTCTAATTATCTATTTTCTTTTGGGGATTGGGATAGGGCTCACTGTGTTCCCCAAAAAATGGCTGAAGGGCAACGACTGGGTGCAGACAGCGGGAATCTGCTTGACCCTCTTCTCTATGGGGGCGTCGGTGGGTTCCAGCCCCACCTTCCTGGAGGATCTGCGCACCGCGGGGCTTCAGGCGGTGGTATTTGCCCTGGCGACCATCGGGGGAAGCGTTCTGGTGGTGTGGCTGCTCTCCCGGTTTTTGAAAGGAAAGGCAGGCGGTCAACCGTGATTTTTATGGCTTTGGGCTGCCTGCTGTTGGGGATTTTTTGCGGGCGGTTTGTCTTCACCCCCGAGATCAACGCGATGATGGATGCGGTTGCCTCCTGGGCGCTGGTGATTCTGTTGGCGTCGGTGGGCATCCAGATTGGCTCCAACCGGGGGATATTCCGGAAGATTGCCGCCTACCATGTGCGGATCCTGCTGGTTCCCCTGGGGGTGGTGGTTGGCTCCCTGGCCGGCGGGCTTCTGTCCGGGCTGATTTTGGGCGTGCCTGTGGGGGAGGCGGGGGCTCTCTCCTGCGGGTTTGGGTTCTACAGCCTGTCCGCTCTGTTGTTGAAGGAGCTGGGGGGAGCCCAGATGGGGACGGCGGCGTTCCTGACCAACATGCTTCGGGAGCTGTTTTCCTTCCTGTTGATCCCTCTGGTTGCCAGGTACTGCGGAAGGTATGCGGCGGTAGCCCCTTCAGGGGCCACCGCCATGGATACCACCTTGCCGGTGATCGCCCGCGCCACCGATGGGGAGACCGCGCTGATCGCGGCAGTGTCCGGGGCGGTGCTCACGGGATTGGCCCCAGTGTTAATCCCCCTGTTTTATCAACTTTAACGCAAAAGCGACAGAATTGGCAAAAATCCCCATGGATTCCATGGGGATTTTTGGCATTCCCAGGCGATTGGAATTGCTTGACAGGCTTGACAGATTGTGATAAACTAATATACCGTATCAAAATGGCTTTTTATGCGTCAAAGGAGAAAAATGTTCGCAGGTTTCGTGAATTTTAGCCATGGCAATCTGCAAAATCTCAGGAATTTGGTTGGGTTTCTTGTGGATTTTGTATAAATTCGCGACAGAGGGAAACCAATCCAAACAGGCGCGCAGGACTATACGCGGCCGGCAGAGAAGAAAAATTTTCTGTCCGCGTAAATCAGATGATTGGAGTGAGCTAAGCCTATGGTGAAAGTCAAGCCGGTAACGCAGGGCAAGACCACCCGCATGAGTTTTTCCAAAATCGATGAAGTGCTCCAAATGCCGAACCTCATCGAGGTGCAGAAGAACTCTTACCAGTGGTTTCTTGACGAAGGGCTGAAAGAGGTGTTCAAGGACGTTTCGCCGATCACCGACTACCAGGACAACCTGGTGCTGGATTTCATCGACTACCGTCTGGACGACAAGCCCAAATACACCATCGAGGAATGCAAGGAGCGGGACGCCACCTATGCCGCGCCTCTGCGTGTCCGGGCCAGCCTCCTCAATAAGGAGACAGGGGAAGTCAAAGAGCAGGACATCTTCATGGGCGATTTCCCGTTGATGACCGAGAGCGGGACCTTTATCATCAATGGCGCCGAGCGGGTCATCGTCTCCCAGCTGGTCCGTTCCCCGGGCGTCTACTACGGTTCTTCCCACGACAAGAGCGGCAAGGAGCTCTACACCACCACCGTCATCCCCAACCGCGGCGCGTGGCTGGAGTACGAGACCGACTCCAACGATGTGTTCTATGTGCGCATCGACAAAAACCGCAAACTGCCGGTGACCACCTTTATCCGCGCCCTGGGATTGGGGTCCAACGAACAGATCCTGGAGTTTTTCGGTGAAGATGCCAGGATTTTGGCCACCCTGGAGAAGGACTCCACCGCCAACACCGAGGAGGCGTTGCTGGAGGTCTACCGCAAATTGCGCCCCGGTGAGCCGCCAACGGTGGATTCCGCCCAGAGCCATCTGGACGCGCTGTTCTTCGACCCCCGCCGGTATGATCTGAGCAAGGTGGGCCGGTATAAATACAATAAGAAATTGGCCATTGCCCCCCGGATTATGGGCCGGGTGGCGGCTGCCCCCGTCGCTGACCCCACCACTGGCGAGCTGCTGGCGGATGCGGGGACGGTGTTGAACCGGGAGCTGGCGGAACGCATCGGGCGCTGCGGTGTGGACACCGTCTATCTCCAGGAGGGGGAGACGGTGGTGAAGGTGCTCTCCAACGGCATGGTGGACATCCAGGATTTCGTCTCCTTCAACTGCGAGGAACTGGGCATCCATGAGAAGGTCCGTTTTGCGGTGCTCCGGGAAATTTTGGAACAGAACGACGGCGAGGAGGCCCTGAAGGAGGCCATCCGCGCCCGTCAGGATGAACTGGTTCCCAAGCATATCATCAAAGATGACATCTTTGCCTCTATCAACTACCTGTGCGACCTGGGACACGGTGTCGGCACCGTGGACGATATCGACCATCTGGGCAACCGCCGGATCCGTTCGGTGGGAGAGCTGCTTCAAAACCAATTCCGCATCGGCTTCTCCCGCATGGAGCGGGTGATCCGGGAGCGGATGGCCACCCAGGCCCAGGATATGGATGTGGTGACCCCTCAGGCGTTGATCAACATCCGCCCGGTGGTGGCCTCCATCAAGGAGTTCTTCGGTTCCTCCCCCCTGAGCCAGTTCATGGACCAGACCAACCCGCTGGCCGAGCTGACCCACAAGCGCCGCCTTTCCGCCCTGGGCCCTGGCGGCCTCTCCCGCGACCGGGCTGGATTTGAGGTTCGGGACGTGCACTACAGTCACTATGGCCGGATGTGCCCCATTGAGACGCCGGAGGGCCCCAACATCGGCCTGATCTCCTATCTGGCCACTTTCGCGCGGATCAATGAGTATGGCTTCATTGAGGCCCCCTACCGCCGGGTGGATAAAGCGACCGGCGCGGTGCTGGATGAAGTGGACTATATGACCGCCGACATCGAGGACATGTACATCGTGGCCCAGGCCAACGAGCCGCTCACCGAGGATGGCAAATTTGCCAATGAGAAGGTGTCGGTGCGTTACCGGGACGCGGTGATGGTGGTCGAGCGGGAAAAGGTGGACTACATGGATGTCTCGCCCAAGATGGTGGTGTCTGTGGCAACCGCCATGATCCCCTTCTTGGAGAACGATGACGCCAACCGCGCCCTGATGGGCGCCAACATGCAGCGCCAGGCGGTGCCGCTGTTGGTTCCCGAGGCCCCCATCGTGGCCACCGGCATGGAGTACAAATCCGCGGTGGACTCGGGGGTGGTGGTGCTCTCCAAGCACGCCGGTGTGGTGGAGGCGGTGGACGCCGACCACGTGGCCATCCGGGATGACAAGGGGGAGAGCCACGACTACCACCTGACCAAATTTATGCGTTCCAACCAGGGCACCTGTATCAACCAGCGCCCCATCGTCAAGAAGGGGGAGCGGGTGGAAAAGGGCCAGGTCATCGCCGACGGCCCCTCTACTCAGAACGGTGAGATCAGCCTGGGCCGGAATATGCTGGTGGGCTTTATGACCTGGGAGGGCTACAACTACGAGGACGCCGTTTTGATCAACGAACGGCTGGTGCGGGATGACCTGTATACCTCCATCCACATTGAGGAGTATGAGATCGAAGCCCGGGATACCAAATTGGGGCCGGAGGAGATCACCCGGGACATCCCCAACGTGGGTGACGACGCCCTGAAAGAGCTGGACGAGCGGGGAATCATCCGTGTGGGCGCTGAGGTGCGCGCCGGAGACATCCTGGTGGGCAAGGTGACCCCCAAGGGGGAGACCGAGCTCAACGCGGAAGAGCGCCTGCTGCGGGCGATCTTCGGTGAGAAGGCCCGGGAGGTCCGGGATACCTCCCTGCGGGTGCCCCATGGCGAATATGGCATCATTGTGGATGTGAAGGTATTCACCAGGGACAACTGCGATGAGCTCTCTCCCGGCGTGAACATGGTGGTTCGCTGCTATATCGCCCAGAAGCGTAAGATTTCGGTGGGCGACAAGATGGCCGGACGCCACGGCAACAAGGGCGTGGTCTCCCGGGTACTGCCCCAGGAGGATATGCCCTACCTGCCTGACGGCCGTCCGCTGGACATCGTGCTGAACCCCCTAGGCGTGCCCTCCCGTATGAACATTGGGCAGGTGCTGGAAGTCCATCTGGGCCGTGCCGCTGCCGAATTGGGGTGGAAGGTAATGACCCCGGTGTTCGACGGCGCCAACGAGAACGACATTGCCGACTGCCTGGAGCAGGCCGGCCTGCCGCGGGACGGAAAGACCTGGCTCCACGACGGCCGCACAGGCGAGCTGTTTGATAACCCGGTCACGGTGGGCTATATGTACTACCTGAAGCTGCACCACCTGGTAGATGACAAGATCCACGCCCGCTCCACCGGCCCTTACTCCCTGGTCACCCAGCAACCCCTGGGCGGCAAGGCCCAGTTTGGCGGCCAGCGGTTCGGCGAGATGGAGGTGTGGGCGCTGGAGGCCTATGGCGCCGCCTATACCCTCCAGGAAATTCTGACAGTCAAGAGCGACGACGTGGTGGGCCGCGTCAAGACGTTCGAGGCAATTGTCAAGGGCAAGAACGTGCCAAAACCCGGCATCCCCGAGTCGTTCAAGGTGCTCATCAAAGAGCTGCAGTCCTTGGGCCTGGATGTGCGGGTACTGGATAAGGACAACAATGAGATCGATCTGAAGCAGACGTTTGATGACGACGAGAACATGGGGCTGACCCCTGTGGATGATTCGCTGATGGACGGTGTGGAGGTTCCCTCCGAGTTTGAGGACGGCTTTGACATTGAGCATCCGGACAACGAGAACGAACAGGAGGGGGACATCGACCTGCTGGACGTGGATCTGGATGAGGCCGATCTGGAGGACTCCTTCGACCCCATTGGGGAGTTGGGATTGGGCAACATCACCAACGACGACAATTTCTGATGGGTATGGCGCCATAGTGGCGCCTGCCCCGCTGGAATTACCCACACCATGATAAAGAGAGGGGTTCGCATTTGGAATTCAATACTTTTGAATCGATCAAAATCGGACTGGCTTCGCCAGACCTGATCCGCGAATGGTCCTGGGGTGAGGTGAAAAAGCCCGAGACCATCAACTACCGCACCCTCAAGCCGGAACGGGAGGGCCTGTTCTGCGAAAAAATCTTTGGACCCACCAAGGACTGGGAGTGCTATTGCGGCCGCTATAAACGCATCCGCTACAAGGGCAAGGTCTGCGAGCGGTGCGGCGTGGAGGTCACCCGCTCCAAGGTGCGCCGGGAGCGGATGGGCCATATCGAGCTGGCCGCACCGGTGAGCCACATCTGGTATTTTAAGGGCACCAGCTCCCGGATGGGGCTGCTGCTGAACATGTCCCCCCGCCTGCTGGAAAAGGTGCTCTACTTCGCCTCCTATGTGGTCATCGACCCGGGCGTCACCAACCTGAAGAAGTACAGCCTCCTGTCGGAGAAGGAATACCGGGACTTGAAAGAGGCCTATGAGGATGACTTCAAAGCGGGGATGGGCGCCGAGGCGATCAAAGAGCTGCTGGCGGAACTGGATTTGGATAAGCTTTCGGAAGAGCTGAAGACCGATTTGGAGACTGCCGCCGGTCAGAAGCGGGTCAAGCTGCTCAAGCGGCTGGAGGTGGTGGAGGCGTTCCGCCAGAGCCACAATCGGCCCGAGTGGATGATCCTGGACGTGGTGCCGGTGATCCCGCCGGACATCCGCCCCATGGTCCAGCTGGACGGCGGACGGTTTGCCACCAGCGACCTCAATGACCTCTACCGCCGGGTGATCAACCGGAACAACCGCCTGAAAAAGCTGCTGGAGCTGGGCGCCCCGGACATCATTGTCCGCAATGAGAAGCGGATGCTCCAGGAGGCGGTGGACGCCCTGATCGACAACGGCCGCCGCGGCCGTCCGGTCACCGGACCCAACAACCGCCCGCTGAAATCCCTGTCGGATATGCTCAAGGGCAAACAGGGCCGGTTCCGTCAGAACCTGTTGGGCAAGCGGGTGGACTACTCCGGCCGTTCGGTCATCGTGGTCGGGCCGGAACTGAAGATGTATCAGTGCGGCCTGCCCAAGGAGATGGCGTTGGAGCTGTTCAAGCCGTTTGTCATGAAGCGGCTGGTGGACCTGAAGGTGGCCACCAACATCAAAAACGCCCGGAAGATGGTGGAACGCGCCACCGTCAAGGACGTGTGGGACGCCTTAGAAGTGGTCATCAAGGACCACCCTGTCCTGCTCAACCGCGCCCCTACTCTGCACCGCCTGGGTATCCAAGCCTTTGAGCCGGTGCTGGTGGAAGGCCGCGCCCTGAAGCTGCACCCGCTGGTCTGTACCGCTTACAACGCCGACTTTGACGGCGACCAGATGGCGGTGCATGTGCCCCTGTCCTCTGAGGCCCAGTCGGAGGCCCGGTTCCTGATGCTGGCAGCCAACAACCTGCTCAAACCTTCGGACGGCAAGCCGGTTACCGTGCCCACCCAGGATATGGTGCTGGGCTCCTACTACCTGACAATGGTTCGGGAGGAGGAGATCGGCGCAGGCAAGGTGTTCCGAGATTTCAACGAGGCCACCATGGCCTATCAGGCGGGCTGCGTGGGCCTGCATGCCCCCATCAAGGTGCGGATCACCAAACAGGTGGGGGATGAACGGATCTCCAAGATTGTGGAGACCACTGTGGGCCGGATCATCTTCAACGATCCTATCCCTCAGGATCTGGGCTATGTGGACCGGAGCGACCCCGACCACATGTTTGACCTGGAGATCGGCTTTTTGGTGCGCAAAAAGGAGCTGGGGAAGATCATCGACCGGACGATCCACCAGTATGGCACCGCGAAGACTGCTGAAATGCTGGACCGGATCAAGTCCCAGGGTTATAAATACTCCACCCAGGGCGCCCTCACCGTGGCGGTTTACGACGCGGTGATCCCGCCGGAGAAGGCCCAGCTGTTGGCCGAGGCCGAGAAGAAGGTGGACCAGATCAAACGCCAGTACGACCGCGGCTTCATTTCGGACGATGTGCGGTACGAGCGGGTGATTGCCACCTGGAACGACTGCACCGCCAAGGTAAAGGACGCTCTGCAGAAGACGCTGGACGTCCACAACCCCATCTATATGATGGCCGACTCGGGCGCCCGTGGCTCCATGGATCAGATCCGTCAGCTGGCTGGTATGCGTGGCATCATCGCCAACACCTCCGGCCGCGCCATCGAAATCCCCATCAAGGCCAACTACCGTGAGGGCCTGAACATTCTGGAATACTTCAACTCCTCTCGAGGCGCCCGGAAGGGCCTGGCGGATACCGCCCTGCGGACCGCCGACTCGGGGTACCTGACCCGCCGTCTGGTGGACGTCTCCCAAGATGTCATCATTCGGGAGCACGACTGCGGCACCCATGAGGGTATTGTGGTCTGTGACATCGTGGACAGCGGCCGTGTCATCGAGGATTTTGCCGAGCGCCTGTTGGGCCGCTATGTAGCCGACGATGTGCTGGACCCCAGAACCGGCGAGGTGCTGGTGGACCGCAACAAGATGATGACCGAGGCGGACGCCCAGCGGATCAAGGACGCTGGAATCACCGAGGTGAAGATCCGCACCCCCCTCAACTGTGAGAGCAAGATCGGCGTCTGCGCCAAATGCTATGGCTCCAACCTGGCCAACGGCCAGCCGGTGGGCGTGGGCGAGGCGGTGGGGATCATCGCCGCCCAGTCGATCGGTGAGCCGGGCACCCAGCTGACGATGAGAACCTTCCACACCGGCGGCATCGCCTCTGCGGCGGATATCACCCAAGGCCTTCCCCGCGTGGAAGAGCTGTTCGAGGCCCGCAAACCCAAGAACAGCGCCATCATCTCCCATCTGGACGGCGTGGTCTCCTTTGAAAAGGACCCCAAAGGCGGGGACTTTGTGGTGGTCACTGCGGACGATGGAGAGCGGTTTGAGCGCCAGGTGGTCTACGGCTCCACGCTGCGGGTGGCCGAGGGCGACCGGGTGCACAAGGGCGACCAGATCACAGAGGGAGCTGTGGAACCCAATGAAATTCTGGCGGTTTCCGGACATTTGGCGGTCCAGGACTACCTGATCAAAGAGGTGCAGCGCACCTATCGGACCCAGGGCGTTGACATCAACGACAAACACATTGAGGTGATTGTCCGCCAGATGATGCGGAAGGTCCGTGTAGTGGACGGCGGCGACTCCGCGCTGATCACCGGCTCCAACATTGAAAAGAGCGAACTTTTGAAGGCCAACCAGGAACTGGAGCGTTTGACCGCTGAGGACGGGATCCCCCGTCGTCCGGTGGTGGGTGTCCCCGTTCTGCTTGGTATCACAAAGGCCTCCTTGGCCACCGAGAGCTTCATGTCCGCGGCCTCCTTCCAGGAGACCACCCGGGTGCTCACCGAGGCGGCCATCAAAGGCAAGGTGGACCACCTGCAGGGCCTGAAAGAGAACGTGATCATCGGCAAACTGGTGCCTGCCGGTACAGGTACGGTGGATTACGACCGGCTGGAACTGGTCCACACCGATCCCCACGGGGAGCACGAGCACAGCGATTACGACTTTGTAGCCTCTGCCGCTCCTCAGGAGGAGCCCCAGACGGTCTGATGCTCTAAAAGCGACGTCCATTCCCCCATGGCAGCGTTTTTCCGTTCGAAAAGGGCGGAAAAACGCTGCTTCATAGCCTTTCCCCAAGGGAAAAGGTTGTGCATTTGTACGAATCTTGTAAAATCAAACTGTTTGTATTGACAGAATCGCCCCGCAGCCTTATAATTAAAAGCTGTGGGACTGCGAGAAGTTGTCCGGTTTCAACGGGAAAGGCTCCGCCTTTTCCTTGAAATAAACTGTGCCGAAAGGCTCATCAACCAAGTAAGGAGGTGCAATATGCCAACATTTAACCAGCTTGTACGCAAAGGCAGAGAGGTCACGGCAAAGAAATCGACGGCTCCTGCGCTGTTGAAGGGCTGGAACTCCAAGAAGAGAGTCTCCATCGACCAGAACAGCCCGCAAAAGAGAGGCGTCTGCACGGCCATCCGTACTTCCACGCCGAAG
>CAJFPF010000062.1 GCA_904398655.1 uncultured Anaerotruncus sp. | reverse complement strand
TGCTTGACGTGCAGGGGGTCAGGGATTCGAGTTCCTTACCGTCCACCAGGGGTGCTGTCCAGGCAAAAGCTTGGGCGGCATTTTTTTATGAATTTTGACCCCGCCGGGCGGCGGGGCTTTTCTTATGTCCGGACAAACTCTGCCGGGAGGGGGATGTCCCTTTGCGGCAGCTTTTCCCAGGAAAAAAGCGGAATCAGCTCCTGGGCGGACACCGGTTCCGGCCGGTCCAACAGGCCGCACCAGTGGGCCAACAGGCCCAAAATCGGCTGCGGACAGCCATAGCGCTTTTGCAGGCTCCCCACATCCAAATCCCCGTCCCGTTTGGACAACCGCCTTCCATCCGGCGCCGTCAAAAGAGGAATATGAAAGTATTGGGGTACCGGATAGCCCAGCTGCTGCAGCAGCCAAATCTGCTGGGGGGTATAGGGCAACAGATCTCTCCCCCGCACCACCTGGGTGACCCCCATGGCTCCATCATCCACGCAAACCGCCAATTGGTAGGCATAGACGCCGTCTGAGCGGCGCAGGATAAAATCCCCACAGTCCTGATCTAAACGGGCTTTATAAGGGCCGCAATGCCCATCTATCAATTCCACCCAAGTGTTGGGGACCTGGATCCTCCAAGCGGGGCGGCGCTTTTCGGACAATGCCGCCACCTGCTCCGGGGTCAGCTTCCTGCACCGCCCCCCATAGGGAGAGAGCCCGTCCGATGGATGGGGGGCGCTGGCAGCATGGAGCTCCGCCCGCGTGCAGAAGCAGGGATACACCCGGGCCTTTCGGGAAAGTTGGGAGAACGCCTCCTCGTAAAGTTTGGTACGGTGGCTCTGAAAATAGGGGGCATGGGAGCCACCCCCCTCCCCTCCCGCGTCCCAATCCAGGCCAAACCAGGCCAGATCCCGCTCCAACTGCTGGGCATATGGCAGGGGACAGCGGGCAGTGTCCAGATCTTCTATCCGCAGTACCATCCGGCCTCCCTCCGATCGAACGGACAGCCAGGCCACCAACGCGCAGAATAGATTTCCCAGATGCATCCGCCCGCTGGGCGAGGGAGCAAATCGCCCCACGATCGGTTGTTTTTCCATCCCATCCATTCCCCCTTTATCCTGTGCCATCATACCACAGAACAGCAGAAAACGCAAAGGGTGCGGCACGGAAGAAAATATGCCCTAGCAAAAAGGCGCTGTTCATGGTAGAATGGTGGAGACCCCTTTGACCAAGGCGGCAGAGATCCATGGCTCCTGTTGGAATGCTTCAAGAGGCCGCTTGAAAGGATGTGGAAATTTGCAAGCCCCCCTTGTGACCATTGTAATCCCCGTCTACAACACCGCTACCGACCTGGCCCGTTGTATCGAAAGCGTCCGTCGCCAGACCTATCAAAATTTAGAGATCCTATTGGTCAACGATGGCAGCAGCGATTCCAGCCTGCCCATCTGCGAAATGTACGCCCGCGTGGACAATCGAATGAGGATTATCGACCGGCCCAACTCTGGTGTGTCCGCCTCCCGGAATACCGCCATTGACCAAGCCAAGGGCCGATTCCTACAGTTTGTGGATAGCGATGACTACCTGATTCCAGAAGCGACCGAAAAGCTGGTGTGCCGGGCGCTGGATACCCAGTGTGACCTGGTGATCTCCCACTATTACCGTGTCCGGGGGGAAAATGTCTCTGTCCACGGCTTTTTGGAGACCGATAAAGTATTGAGCCTGGAGGAGTTTGCCCGCCACTTGATGGATGAACCCGCCAGTTTTTACTACGGCGTCATGTGGAATAAGCTCTACCGCACCGACCTCATCCAGGAACATGGCATCCACTGTAGCGAGGAGCTCAACTGGAGCGAGGATTTCCTGTTTAACCTCCACTACATCCGCTACTCTCAGCGATTTTGTGCCCTGCGGGAACCCATCTATTACTATGTAAAAAATAAGCACAGCCTCACCGCCAACCAGATCCTGAAACCAGTAAATGTGATCAGCACCAAGCTCAACCTATTTACCTACTACAAGGACCTCTATACCCGCCTGGGGCTCTATGAGGAATATAAGTTGCAGATCCACAAATACTTGATCGCGGTGGCCGAACACGGCTGAACCGTTCCCAGAACAGGAGGTGGGGATTTGATCAGCCAGTTTCTGTTGGCAACCAGTGTCCGAGAAGAATTCCTCTCCCATTTTCAAGCGTGGACGAATTATTTGGAAGAACACATCGGCCGTCTGCTTTGGAATATCTGCGTCATTTTGGCGATTTTGGCAGCCGCCAAAATCCTGCTTGGGATTTTCTCCAAATGTACCGACCGATTGATGAAAAGCCCTCGGTACCACCAATCAGAACGCCAGGGCAAACGGGTGGATACCATGATGACCCTGGTGCGCAGTGTAGCCCGGTATGCCATCTATTGTGTGGCCGTTTTGATGATCTTCTCCCAGTTGGGATTTGGCTCCGTGCTGCAGAACCTGTTGGTCACCGCCGGAATCGGCAGCATTGCCATCGGCTTTGGCGCTCAGAGTTTGGTCAAGGACGTGGTCACCGGCCTATTTATGATGTTTGAAAATCAGTTCGCAGTGGGGGACTATATTAAAACCGATGACATCGAGGGAACCGTGGAGGCCACCGCCATGCGGGTGACCTATGTACGGGTGTTCACCGGCCAGCAGGTGATTATCCCCAACGGGCTCATTACCCGGGTCACCAACTACAGCCGAGGACAGGCGTTAGCGGTGGTCATCATCTCCACCCCTTATGAAGAGGATACCCGCCGTCTCATCGGAGTGATCCAACAGGCAGCGGAAGAATATGCCGATGCACATGCCGACCTGGTGGAGGAGAAGCCGCAGGTCCAGGGGATTGTGGAATTTGCCGCTTCCAGTGTAAACATTCGACTGGTCTGCAAGACCAAACCAATGGCCTATTGGGAGGTGGAGCGGGGGCTCCGGTTGGCGGTGAAAGAGCGTTTTGACCAGTTGGGGATCGCCTTCCCCTACCCCCATCTGGTAGCGGTTCAGGATTCTCCGTCCGACAGCACATCTTTTCAAAAAGCACCGGAGACCTATCCGGAACATTAAAAATTTTTCTTTCCTTTTGCACCCATTTGCGCTATAGTAAAAAGAAAGGCCACATTTTAAAAGGGGTGTTTTAGATGAAAAAATGGATTTCTATTCTTTGTGCATCTCTCTGTGCCGTTTCCCTGAGCACGGCCAGTTTCGCCTCTTCAGGCGTCGTCATCAATCCAAGGGAAAATGAGTGGAACAGCGTCCTCTGGGAGGAGGGGGATGAGCCCCTGGCAAGGCTCACCTTTTTGGCGGACTCCGACCCGGACAAATTCTATTCCGAACTCTCCACCAGTTGGTCGGACAGTGCGTTTTCTTCCCTATTCAGCGACCAGGACGCCTATCTGTTCGATTTTGTGGGAAACCCCGTGATTCCCGCCACCTCTGCCCCCACTCTGATGCTCTACAGCCCGTTCGTGGATGAGGAGGGGGACCCCATCCCCGGTAAAGGGATCACTGTCTACCGGGTTGGGGAGGATGATACCCTCCGGGATGTGACCAGTTCCTTTGCCGCCGGCTATGACAGCGATGGCCTGCCCGTTCTCGCCACCCGCACCCGGGTATTGGGCACCTATATTCTGGCAGAGGAGAAGGTGGAAGCCGGGCAAAAGGTGGAAGCTGACGCCCAAAAATCCGATTCCGAAAAGCCGGAAGAGAAAGTGGCTGCCAACGGCGGGCACACCGGCATCTTTCTGCCTGCCTACGCCGATCGGACATGATGTCTTCACACCCTTTCCTCCCAATAGGGAGGAGGTTGCCATCCCTATTGGTCGGCCTATCTTTGGTGTTTTATGGCTGCGGACAGAGGCCGGACCACCCATTTACAGGACACCTTACAGGTCCGCCTCGAGCAGGCGGGGCAATATGAGGTTGAACGCAACCAGTTGATCCCCCTCCCCGTCGACCGGCAAGCAAAAATTGAAGGCAATAACGTCTCCATTTTTGAGCTGCGGTTTCTGGACGATCTAGAAGATGTGGGAGGGCGGCTCATTGCCTACTATGCCATTACAGAGGACGGACAGACGTTTTATTATGCCGATTCTGGGATGGGTGACTGGATAAGACTGGAATGAAAAGAGCCTTGCAGGGATTTCCCTCTGCAAGGCTCTTTTTAACTCACTCACGGCCAATCACTTGGATCTGGAGTCCTTCCATAACATCCAGCACCTTCTGCTGCATCTGCGGATCCGCACAGGCGGTGCAGCGGGCGTCCACCACCACCCGGCATTCCGGAAGCGCCGCTTTGACCAGCACCGCATTGGAAAGCACACAGATGTTGCTCACCAAACCACAGAGCTCTATCTCCTCATACTGCTGGGTCTTGGCATAGTAGGCCAGGGACATGGAGCCAAAGGCTGGTTTATGGAAACAGGGAGTTTTGGGGGTACAATAGCCTGCTACCCGTCCATAGAGTTCCCAACCCGCAGTGCCTTGGATGCAGTGGGGAACTGGCAGCAGCCTCCCCTCCTGGGTCTCCAGGTAGTTGTCCTTGTGGGTATCAAATGTGAACGCCACCTCGGCCCCTTGGGCCAGGCAGGTCTCAATCTTCTCACAGATAGGGCCTTCCAACAGCTGGGCCTCTGGGAACCCCAAGCTGCCATCCACAAAGTCCCGTTGA
This sequence comes from uncultured Anaerotruncus sp., assembly GCA_904398655.1. Classification (GTDB taxonomy): domain Bacteria; phylum Bacillota; class Clostridia; order Oscillospirales; family Ruminococcaceae; genus Anaerotruncus. Next base: position 9,550 of record CAJFPF010000062.1, on the reverse strand, counting down.
TAATCCACCACAACCAATAGTTTTTTCATGGCCGCACTCCTTTTGCTCCTTTGGAAAAATCCGGGCCCAAAGCCCGGATTTTTAAATTTCATAGACAGAGACCTGATTGCTGATCATCCCTACAGAGATCCGGCGGGGCGGGTTGGTCCCCTCCACCAGGCAGGAGGCCGTCCCAAAGGCAGCCGCCAGTTGAACCGACCGCTTTAGATCGTACTTATAGTCGTGAGCAATCAGGAAACCCGCCAGGGCGGCATCCCCAGCCCCCACTGTGGATTTGACCTCGTCCAGTTGGGGGACATCGGCGCGGTATGTAACCTCGCCGTTGGTATAGGCCATCCCCTCCGGGCCCAAACTTGCCAGCACATGGCAGGCACCCGCCTCGTGGACCCGGTGAATTGCCTGTTTTAACTCTTCGTTATTCACGGGGCGCCATCCCACCAGGTTACACAGCTCCTCATAGTTGGGCTTCACCACCCAAGGCTGAATTCTGCCGAGATTTTCTAAAGTGGCGTCCCGGCTATCCAGGGCGACCGCGCCGCCGCTGCGTTTGATAAACGCGCAGATTTCACAGAGGATCTCCTCAGTAATTCCTTCCGGCATCAAGCCCGCTACCACCACTAAGGTGGAGGGAACCATCTCCTCCTCCAGCACTGCCTCCAGCTCGTCAATGGTCCGAGGCTTGAGTTTAGGCCCCTGGCGGATGAAACGGGTCAGCGTTCCCCCCGAGGATACCACACTGATGTTCTCCCGGATCCGCCCCTGGGTAAAGATCACCCGGGTTGACACATTTTCGTCCTTTAACCTGTCGAAATAGCGCCGGCTATTCTCCTCCCCCGCCACAATCAAAGCGGTATTGAGCACGCCATAACTCTGGAGGACCCGGGAGACGTCCACCGCCTTCCCCGCTGCGTCATAGAGTTCATTGAGCACCTGATTTTCCATCCCCAGATGCAGCTCATTCACATAGAGCGTAATGTCCGCCACAGGGTTCAGGGAGAGGGTGATAATCTTTCCAAACCGCATGGACCCAATCCTCCTCAATACCGCTCAACTGTTCTCCTGCTGTTGCTGGTCACCAGAGGGCTGGGGATTTTCTCCATTGGCGGCCTCCTTTGGGTCCTCCATCCGCAAGGGCACCTCACGGAATTGCACCTGAGGGCGAGCAGGCGGGACATAGTCGCTATAGTCCGATTTCTCCGGCATGGGCAGCCCTTTCATCATGGCGTCGAATTCCTCTCCGCTCATCTTCTCATGTTCAAATAGGAACTGGGCCACCTGATGCAACTGGGCCATATGCTCGGTGAGAATTGTGATCGCCCGCTCATAGGCGGTGTCGATAATCTCTCGGATCTCGGTGTCAATCTCCGCAGCCACATTCTCAGAGTAGCTGGGCTCACTGGAGAAGTCCCGGCCCAAGAATACCTCGTTTTCGTTGTGGCCGTAGACCACCGGACCCAGTTTCTCCGAGAAGCCATACCTGGTTACCATGCTCCGGGCCTCTTTGGTGGCACGCTCAATGTCGTTGGAAGCGCCGGTGGAGATATCGTCCAAGACCAACTTCTCCGCGACCCGGCCGCCCAGCAAAGTCACGATATCCTCGCTCATCTCCCGTTTGGTGGCGTAGGATTTGTCCTCCAAGGGGAGGCTCAGCGTATAGCCGCCCGCCCCACCCCGGGGGATGATGGAGATCTGGTGCACCGGGTCCTGGGTCGGCAGATAGTAGGTGCAGATGGCATGGCCCGCCTCATGATAAGCGGTGAGCTTTTTGTCCTTTTCAGTGACCACATGGGACTTTTTCTCCGGGCCGGCAATCACTTTGATGGTGGCCTCCTCGATCTCCGCCATGGTGATCGCCTTCAGGTTCTTTTTGGCGGCCAATAGCGCCGCCTCATTGGTGAGGTTTTCCAAATCCGCGCCGGTGAAGCCTACGGTGGAGGCAGCGATCGTCCGCAAATTGACGTCGGGAGCCAAAGGTTTCTGGCGGGTATGCACCCGCAAAATCGCCTCGCGGCCTTTGATATCCGGATAGCTCACCATAATTTGACGGTCAAAACGGCCGGGGCGCAGCAGTGCCGGATCCAAAATATCCCGCCGGTTGGTGGCCGCAATGACGATGACGCCGCTGTTGGTGCCAAAACCATCCATCTCCACCAACAGTTGGTTCAAAGTCTGCTCCCGCTCGTCATGCCCGCCGCCAAGGCCCGCCCCCCTGTGGCGGCCAACGGCGTCAATCTCATCGATAAAGATAATGGAAGGGGAATGTTTTTTTGCCTGTTCAAATAGGTCCCGGACACGGGAAGCACCCACGCCAACGAACATCTCCACAAAGTCGGAGCCAGAGATGGAGAAGAAGGGGACCCCGGCCTCGCCGGCCACCGCCTTCGCCAGCAATGTTTTGCCCGTTCCGGGAGGGCCCATTAAAAGCACTCCTTTGGGGATCCGGGCGCCCAGGGCGTTGAACTTGTTGGGGGCGCGCAAAAAATCCACGATCTCCACCAATTCCGCTTTTTCTTCGTCCGCGCCGGCCACATCTTGGAAGGTCACCTTGGGCACATCGTCGGAGGTATGGGGCTTGGCCTTCCCGAAACTCATCACCCCGCCGGCACCGCCCCGGGCCTGGCGCATCATCATCACATAGAAGAAGATCAGGGCACCCAACAGGAGCAGGGACGGCAACATGCTCACCCACCAGGGGGTGACTTTGGGAGCCAGCACGTCGTACTTCATCTCGCTGTCGGGGTGCGCCACATTATACGCGTCAATCAAACTCAGGCCGGTTGACGCGGAAGGCGCCATCACATCATTATAGAACAGGCTGACGTTGGGCACCTTGTACTCCATTGTGCTGTCATCCTGGAATACCATGCTCAGATCTCCGGTACCCCAATCCAGCACAAACTCCTTCACCTGCTGATTTTGGAAGTAGTCCAAAACCTCGGAGTATTTCACTGTCGACGGCGTTGTCCCCATGGAGGAGAACATCACCGTGGCCATCAGCATCAGCAACAGAAAAAGTGCAATGTATAGGCCGATGCCTCTCGATTTTTTGTTCAATCAAATCCACTCCTGTTCAATCATTCTCCGCCGGGCGGACTTTATTTTTCATAGACCTCCGGCTTGAGAACCCCCACATAGGGAAGGTTGCGGTACTCCTCCGCATAGTCCAAACCGTACCCCACCACAAATTCATCGGGAATTTCAAAACAGCTGTAGTCCGCCTTGATTTCGGCAATCCGCCGGGCGGGCTTATCCAGCAATGTAGCAATCCGGATGTTGGAGGCATTGCGCTGCAGCAGCAGGTCTTTTAGATATTTCAAAGTCAAACCGCTGTCCAAAATGTCCTCCACAATCAATATGTTGACGTCCTGGGGATTGATGTCAATATCCTTGATTATCTTAACCACCCCGGAAGTTTTTACACCCGAGTGGTAGCTGGACACAGCCATAAACTCCACTTCACAGGGGACGGTGATTCTGCGGACCAGATCCGCCATGAACACAAACGACCCCTTCAATACCCCCAGCACCAAGAGCTTCTTGGGAGAACCGGCATAATCCCTGGAGATTTGAGCGCCCAACTCCCGCACTTTTTCCTGAAGCTCCTCCTCGCTGATCAACACCTTCAAAATGTCATTTTCCATGCCTACCCTCCACATCTTTCATTGTAGCGGGCGCCTCCCCATATAGGGCAATTCTCAACAGCTTTTTTGTCGCCCCATCCGGGCGGACACGCTGGTCGATTCCAACCCCTTCAGCAAGAAAGACGCCATCTTGATCCGCTAAAACGCACAAGCGTTCCCGGTCCAGCAATGCCAGCTCACTGAACGCTTTCCTAAGATCTTTGGAACAGCCGCGGCCAGCTGGGCGGATTCGATCCCCCGGCTGACGCGCACGCAAGAGAATATTCCCATTTATTCTATCATAATCCACAACTAAATTTAAGTAGGAACCCGAAATATTCTCAAAATTTTCATAATCTGCACAGTTTATCACAGAAAAATGCAGCCATTTTCCCTCTGCCGCTTCCACCCAACCCTCCTCCAATTGGGATTTGAGGAGGGTTTGGGATTGAAGGGGCCTGGATCTAGCAGAGGCAGGCTCCAACCGAAAGATTCCGCGGCGTACCGCACCATACCACTTTCCGGTAAGCTGTACCTGCCGGTGGTCTTCCAACAGCTGCTCTAACGCTTGAATCCGCTCCATAGAATAGGGGATTCCCCGTTGGGAGAGCAGCGCCGCCAAAATGCGGCCCCGCAGGGCTGGGTGTTGTTCCTTGAGGCCCTTCGCGTCCAAGCCGTCTTCCCGGACCAGCTCCTCCGCTGCCCGGCGCGCCTGGATCTCCAAATAGTCCCTGTCCTCCCGCAAAAGGCTGCCCATACGGCCAATAGCAGCTACCACCTGGAGATTCACTCGCTCCAACTGGGGCACCACCTGGTGGCGGATACGGTTGCGGGTATAGTCATCGGTCAAATTGCTGCTGTCTGTGACGAACGAGAGCCCATGCCGCCAGCAGTAGTCCTCCACCTCCCGGCGGGTACAAGTGATAAGCGGCCGTATGATCCCTCCGCGCACTGGGGGGATCCCGCAGAGACCCGCCAGTCCGGTCCCTCGGGAGAGGTTCAAAAGCACGGTCTCCGCCGTATCCGAAAGAGTGTGGGCGGTGGCCACCTTACAGTTCCACCGCCCTGCCACCTCCTGGAAAAAACCATAGCGCAGCTGTCGGGCCGCTGTCTCAACCGAGAGTTTTTCCCGGGCGGTATAGGGCAACACCTCCACCCGTTTTACCAGCAGCTCCACCCCATACTCCCGGCACATGGAGCGCACCAGCTGTTCATCCCGGTCGCTCTCCTCCCCCCTTAGGCAATGGTTCATGTGGCAGGCTTTCACTACAATCCCCAGGTCCAACAGGGAACACAAGAAATCAAGCAAGGCGACCGAATCGGCGCCGCCTGAAACGGCGGCGGCCACTGTGTCGCCCTGCTTGAGCATGTGATATTGTGCGATTGCCGCGCGTGCTTTATGGTTCATCCCTTGATAGCTCCAGGTTGGTAAATCTTGTATAGCGGCTGTCCCAGCCCAATTTGACTACACCCACTTCCCCATGGCGGTTCTTGGCCACATCACACTGGGCCACATTGCGCTCCTCCGCCTCTTCCCGGGCATAATAGTCCTCCCGGTAGAGCAGCAGCACAATGTCCGCGTCCTGCTCGATGGAGCCGGATTCCCGCAGGTCAGAGAGCATGGGCCGGTGGTCGGTACGGCTCTCGGGACCACGGGACAGCTGGGAGAGGGTGATGACGGGCACATTCAATTCCTTGGCCATGATCTTTAGGTTCCGGGTGATCTCTGAGACCTCCTGCACCCGGTTGCCGTCCCGCCGACCGGTGGACATCAACTGTAGATAGTCGATAATCACCAGGTCCAATTTTCGAAGCCGGCGGAGTTTTGCCTTCATCTCCCCCACCGTGATGCCCGGCGTATCATCCAAATAGATATCCGCTTTGGAGAGTACCTGGGAGGCCATAGCGATCCGCACCCAATCCTCCCCGTTCAGTTCACCCGTACGTAAAGCCTGTCCCTCCACCAACGCCTGGGAGGAGAGCAATCTCTGGGCCAACTGCTCGCTGGACATCTCCAGGGAAAAGACCGCCACCGTATGGTCCCCCTTGGTGGCCACATTCTCCGCGATATTGAGCGCCAAAGAGGTCTTGCCCATGCCCGGCCGGGCCGCAATCAGGATCAAGTCGGTTCGGTTGAGGCCGGTAATCCGTTTGTCCAACAGCGGATACCCGGTGGAAATCCCTTTATACCGATCCCGGTCCTCCCCAGAGAGGTGTTGCAGGGTCTCATACGTCTCGGTGATCGCGGTGCGGATATGTTTAAAAGCGGAGTTATTTCTGCCCTGGCGGATATCGAAGATCTTTTGCTCCGCTGAATCCAATAGGACATCCGCCTCCGCCCCTGGCTCCTGGGACTGTTCGATGATCTCCCGGGAAGCGGCAATCAACCGGCGAACATAGGCCTTCTCCCGGACAATCCGGCAATAGGCCTCCACATTGGCGGAGGAGGGGACGATCTGAGCCAGCTGGGTGAGGTAAATCTTGGCGTCCTCCTCCGTCTCGAAGACATCCTCCCGGCGCACCTCATCCAAAATGGTGATGAAGTCCATCGTCTGGCTGAGGCTGAACATTTTGGTGAGGATTTCAAAGATCCGCTGGTGCTGGGGACGGTAGAAGTAGTCGGCCCGCAGTCCTTCCAATACCGCCGGAAAACAACCAGGGTCAATGAGGACGGCCCCCAGCACGCTCTGTTCAGCCTCCAAGCTATAGGGCATCTGTTGGCCATACTCACCCAGCTCCAGCTCCGGAACCACCGTCCTCACCCTCCTTTCCAACCATCCCTAGGGAAAGCCCCTCTATCAGGCCGTCTCCCCCACCACTACGTACAACTCCGCCACAATACCGGGGTGGAGCTTGATTTGCACCGTATAGCTGCCGAACGCCTTGATATCCGACTCCAGAACAATCTTCCGCTTGTCCACCTGGGCGCCAAACTGCTGGGCAATGGCCTCGCTGATCTCTTTGGAGGTCACCGAGCCGAACAGCTTTCCGCCCTGGCCAGCCTTGGCGGTAATTTTTACAGTCTTTCCCTTCAACTGGTCACAGAGCTCCTGGGCAGCCTGTTTTTCCACCGCCGCCTTATGCTCCGCAGCCGCCTGTTTGGCCTTCAGCTCCCCCATCGCCTGGGCATTGGCCTCGATGGCCAGTCCCCGAGGCAGCAGATAGTTCCGGGCATATCCGTCCGAAACGTTGATCATCTCTCCTTTTTTTCCGGTACCTTTCAAATCCTGTTTCAAAATGACCTTCATGATGGTTTCCTCCGTCTTATCAAAAGTTTGCTCGCTTATTTGCGGGAATTTTCCTCAAAATACTGGTCGATCGCCGCTGTAAGGCGTTGGTTGGCCTCCTCCGCCCCGATGCCTGGCATTTGGGCGCCCGCCATCGTGTGGTGGCCGCCGCCGCCCAGCTTCTCCATAATCAACTGGACATTCAGCTGCCCCATGCTCCTGGCGGAGAAGGACATGCCCCCGTTCTGGGCAAATACTACAAACGAAGCGGACACGCCGCTGATATTCAAAAGCTCATCCGCCGCCTGGGCTGCTGTCACCTGGATCTCCGGAATATCCGCCTCCGGAGAGATGGCGATAGCACAGCCCCGGTAGACCCGGGCGTTGGCCACCAGCTTCACTTTGCGCTGATACGCCTCCATGGAATTGGCAAACAGCCGCTTGACCTCCACTGTATCCGCCCCCATCTTCCGCAGGAAAGCGGCTGCCTCGAAGGTACGTACGCCGGTTTTGATCACAAAGTTTTTGGTGTCCAGCATAATGCCCGCCAAAAGCGCCTCTGCCTCCAACCGGGTGATCCGGCATTTATCACCAAAATATTGGATCAGTTCCGCTACCATCTCAGAAGCGCTGGAAGCATAGGGCTCGTGGTAGAAGATCACTGCATTGTCAATATGGCCCACCATTTTCCGGTGGTGATCGATCACCACCACGCTCTTACAGGCGTCAAATACATCAGCAGACTCCAACATATTTTTCACATGGGTGTCGCAGATCACCAAAAGCGTCTTTTTGCGGATTTTTTCCAGGGCCTCCTCCGGCTCCAACAGCTGATCCTCGTAACCATTCTCCACCAGATGGTTGTACAGCGTTCCCACCAGATTCCGATCCCGCCGGATCACCACGTAGGACTCCTTTCCCATCTGGCGGGCGGTCTTCATCACGCCAATGGCCGCGCCGAAGCAGTCCAGATCTGCCGCCCGGTGGCCCATGACCATCACATTTTCACTGCTGGCGATCAGCTCTGCCAATGCAGTGGCGACGATCCGTGTCTTCACTTTTGTCCGTTTCTCCACGCCGCTGGAGACACCGCCGAAAAATTCATAGCCGCTGCCGCTGCGCACCGCCGCCTGATCCCCGCCCCGGCCCAACGCCATGTCCAGCGCCTGGCGGGCATACTGTTCACTTTCCGTGAGGGTGGCCGCATCCCGTCCCACTCCAATGGACAACGTGGGGGTGATGTTTCCCTCCACCTGAATCCCCCGCACCTGTTCCAACAGCGGGAAACGGGAGGAGATGATCCCCCGCAGGTTGCGTTCCTCTGTGACCACCGTAAAGCGATCCCGTTCGTTTTTCAGGATAACGCCGTGGTTATCCGTGACAAATTTCGTGATGGCGTATTCGATCTCCCCCATCACCCTGGCCCGCTCGTTGTCCTTCATCCCCTGTTGGAGCTCCTCATAGTTGTCTACCAGGATCAGGGAAACCGACGGACGGGACTCGAAATATTCCCGGGCATATCGCTTGAGCTCGGTGTTGTCAAAGAAATAGATGAGGTAAACCTCCGGCTCTTCTGTCACCGAGCGCACCGGGTAGGCGATATAATTGCGGCCCAGATATTCGGTTTCATATCCTCCCTCGGAGCACGGCCTGGTGATATCCACGCCGTTGAGAATGGTATAGACACTCTGTCCATAGCCCCCCTCTCCCCCCAGCAGGGACTGTTCTGCCAGGGTGTTTCCCCAAAGGATCTCCCCCTGGGCGTCACAGCAGAGCACCGGCACCGGGAAGGTCTGTGCAGCCTCCTTTTGAGCCCCAGTAAGGGTCTGGCCGATCCCCATGATCACTGCGTTCACCTGACGCTTGACCTGGCGCATCAGCCAAAGGAGCGCCGCCGTACAGATTACCGTTACCGCCAGGCAGATATAGAACAGGTACAGGTTGAAGAACAGGGCGGCGACCGTAATCGCCACCAAGCACCCCACAGCCACAGTTAGGATCGATTGAAGCAGGTTGGCGTTTTTACTCACCTTACATACCTCTTCCGCGAAAATTTAGGAGGAAACCCTCCCCTTAAAGATGCCTATACAGTTTATATTATAGCACGGAGCGCAGGGAGATGCAATCTTCTCTTGCCAAAACCTGACAGCCCGCCTTGACAAGGCTACGTAGGACTGGTATTTTTACTATAACTGGGTGGCTTCGCCTTCCAGAATCTCTCTAAAGCGAGGTCTATGTTTTTATCATGGATACCCATAAAAAAGAACTGATTCGCGCCTATAAGCAGCGGCCGCTATCCGGCGGCGTTACCATCATCCGCAATACCGCCAACGGCCGCTATCTGCTGGAGGCCCAGACCAATCTAGATGGATCCCGCAGCCGCTTTTCCTTTATGCAGAGCACCAACAGCCCGCCCTCCATGAAGATGCAGAAGGATTGGAAAACCTATGGGCCATCCGCCTTCACCTTTCAGGTCCTGGAGGAGCTTGTCCAAAAGGAGGGCCAGACCGAACAGGAGTTCCGGGCGGACCTGGCTGTCTTGGGGGAGCTGTGGGCCGAAAAATTTGATCCCGCTCTCTCCTACTGATTCGGGAGACGCTGCAAAAAAGACGCAGGCAATGGGGCGGTGAATTAAGAAAACATTTTAGCAAGGAACGGTGTAGCCAAACGGCTATGCCGTTCTTTGCTGTTTTTCCGTTGTAT
>CAJFPF010000061.1 GCA_904398655.1 uncultured Anaerotruncus sp. | reverse complement strand
GCCATCTGCGGATGGCGGCCAAGGGCGCCGCCCTTGGAACCCGCCACCTTTTGAAAAAGGTGGACGAAAACTTTACTTTGGAAAAGGTGGGCGAAAACTTTGGATTGCGCCCTAAGCGGCGGCGCGGGCACCGGCCTGGCCAAAGCTAGGGCTCCACGATCTTCACCGTAAACACATTGATGACATCCACATCCGGACAGCAGAAGGTAGCTGTCCCCTGGGGCTGCCCAGGGATGGAACCCCCATACCGCAGGATGTCAATGTAGGGGAAGGCCACATGCATGGCCATGGGGCAGAGCTGCCCCCGCTGGGTGTCAAAATCAAAGGTGTCCCCCACCTGGTGGCCGCGATGGCAGCCGTGGGGACCTTTTTTGTCCACCAGCTGGATCTGGATGCGGGGTCTTGACATGGAACTGCCTCCTTTGGAAAAAAGATGAAAAAGGGAAGGGCCCCCGGCCGCAAACAGCCGTGGGAGGCCCTTCCTGTTGTGTCAAAAAAGGGGTCAGAGGGCCCCGGTATTTTTCAGCGCCTTGATCACCTTCATCCGGGAGAACTCCTCCCGCTCCTTCTCCTCCAAAGCGTCGGAGATAAAGCGGATGGCCTCCTGATCCCGGGGGATGACAATATGCTCCAGGGCGTTGGCCCGGCGCTGGGTCTTGCGGATGGCTACCGCCAGCCGCTGGACGCTGGTTTCCACCTCCGCCAGGGTGGCGGTGAGCTGTTTGACCTGGCAAAAACACAGGTAGGCCTCATCCAGGCGGGAGTTGCTGGAATCCACCCCATAGCTCAGGCGGGGCAGGGTCTCCTCCAGCTTCACGGTGGGCAGCTCCACCCCCATGACGCTGCGGTATTGGATGGTGAGCCCATCGTCCACCTCTACCGCCTGGGCGGCCTCCAGCACCCGCTCCACCCCCAGGGTGACGGTGGCCTCCTGAAGGGCGGTATACGCCTTCCGGTAGGCCTCCCCAATCTGTCCCCGCAGGGCCTTGGCCTTGTCGATCAGCTCCATCAGCTCCCGGATGAGGATGTTGCGCTTGCGGTCCATCAGGTCATACCCCAGGGTGGACAGTTCCAGCGATTTTTGCAGCGCCATCAAACTGCCCTTGGTGGGGGTGATGTTCCTCTGGCTATCCATCCCGCCGCCCCCTCTCAGTCATGGAACCGCTGGGCGGCCTCTTCGGGGTGGTAGAACTTCTGAAGGGTCTTGTCGTCCACCCGGTCCAGCTCCTCCCGGGGCAGCAGGGAGAGCAGCGACCAGCCCAGATCCAGCGTCTCCTCCACGGGACGGTCCTCGTTGGGGCGCTGGTTCAAAAAGTGTTCCTCAAACATCCGCCCGAAGAACAGGTATTTCTTGTCGGTCTCTCCCAGCTCCTCCTCGCCGATCACCGAGGCCAGCGCCCGGGCGTCCTGCACCTTGGCGCAGGCGGCGAACAGCTGGTTGGAGCAGTCGGAGTGGTCCACCCGGGTATAGCCCTCGCCAATGCCGTCCTTCATCAGACGGGAGAGGCTGGGCAGCACCGAGATGGGGGGATAGATCCCCTTCTGGTCCAGCCCCCGGTCCAATACGATCTGCCCCTCGGTGATATAGCCGGTCAGGTCGGGGACCGGGTGGGTGATGTCGTCGTTGGGCATGGTGAGGATGGGCACCTGGGTCACCGATCCGGAGCACCCCTCCACAATCCCCGCCCGCTCGTAAAGGCTGGCCAGGTCGGAATAGAGGTATCCGGGGAACCCTTTTCGTCCGGGGATCTCCCCCTTGGAGGAGCTGAACTCCCGCAGGGCTTCGCAGTAGGAGGTGATGTCGGTCATGATCACCAGCACATGCATCCCCAGGGTGAACGCCAGATATTCCGCGGCGGTCAGGGCGCAGCGGGGGGTCAGGATCCGCTCGATGATGGGGTCGTTGGAGAGGTTCTGGTACATGACCACCTTCTCCATGACGCCGCTCTCCTCAAACGAGCGGCGGAAATAGCCGGCCACGTCGTTGGTGACCCCCATGGCGGCAAAGACGATGACAAAGTTGTCCGCGTCCGGGCCGGTGAGGCGGGCCTGGCGGGCCATCTGCACCGCCACCTTGTTGTGGCTCATGCCGCTGCCGGAAAAGATGGGCAGCTTCTGCCCCCGGATCAGGGTGGACAGGCCGTCGATGGAGGAGATGCCGGTGTTGATATAGTTGCGGGGATAGACCCGGCGCACCGGGTTCATGGGTTTGCCGTTGATGTCCGCCGACTGGGCGGCGAACACCGGGCCCAGCCCGTCGATGGGCTGGCCGGAGCCGGAGAACGTCCGGCCCAAAATTTCCGGGGAAAGGGGGATCTCCATGGGGTGGCCCAGCAGGGTGGTGCGCACATTCTCCAGGGACATGTCCCGGGTGCCTTCAAACACCTGGATGACCGCCCGGTCCCCCTCCATCTGGACAATCCGCCCATAACGGGTCTCCCCGCTATCCAGGCGCATCTCCACCATCTCCTCAAACGAGGCCTGGGGCACCTGGTCCAGCACCACCAGAGGGCCGTTGATCTCCTTGAGTCCGATCAGTTGCAGCACGGAAAACCACCTCCCTTCACAGCTGCCGGTCCATGGCCGAAAGCTTCTCGTCAATCTCTTGCAAGTAGCCGTCGAACAGGTCCATCCGGTCGTTGGGTACGTCATATTTGATCTTGATGATCCGCTCGCTGAGCCCCGCCTCCAAAATCTCCGAGAGGGGGATCCCCTTGGCCACCAGGCGGTGGGCCCGGTCGTAAAACGCCAGGATCACCTGCATCATCTTCCGCTGTTTAGGCAGGGGCACATAGGTGTCGTCCCGGTGGTAGGCGTTCTGCTGCAGCAGCCCCACCCGGATGATCCGGGCGGCCTCCAGCACCAAT
>CAJFPF010000060.1 GCA_904398655.1 uncultured Anaerotruncus sp. | reverse complement strand
CTCGCGCCCCTCATGAGGAGCGTAGCTCAGGACTGATGGCGCCGTTTTTGCGCTCCCCGGTCGTGGCCGCCCTCAGGTTCTGCGGGGCGGAGAGGCTGAAACGGGAAGGTGGTTTGTTCTACGGAGAGGTTGGCGGGGGAACGGTACGGTTTGCGCCCCCGTGGCCGCCCTCAGGCCCTGCGGGGCGGAGGGACCGGGGCGGTAAGGCGGGCTTTTCTACGGAAAAGCTTCAGAAAATGGAAAGCCCCGCCGCGCTGCGTCCATCCGGACGCTCCGCGGCGGGGAAACCGGAAACGCACGATTACGTCAACCCTGCATAGAAAAAGCGCGGCCGCTGACCGCGCTTTTTCTATGCAGGGGAAAGCTCAGGATTTTTTCTTAGAGGCCTCCCGCATCCGCTGGGCATGATCCAAAAGCCGCTTGCGAATCCGGATACTCTTGGGAGTGACCTCCAGCAGCTCGTCGTCGCTCAAAAACTCCAACGACTCCTCCAGGGAGAACCGGCGGGGCGGAATCAGCCGCAGGGCATCGTCGCTGCCTGAGGCCCGGGTATTGGTCAGGTGCTTCGTCTTGCAGACGTTCACCGCAATGTCCTCACTCTTGGGAGACATGCCCACCACCATGCCGGCATAGACCTTCTCTCCCGCACCAATAAATAAGGTGCCCCGCTCCTGGGCGTTGTAGAGACCATAGGTCACCGCCTCGCCGGTTTCAAAGGCGATGAGGGAGCCGTTTTGACGGCGGGGGATCTCCCCTTTGTAGGCATCATAGCCGTGGAAAAGGGTGTTCATGACCCCTTCCCCCTTGGTATCGGTCAAAAAGTCGTTCTTATAGCCGAACAATCCCCGCTCTGGGATCAGGAAGGTCATCTTCATCCGGCTGCCCACCGGCTCCATCGACTGGAGCTCCCCTTTGCGGGGGCCCATCTTCTCCATCACCGCGCCGGAATATTCGGCGGGCACGTCGATCACCAGCTCTTCGATGGGCTCGCAGAGCACCCCGTCAATCTCCTTCATCAGGACCTTGGGGGTGCTCACCTGGAACTCATACCCCTCTCGGCGCATGTTCTCAATCAGGATGGACAGATGCATCTCGCCGCGGCCACAGACCACAAAGCTGTCAGCCGTCTCCCCGTCCGACACCCGCAGGGAGACGTCCCGGAGCAGCTCCCGCTGGAGCCGGTCCCGCAGCTGGCGGGAGGTGACAAACTTGCCCTCCCGGCCGGCAAACGGGCTGGAGTTCACCGCGAAGGTCATCTCCACCGTGGGCTCGGAGATCTTTACAAACGGGATGGGCTGCATGGTACCCACCGCACAGACGGTGTTGCCAATGTTGATGTTCTCAATCCCGGAGAACATCACAATGTCCCCCACGGTGGCCGAGTCCACCGGAGTGCGGCCCACGCCGGTGAACTGATAGATAGCGGTGATCTTTCCTCTGCGGTTGAGTTCCTTGTCATGGTAGTCGCAGACCCCCACCTCTTCGTTCACCTTCAGGGTGCCTTGCTCGATGCGGCCCACGGCAATGCGGCCCACATAGTCGTTGTAATCGATGGAGGAGACCAGCACGGCGGTGGGCAGGTCCGGATCCCCCTTGGGGGGCTGGATGTAGTCCACAATGGTATCCATCAGCGGCTGTAGGTCGGTGCCCGCCACCTCCGGGGAAAGGCTGGCGGTGCCGTCCCGGCCGGAGCAGAAGACCATGGGGCTGTCCAACTGCTCGTCGGAAGCGCCCAGATCCATGAGCAGCTCCAGCACCTCGTCCACCACCTCATAGACCCGGGCGTCAGGGCGGTCGATCTTGTTGATCACCACGATCACCGCCAGATCCAGGTCCAGGGCCTTGGAGAGCACAAACCGGGTCTGGGGCATGGGGCCCTCCGCCGCGTCCACCAGCAGCAGCACCCCGTCCACCATCTTCAATACCCGTTCCACCTCGCCGCCGAAATCGGCGTGCCCAGGGGTATCCACAATGTTAATCTTGACGCCCTTGTACTCCACCGAGGCGTTTTTGGCCAGGATGGTAATCCCCCGCTCCCGTTCCAGGTCGTTGGAGTCCATCACCCGCTCTTGGACCGCCTGGTTCTCCCGGAAGGTGCCGCTCTGGCGGAGCATCCCGTCCACCAGGGTGGTTTTGCCGTGGTCAACATGGGCAATGATTGCAATATTTCTCAAATCTTTCCGGATCAGTTCCATTTCCATTCGCCTTTCTATCCAGTCTCAAATCCTTCCGGCGGCCTCCCAATCCCTTCCAAGGCCGCCCCTCTTCCTGGGCTTCAGCCCTTGGCCCAGGCGTCCGGCGGCTCATGGGTCAGCGGAAACTGATCGGGGCAGAGGCCCCGCCGATCTGGCGCTTTCATCCTTTTTCCGCTCCTTCCCTGTAAAATCCGCTTTTTGATCCTAGTGTATCATACATGGAGACCGGCGTGTTTGTCAAGAAACACCCCGCATTTTTAGCGATTTTGACAGGTTTTTTGACCAGCGAAATCCCTTTTCACAGCTTGTGCCCTTCCAACGCCGCGGAGCGCCCGGATGGGCGCAGCGCGGCGGGGCTTTCCATTTTCTGAAGCTTTTCCGTAGAAAAACAACTTCCCCGCCCCGGCCTCTCCGCCCCGCAGGGCCTGAGGGCGGCCACGACCGGGGAGCACAAAAACGGTGCCATCAGTCCTGAGCTACGCTCCTCAT
>CAJFPF010000059.1 GCA_904398655.1 uncultured Anaerotruncus sp. | reverse complement strand
GCAGCGGCTGATGAAGGACCAGAACCGGAAGCGGGAGGAGAAGGTCAAGGACCTGCAGGCGTTCATCTCCCGGTTTTCCGCCAACAAGTCCAAATCCAAGCAGGCCACCAGCCGCCGCAAGCTGTTGGAAAAGCTCACGGTGGAGGAGATCCCCCACTCCAGCCGGCGCTATCCCTGGGTGAGCTTCAAACCCGACCGGGAAGCGGGCAAGGACATTTTGGAGGTGAAGGGGATCTCCAAGACCATCGACGGGGTCCAGGTGCTCAAGGATGTGAGCTTTTTGGTGAACCGGGGGGACAAGATCGCCTTTGTGGGGGAGAATGAACAGGGCCAGACCGCCCTGCTGCGGATTTTGGTGGAGGAGCTCCAACCGGATGAGGGGTCCTTCAAATGGGGGACCACCATCTCCACCGCCTATTTCCCCAAGGACAACTCCGCCTTTTTCGACGGGTGCGACCTGAACATGCTCCAGTGGTTTGCCCAGTTCTCCCCCGACGACACCGAGACGTTCATGCGGGGATTTTTGGGGCGGATGCTCTTCTCCGGGGACGATGTGTATAAACCGGTGAAGGTCCTCTCCGGCGGGGAGAAGGTGCGGTGCATGCTCTCCCGGATGATGCTCACCGGGGCCAATGTGCTGTTGCTGGACCAGCCCACCAACCATCTGGACTTGGAATCCATCACCGCCCTCAACAACGGGCTCATCGACTACCCGGGCAACCTGCTCTTCACCTCCCAGGACCACCAGTTTATTCAGACGATTGCCAACCGGGTGATTGAAATCTGCCCCGACGGCACCATCATCGACCGCAAGACCTCCTATGACGACTATTTGGAGTGGAAGCGGTCCCAGGAGCCCAGCCGCGGCTGAACCATAAAAAAAGAAGGCCCCCCGGGGCCTTCTTTTTTTACCACCTTTTGTTTTTCCCCATGAGAAAGGGACGCGGCGCTTCAAAAAGAGGCGCCGCGTCCCAACTGCCACAGGGTATTACATGTATGCCGAAAGATCCAGAGAATCCACCACCGCCTGCCACTCGGCGTCGGTGAAGCCAAAGAAAGCCATCCCATAGTCCAGATCCGCTTGGCTGTATTCCACAACTTTGGCGGTCATGCTCCCATCGTCCGAGCTCTCCTCCCAGACGCTGTAGGTGACCCCATCCGGGGTGGTGTAGCTGCCCAAGGAGCCCTCGTCCATATCGCGATTCTCGATTGCGTAGGAGTCCTCCGGCAGGTCCCGCACCTGGGCGCTGAAGCTCATGGCCTTGCCTCCCGCCACATCCCCATAGACGGCGCCGATGGAGGCATAGCTGTCGTTGAGCCGGTAGCCGCTCACCGAGGCCAGCTCCAGATCCGGCATCTGGCCGGGCAGCGCCAACTCCAATTGCAGGTCGTCCTCCGCCTCCTGGAGGGTGGCGTAGCTCTTTTCCTCCACCCGGTAGACGCTGGCCCCCTGCTCCTCCGCCTCCTCTGGGGTCATATCAGGGTCCTGGGCCAGCTTTTTGGCCTCCTCTTCGGTCATAGTGGGGTCATTGGTGGTGATGGTGGTGGCCCGGTTCCCCTCCTGGAAGGTGAACTGCTGCCAGTTGACGGCGGCATATGCCCCCGCGGAAACCGCCACGGCCACCGCGGCGGCAATCAGTAGGTTGCGTCCCAATTTGACAGAAGTTTTCATATGACGATTCCTTTCCTCCTGCAGGCGCAGGACTTGGGCGGCGAACGCCTGGGGCGTCTGATCCGCCAGATGCGGCTCCGAAGGGGACAGGCGGTCCAGCAGGCGGACGATTTCCTCGGTATCCCCCCGATCCACCGCCCGGTCCAATGCCTGACGAAGTATTTTCTCCTGTGCGTCCATGGAAAAATCCCTCCCTCTCCAAAAGCCTTGTATGGTGATCCGGAATCGTTGGGCCCAACGTCCTTCACCCTAATATGGCGGCAAAAGCCTGTAGGTAACCTGTTTTATACCGGGAAATTTTCCTCCGCCACCGCCGCGGCAATCTCCCGGATCTCCCGGCGCAGGCGCAGGTAGCGCATCCGTACCGCCTCCGGGCGCAGGCCGAACCGTTGGGCAATCTCCTTCATAGGTACCCCCTCCAAATAGTGGAGGGCATAGAGCCGGTACTTCTCCGGCTCCAACCGGGAGAGCACCTCCTCGATCCAATCCTGTTCATCCACCGCCTGATCCAAGATCCGTTCCAGCCCTGCCTCGGGGTCCTCCCGCTCGGGCAGCTGCCCATCGGCGGTGAGGGGCTCCCGCGCCATCTGCAAAAACGCCTGTTTGCGGCGGTTTTTTGCCAAGTTGCGGGCGGTGGTGAACAAAAATCCCCCGGGGTTGGGGTGTTGGGCGAGAAGTGCCTGTTTTTCACAGGCGATCAAAAACGTCTCCTGGGTCACCTCCCGGGCGGCCTCCACATCCCGCAACTGGGTATGGGCATACCGCAGGACCGGCTCATACCACTGCTGGCAGAGCTGTTCCAGCCACTTTTTCTGGCGGCCGATGCCTCCCATGGGCTTCACCTCCCTTTTTATTATGGAAGTTTTCTCCCAGAGGTAACCAAAAGGGAAAGAAAAAAGGACGGAAATCCTTTCCGTCCTTTTTGAAGGGGCAACCGGCTCAATAGGCCCTGCCCCAGATGATCATTGTCTTGGCCGGCCGGCCGCAGATGGGGCAGACATCCCCCAGATGCTCCTGCTCATAGGGCATACAGCGGGAGGTGAGGCCCGCCTCCTCCTTCACCCGGATCTCACAGTCCTCATCCCCACACCACATGGTCTTGAAGAAGCCGCTCTTTTCAGCAGCCAGCTGTTTTAGCTCCTCAAAGGTGTGGGCGATCCAGGTGCGGGCCTTCAGGTTTTCCAGCGCCCGGTTGTAAAGGCCGTCGTGAACCGCCTGCAACAGGCGGGGGATCTCCTCCTCCAGCCGGTCCAGGGGGATAAAGGTCTTCTCCCGGTTGTCCCGGCGCACCGCTACGCACTGGTTCTGCTCCAGATCCCGGGGGCCGACCTCCAAGCGCAGGGGCACGCCCTTCATCTCATATTCCGCGTACTTCCAACCGGCGGAGTTGTCGCTCTCGTCCAACTTGGCCCGGCAGAAGCCGTTCAACCGGGCGGTGAGCTCCCGGGCTTTCTCCAGAACGCCGGGCTTGTGTTGGGCCACCGGCACCACCACCACTTGGATGGGGGCGATGGCAGGGGGCAGGGCCAGGCCGTTGTTATCCCCGTGGGTCATGATGATGGCGCCGATAATCCGGGTGGACATCCCCCAGGAGGTCTGATGGGGGTAGGCGGGCTTGTTGTCCCGGCCCTGGAAGGTGACGCCGAACGCCCGGGCAAACCCGTCCCCAAAGTAGTGGGAGGTACCCGACTGGAGGGCCTTGCCGTCATGCATCATGGCCTCGATGGTATAGGTGGCCTGCGCCCCGGCAAACTGTTCCTTTTTGGTCTTGCGGCCCCGGGTCACCGGGATGGCCAAACTTTTTTCACAGAAGTCCGCGTAGACCTCCAGCATCCGCTCGGTTTCCTCCATGGCCTCCTGAGCGGTTTCGTGCATGGTGTGGCCCTCCTGCCACCAGAACTCGCAGGTGCGCAGGAAGGGGCGGGTGGTCTTCTCCCAGCGGACCACCGAGCACCACTGGTTGTACAGCTTGGGCAGGTCCCGATAGGAGTGGATGATATTGGCGTAGTGTTCACAGAAGAGGGTCTCGGAAGTGGGGCGTACGCACAGCCGTTCGGTGAGCTGTTCCTCGCCGCCGTGGGTCACCCAGGCCACTTCCGGGGCAAACCCCTCCACGTGGTCCTTCTCCTTTTGCAGCAGGCTTTCGGGGATGAACAGAGGCATCATCACATTCTCATGCCCCAGCGCTTTGAACCGGGTATCCAGGTCTTTTTGGATATTTTCCCAGATGGCGCAGCCATAGGGGCGCACGATCATACAGCCCCGCACCGAGGAGTAGTCGGCCAGGTCCGCTTTGCGCACAATATCGGTGTACCACTTTGCAAAGTCCTCATCCATAGAGGTGATGGCTTCCACCATCTTTTTTTGATCCGCCATAATTGGTGATTCTCCTTTTTCCTGGGGTATCCCGGCCGAAGGCGGGGATGGTCTTTCTGTATGATACCGGAAAACACGGCAAATTGCAAGAGGGGGACGGACTCTTTCTCCCCTGTCGGGGGCACTTGCTCCTGGCAGGCCCCGCGGCCGAACGCGCCCTTTGGATTGTTCTTTGTGCCTCCGCCCGCAGTCCATTCTAAAGTTTTCGCCCGCCTTTTTCAAAAGGCGGCGGGTTCCAAGGGCGGCGCCCTTGGCCGCCATCCGCAGATGGCGGAATGCCCCAT
>CAJFPF010000058.1 GCA_904398655.1 uncultured Anaerotruncus sp. | reverse complement strand
GGGGATCGCCCCCGCCTCCTCCAGCCCCTCCATATAGCCGGGGAGCATCCAATAGCTCTCCCGCGCCCGGTCGTACAGGGTGGTCACCACAATCACTGGTCTTCCTTGGAACATGCCGCATCCTCCTCTATGTTTGGGGTATCCCCCGACTGCAAAAATTCCTCCACCAAAAACCGGGGGCGGCGTTTGGTCTCCTGATAGATCTTCCCAATATACTCCCCCAGGATCCCCAAGCAGAGCAGCTGGATCCCCCCCAGCGCCCAGATGGACCCCATGAGGGTGGTCCAGCCGTCCACTGTGTAGCCGAACAGCTTGGTGAGCAGCAGCCAGCCCAAGCAGAGCACGCTGACCCCAAAGATCAGCACCCCCAAGATGGTAATCAACCGGATGGGCTTCACCGAAAAGGAGGTGATCCCATCGATGGCGAACGCCAGCATCTTTTTCAGGGGGTATTTGGACTCGCCCGCAAACCGCTCGTGGCGTTCATAGGTCACCACCGAGGTCCGGAACCCGATGAGCGGGACGATCCCCCGCAAAAATAGGTTCACCTCCCGGTATTGGCCCAACGCCTCCAGCGCCCGGCGGCTCATAAGGCGGTAGTCGGCGTGGTTTTCTACGATCTCCACCCCCATCCACCGCAAAAACCGGTAGTAACCTACCGCGGTATTCCGTTTGAAGGCGGTATCGCTGGCCCGGGAGGACCGTACCCCATAGACAATGTCGCATCCCGCCTGGTATTCGGCCACAAACCGGTCGATGGCGTCCACATCGTCCTGGAGGTCGGCGTCCATGGAGATGGCGATGTCGCACAGCTCCTTGGCGGACATCAGGCCGGCCAGCAGGGCGTTTTGATGGCCCCGGTTGTGGGCCAGCTTCAGCCCGGAGAAGAGGGGGTTCTGCCGGTGCAGCTCCTGGATGACCTGCCAGGTGGCGTCCCGGCTGCCGTCATCCACCAACAGCACCCGGCTTTTCGGAGAAATTGTCCCCGCCGCCACCATCCCGCCCAGCTTTTGGGTCAGCCGGCGGGCGGTCTCGGGCAGCACCTCCTGTTCGTTATAACAGGGGATCACCAGATAGAGTATTTCCTGCATGGTCTATTCCTCCTTAGAAGGGCTCTGAGGTGGGTCCGGCTCCTGGAACCAGTCGTCGGGGGGCGGGGGCAGCTCCTCCTCAGAGGGCGGAGGCGTCCCCTCCCATTCCGGCGCCGGTTCGTCCAAAGCCTCCCACCGGTCGAAGGGCTCCCAATGGGTTTGGGGTGGATCCTGAAGGGGATGGCCGTATCGGCGCCAGAGCACCAGGTAGGCGGCCAACAGGACAGCTCCCACCGCTGTCAGCCCAAGCCCCGGCAGCAGGCCGGGGGTGGTGTAGGTGAACCGGACCACATGTTCGCCGGCGGGAACCCGCACCGCCATGAACCCCACCGAGGCCCGCTGGATGGGGGCCGGCTGGCCGTCCACCGTGGCACTCCAGCCGCTGTCATAGGGGACGGAATAGAACACCAGGTTCTCCCGGTCCAGCTGGATGGTGGAGGTGAACCCCCGGTTGTCGATCTCAAAGGAGCTGCCCGCCGAAGCCGCCCGGTCCAGGCAATCGCTGTAGTAGTCCTGGCGGCCCAGGGCGGTGTAGTCCTCCGGGTCCAGCCGGGGCAGGATGTCCCCATGGGCCCGGGCGCCCTCCTCATCCAGCACGATCCCCCGCAGCAGCGCCGCCCCACGGTTTGCCTCCGAGAGGGCTTCCCAGTCCTCCAGAGGGATGTAGCCGTCATAGGTGAAGCCCATGGGGATGAAGTAGTCGTTTTCATATAGATCATAGCCCATCTGGGTGGAGCGGTAGCTCCAACCGGGCATCAAAGCGTCCCCATCCTCGGTGTCCTGGGGCACAAACAGCCACCGCACCGACAGCAGCCCCCGCAGCTGGTAATATTTGGTCTCCGGTTTGGAGGAGACATCCCGCTTGACCCCCACCTGGGGGTAGAATTCCATCAGGGAGACCGGCACAATGCTGTGGAACGCCTGGATGTTGGGCAGGTGCCAGTACATGCCCAGGTTGTCCATACAGTCATAGAGGTCCGCCCGGGCGAACGTCCCGTCCTCTTCCGGGAACCGCAGCTGGTAGCGGCCGTCCAGGGCCACCTGGCGCAAAAAGTCGGTGTTGTCCGAATGGCACTTGCCCATGCCGATGAAGGTCAGGGAGTAGGCCACAATCACAAAGCAGCAGCCCACCGTCAGCGAACGGGTGAGCCGGGGGCTGTGGAGCCCCCGCCGCCAGAGCAGGGCGAACAGGGCCAGTCCCAGAATGGCGGTGGCGGCCACCGCCGCGAACCGGGCGGGATAGCCGGTAAGGCCGAAGGTGATCCCACCGTCGTCATAGAAGGTGGGGGTGAAGGCCAGCGCCGCTGTGACCCCCAGGGTGATGCCCAGCGTCCAGCCAAACCCCCACTTCAGGTCAGCGGAGCGGCTCTCCAGCGCCCGCACGGTGGCCAAGGACATGAGCAGCAGGGGCATGTAGTACCAGCGGGCGTAGTAGGAGTTGTTGAATAGGATGAACATGGCATTGAGGCCCGGCACCAGGGCGATGATAAAACAGCAGAGCAGCATCCGCCGCAGCCAGTCCCGCTTGGAGCGCAGATAGGCCAGCACCCCGCACATGGAGAACATGGGCAGCCAGGCGGAGAGGCTGGCCCACTTGGCCCCCCGGTCGGGGAACAGATTGGGGCGGCTGGGCAGGTCCGGCGGAAAGAGGGCGGAGGAGACAATGGCCGGATACATCTGGTTGTGCCAGTAGAGCCAGAAGTTCCACCCGCCCAAAAGCTCGGTGGTGCCGGTGCGGGGGTTGCCCAGGATGGCCAATACCGACGGCAAAAACAGGCACATGGCCAGCAACAGCCCCACCACCGACTCAAAGGCGGTCCAGAAAAACCGCCCCCAAGTCATCCGCCACTCGCTGGAGAGGGATCGCACCGCAAAATAGAGCAGCACAAACACCACTTCCCCAATGAAGAACCAGTAGTTTACAAAGGCGTTCACCGCCACCGCCAGAGCGAACAGCCCCCGGCGGTTGTGCACCACCAGCTCCTCCAACCCCACCAGCAACAGGGGGAAAAAGACAATTGCCTCATGGAAGTGGTTGAAAAAGATGTTGTAGACCGCAAACCCCGAGAAGGCATAGAGCAGCCCCCCCAACACCGCATACGCCCGGGTGCGCACCATCCCCTTTAAATAGAGGGTGCCGGTGAAAGCGGCGCAGGCGTGCTTGAGGATGAGCAGCGGCCCCATCAGGTGGGGGACAAACTCGGTGGGGAAGGGCAGCGTCAGCCAAAAAAATGGGCTGCCCAGCAGATAGAAGCTGTAGGAGCCGATAAAGTTGGCCCCCAGGTCGGTGTACCAGTTCCAAAAGATGTCCCCCGAACGCACCGCCTCATGAGCCAGCTTATAGAAGGGGATCTGCTGGACGTTAAAATCCCCGAAAAAGAAAAAATACCCCTTGTCCCAGATCATCACCGGGATGAAGATGAGGCAGGCGGTGAGCAGCGCGATGGCAAACGCCTGGCGGCAGGCCCCGCGCATAGGCTCCCTGGTGATCGGCATGGCCGTTTCCCTCCGTTGTCAAAAAAGAACTTGCTTTGGCTATTATACCACAGATTTCTCCTTTTAGAAGAACCTTCCAGGAATTTCTCCCCCTTTGGGGCGCAGACCTTTTTTTCCAAAGGGGGGTGTGTTATAATAGTGCTGTGATGGTCCCCAAAATTTTCACGGGGACCTTTTATCTGAAAAAATTTTAAAAGGAGCCTGCACCCATGCGCCCCTACAGTTTCTACGCCATGCTCTCCCGGATGAAATACATCGGCCGCTGGGGCCTGATGCGCAACTCCCGCCAGGAAAACCTCAGCGAGCACACGTTGGAGGTGGCCTACTTCTCCCACGCCCTGGCGGTCTTGGAGGGGGTGGACCCTGCCCGGGCGGTGCTCTGCGCCCTCTATCACGACTGCCCCGAGATCCTCACCGGCGACCTGCCCACACCGGTGAAATATTTTGACGCGGACATCCGGGAGAGTTACAAGCGGGTGGAGACGGAGGCCGCCCGCCGGCTGCTGGACACCCTGCCCCCCGACCTCTCCCAGGCGCTGTCCCCCGCCTTTTTTGAGGAGGACCCCCAGGTGGCCCGGATCGTCAAGGCGGCGGACAAGCTCTCCGCCCTGGTCAAATGCGTGGAGGAGCTGCGCATGGGCAACGACGACTTCTCCCGGGCCAAACAGGCCCAGCTGGAGGCCCTCCACGCCATGGAAATGCCCTCGGTGGAGCGGTTTTTGCAGGAATTTTTGCCCGCCTATGAGCTGACGCTGGATGAATTGAACCCCCCTCGGCTGTGAGGCCCTTAACCTGAAAAAAAGAGGCTTTCCCATGCGCATCGACTTCCAACAGCTCCCGGAGGCCGCCATTTCTTGCCGGCTCCGCCCACAGCATCCGCAACACCGGGCCGGGAGAACCCCTGCTGTTTACGATAACGCCGGAACAGAAGGGATGATGCCCCAAAAGCCAAGCGGCGCCCCTGGCAAATGCCGGGGGCGCCGCTTGGCTGCCTCTACCGCCTTCTCAAATAACACCAACAGGCTGCGGCTGTGACCAATACGGCCCCCAACAACAGCCAGAACGGCCAGTCCGGCCGGCCTAAGATGAAGACGGTGGTGAAGGAGAGGTCCGGACCGGCGGCCAACAGGCCGCACCGGGGCAGGATCCCCATAGGCTCCCCTCCCTCAGATTTTGATCAGCTCGTACTGGCTGGTGCCCAGGCCCAGTTTTTCCGCATGGGTCACCGCCTCCCGCCAGTGGGTCACCGGATGGACGGTGTGGAAGTGGTCCCCATCCGGTTTGCTGTCCGACAGGGCGCTGTTGGGCAGGGGCTGCTGGGCGTTGACCAGATCGGCGCAGGCCTGGTCGATGGCCACCGGGTCAAAGGAGGCGAACATCCCCACGTCGGGGACGATGGGGGCGTCATTCTCCGCGTGGCAGTCGCAGTTGGGGGAGATATCGATGGCCAGGCTCACATGGAAGTGGGGCCGCCCCTGGACCACCGCCAGGGCATACTCGGCGATCTTCCGGGAGAGGATCTCCTCC
>CAJFPF010000057.1 GCA_904398655.1 uncultured Anaerotruncus sp. | reverse complement strand
CTGAAAAAGGGGGAGCTCACCGTCTCCTATGCCCAGCCGGTGGACGACCAGCTGATCCGTCAGAAGGTGGAGCGGGCGGGCTACCGGGTCACGGGGACCAAGTGAACGTGCGCAAGCGCCAAGGGGACGCTGCGAAGCGGCTGTTTCGCAGCGTCCCCTTGCGTGTGCCTACGCCCTCTGTCAAGCGGAGGGTTCCGAGGCGGGGGAGGGCTGGCCGGTCCCCGCCTGCTCCCGCAGCATCTCCTCCACCAGCTCTGCGGCCGCCGCCGCCAGAATGGAACAGTGGTCGGTGATCCCCAGGCCCTGGGCGGAAGGGGGCAGGTCCTCCTGGGAGAGGGGCTTGGGGAGCAGCGTCTCACACCGCACCGAGCCAAACCGCTGGGCAAACCGCTGCAGGAATTCCCGCCCTCTGGCCACCGCCCGCAGCTTGCTGCCCGCCGGGTCGGAGGTGTCCACCGGCGTCTGCATGCCCAACACCATCAACGCGCCGCAGATGGCGCCGCAAAGTTCCCCTGACCCGGCCCCGCGCCCAAAGCTGCCCGCGACGCTCAGGCTGGTCTGCTCGTCCAGGCCGGTGAGATCGGAGAAGGCGGCCAAGACGCTTTGGCTGCAATTGTACCCCTTCAGGTGGTAGAGGTCCGCCAATTGACAATGCTTCATAAAAAATCCATCCTTTCCAGGCCCTGATGATGGCCCTCCCAATCCCAGTATACCTTGTATCCCGCCGGCCGGTCCGCTATAATGTGGAAAGAGGGGATTCCTTTTTTCGATACCCCGATATTTGAACGGAAATTGCGGGGGAGCAGGATGGATCTACAGCTGTTGAAAACTTTTTTAGCGGTTTTGGAGGCCGGGAGCTACTCCCGTGCGGGGGGAAGGCTGGGCTATGCCCAATCCACGGTGACAAAGCACATCCAGCTTTTGGAGGACGCCTATCACGGGGCAAAGCTGTTTTCCCGCCAGGGGAACCGGATGGTCCCCACCGCCGCCGGGAAGGTGCTGGAGGGGTACGCCCGTCAGATGCTGCAGCTCTATGACCGCTCCCAGCGGGAGCTGTTGCCTGTGCCGCAAAAACTCTCCATCGGGGCCAGCTATGCTGCCGCCGACCTCTATCAGTCCTGGGCCATCCGGTGGCTCAAAGCCCACTGGGCCAGCGAAGGGCTCCAGGTCGCCAACGGGAACCCGGAACAGCTGTGGGGCCTGCTGAAGGAGGGGCACCTGAACCTGATCCTACTGCTGGGAGACCCCGCCCACCAGCTGGAGGGGTTCCAGGTGGAGGCCCTCTGCCCGGAGCCACTGGCGGTGGTCCTGCCCGAGCGACATCCCCTGGCGGGCCGGGAACAGATTGCCTTCGATGACATCCGGGAGGAGCCGCTGGTCCTGACCAAGGAGGGCTGCAGCTTCCGGCAGTTTTTGCTGGAGGCGTTTTCCCGGCGGGGCGTCCCGCCCAGGATTGTCCTGGAGCTGGACGGGATCCCTGCCATCAAGCAGGCGGTCCGTCAGCGGTATGGGGTGGGGTTTTTGCCGTTGGCGCTGATCCGTCCCGCCGACCAGCTGGTTCCCGTTCCCTTTGGGGACGGCCGCCCCTCAGTCCAAAGCCTGCTGGCCTATCCGGCGGGGCAGGCCCCGCTCCAATCCCTCTTCCGGGAGATGGCCGCGGCGTTTCGCAAGGAGTTTCGTCCCCGCCCCTAGGCCATTGCCACCCGGGCGGATCAAAAAAACCGGCGTGCCCCAAGGTCGGGGCACGCCGGTTTTTAGGGTTTTCAAGCCTCTCCCCTTTAGACGGACGGGGCCATGGAAAGCTCCACAGCGGGGAGGGGGATCCCATCCGCGGCCAGGGCCGCAGCCCCTGCGAACGAGATCAAAAACAGTGCCAGGATCACAGCGCAAAACAGTGCGGTTGTGCGTTCTCCCATGGGTTGCAGCTCCTCTCTCAAAATCATCATGGCGGTTTCAACCATATAGTAACCGAATTGGAGGGATTTTTTGCAGGGGATTAAAAATTTTTTTACGGCCGTCCGCCGCCTCGGACGGCCCCCTATCAATCCTATGCGAAAATTTCCGTTTCAGACCCTTCCGGGGGAATTTTTACATCCGGAGGGCCTCAGGCCCCTTCTGCAGGGCCACCATACCGGTGCGGGCGATCTCCGCGATGCCATAGGGGGCCAGCATCTCCAACAGCAGCTTCACCCGGTCGGGGCGGTCGCTGGCCTCCACCGTCAGGGTGGAGTGGCTCATGTCCACAATCTTGGCCTTCATGATGGAGGCGATGTCGATGATCTCCCCCCGGTTCTGGGGGGTGGCGTTCACCTTGATGAGCATCAGCTCCCGGCGGGTGGAGGCATCCAGCTCCAAAAACTTCACCTTGATCACATCGATCTGTTTGTTGAGCTGTTTTTCCACCTGTTCCAGCGTGCGCTCATCCCCCTCGGCCACAATGGTCATCCGGGAGATGGAGGGGTCGTCGGTCTCCCCCACCGCCAGGCTCTCGATGTTGAATCCCCGGCGGGCAAACAGCCCGGCGGTGCGGGAGAGGACCCCCGCCTTATTTTCCACCAATACCGAAACAATCCGTCTCATAGCCCGCTCCTTTCCCTAGTGGGTTTTTTCCCGGGGGTCCACGTCGCACTCCAGCAGAAACGCCCCCGGCGCCTCCAGCAGGGCCCGGATCCCTTCCGGGGCCTCCTGCGCCCGCTCCACCCGCCGGTGGGGGATGCCATAGGCGGCGGCAATCTGCCCCAGCTGGGGCAAGCTGCCCAGCTGGACGCCGTACTCCCGGTCCTGGTAGCTGTCCTCCTGGATCTCCCGCACCAGGCCCAGCATCTGGTTTTTCACCACCACCAGCTTGACGGGAAGGCCCTCCTGGCAGAGGGTGGCCAGCTCCATCATGGACATCTGGAACGACCCGTCCCCGCAGACCGCCACCACCTGGCGGCCGGGGGCGGCCAGCTGGGCGCCCGCCGCCGCCGGCAGGGCGTAACCCATGGTGCCCAGCCCGCCGCTGGTGAGGAACCGGCCCTCCGGGGGGATCAGGCAGCTCTGGGCGGACCAGAGCTGGTTTTGCCCCACGTCCGCCACATAGATCCCATCCGGGGCCATCTGTTCCGAGAGGGTACGCAGGAACCACCGGGGGTCCAGGGGCTGTTCCCGGCGGGCAAAGCCCGGGGCGGGCCGCTCCCGTTCCAGCTGTTGGCGCCAGCCGGGCCAGCCCTCTCCCAGCGGCTGCTCCAACAGCTGGGACAGCACCGCCCCCGCATCCCCCACCAGGGGGATGGTGGTGCCCAGGTTCTTGTTGATCTCCGCTGAATCGATGTCAATGTGGACGATCACCGATTCCCCCTCCAGCGTCTGGGGACTGGAGACCGCCCGGTCCCCCACCCGGGCCCCCACAATGAGCAGCAGGTCGCTCTCCCGCACCAGACGGTTGGCCAGGGGGGAGCCTGCCTGGCCCACCATCCCGAAGTTGCAGGGGTGGGCGGTGGGCAGCACCCCCAGCCCCATGAGGGTGCTCACCGCCGGCAGGGAGAGCCGTTCGCACAGGCGGCGGACCCCCGCCTTGGCGGTGGGGGTCTGGGCCCCGCCTCCCACGCAGAGCAGGGGGCGGCGGGCCTGGCGCAGGGCGGCGGCCACCCGTTTCACCTGGACGGGGTGGCCCTGGAATTGGGGCTTATACCCCCGGATGGAGACCTCCTTGGGGTAGGAGAAGGCCACCAACTGGCGCTGGACGTCCATGGGGATGTCCAGCAGCACCGGTCCGGGCCGGCCGCTGGAG
The DNA here is from genome assembly GCA_904398655.1 of uncultured Anaerotruncus sp. Taxonomy (GTDB): domain Bacteria; phylum Bacillota; class Clostridia; order Oscillospirales; family Ruminococcaceae; genus Anaerotruncus. The sequence continues at coordinate 2,504 of CAJFPF010000057.1, read as the reverse complement.
GCGATATAAAATGCCTCCTTCAAAGCCCGGGGCAGCTGGGCGGCCTCCTTTACCAGGGCGCAGTACTTGGTGAAGGGGGCGGCAGCGCCGGTGGTGTCCACCTCCTGGAATACATCCCGGCCCAGCTGGCTGGTGGGCACCTGGCCGGTGATGGCCACCAGGGGGATGCTGTCCAGATAGGCGGTGGCGATGGCGGTGAACAGGTTGGTGGCCCCGGGGCCGGAGGTGGCGATGCAGACCCCCGGCCTGCCGCTGATCCGGGCGTAGCCGTTGGCCGCATGGCCGGCATTCTGCTCGTTGCGGGTGAGCACATGGCGGATGGGGGAGCCCAAAAGGGCGTCATAGAGGGGGCAGACGGTGGCCCCGGGGTAGCCGAATACCACCTGGACCCCCTCCTCCATCAAGCTCTGGACGATTGCTTGCGCGCCGCTGATCACAGCTTGTGCCCCCTCTCTCAATTTTGTGGATTCTATCCGATTATACTCCCTATTTTTTGACGCGTCAACGCGGTTTCCTCCAGGGATTTGACTTTTTGTTTGGGACAGGCTATACTAATATTGCAAGTAATTGTTTTGTAAAATTATTTGTATTCACAATATCAAGGAAAATGGGAGTGGTTTGGAATGCTGTGGAAGGAAAAGCCGCTTTTGAAGATCGCGGGATGGCTCTATTTGGCGGTGGCCGCCTTGAGCATTTTGGCGGGGCTGGCCATGCTGGCCATGGGGGGGATTGCCACCGGCCAGGACCCCACCTCCCAGGACGCGGTGATGCGCATGGTCACAGGGATGACGATTGCCTTGAGCAGCGTGCTGGATCTGGCGGCGGGTTTTTTGGCGGTCAAACTGGCAGGTAAATTGAAATGGGCGAACCTGTGTTGGTGGGTGGGCTTTTTATTGGTTGCGGGGGCCTTTTTGGACCTGCGCAGCGCCACCTATGGGGAGGGGATCGGCGCCATGGAGATTTTGACGCTGGCCATGTCTCTGTTCTATCTGGTGTCCGCCTGGAAGAATAAGAAGGACCTCAAACAGCTGGCCCTGACAGAGGGGGCCTGACTCCACAGACGTCCAGCTTCCCCAAAGTGGGGCGCATGGATAAAAACAGGTAGTCCCCCGCATGGTAACGGCCATGCGGGGGACTATTTTGTATGCGGCGGTATCCATCCAGCCGGCTCAGGTCAGCGCATACACGCATTTACAAAGGTTATTCCACTTGGGTGGCATCCGCCAGGTCGAGCATCTCCTCTTCTCCGTCGTCCCCTGGCTCTTCGGCCTCCTGAGGGGAGGGAAGGGGAATGTCGGGATAGGCGTCCTGGAACATCTGCTCCAGAGTGTCGAACATCCGGGCGCTCTGGCGCTCCAGGGTGATTGCCTCCACCGGATAGAGACGGCCGTTCAGATAGGCGTCGGTGGTGCTGTAGACCTGGGTGGAGGAGAAGTAGTCCTCTGAGATGTCCTGCTCATCATAGAAGATCAGGTCAGGGTAGAGGTTCACCGCCTGTTCCTGGGGATACTGCCAGCCGGTATAGTCGGCGGCATCGTTTTGGATCCCCAAATCCTCCAAAAGCGTTCCCTCAAAGGTGTCCCCGGTGGCCATGAGCAGCGGCGCCTGGCGCAGATAGATGCCGGAAACCGGCGTTTCCACCGTTCCCGCAGCCTCTAAAATGGCCTCATAGCGGGCTTCCAGCGCGCCGAACACCTCCTGCGCCAAAGCAGGCCCGTCCTCCGCCCCGTGGAGGGCGGTGGCCAGGGATTGGTAGTTATCCCCCAACTCCTCCATCGACTCCGCCCGGGGCAGCACCAGCACCTGGGCGCCCAATTCCTCCAGCCACTGGGTGTCCTCTGGGGAGAGTTCAGCGGAGGCCAAGACCAGATCGGGGGACAGCTCCTCCAACGTTCCCCGGTCGGGCAGCAGGGCCGAACCACAGTCGGGCAGATCCTCCACTTGGGCAGGATAGTCGCAGTAGTTGCTCACTCCTACCAGCTGCGCCTCTCCCTCCAGTTCATAGGCCAGCTCGGTGAGGGAGGGGGAGAGGGAGACCACCCGTTGGGGCTGTTCCTCCAGTTCCAGCCCAGCGGCCTGGGCGGGCCAGTTGGGGTCGTCGATCTCCTCCACCTGGGAGGAGGCAGCGGAGGAGGAGGGCGCCTCCTCCCCCTTGCAGGCACAGAGCCCCACCAACAGCGATAGGGGCAACATCCATCGGGCAATCCTTCGTCTATCCATCGTGTGGTCCTTTCCCGGGCGGTTCCCGTTTGCCCCATTCTACCCCATCCCCGCCTCAGCGTCAAGAGCGGAGTTGGCTTGGTCTCCATGGGGCATTTTCTCCAGGGGAGCGGACTCGCAATACAAAGCTTTCGTCCGCCTTTTTCAAAGTAAAGTTTTCGTCCACCTTTTTCAAAAGGCGGCGGGTTCCAAGGGCGGCGCCCTTGGCCGCCATCCGCAGATGGCGGAACGCCCCATGCTTTAGGCGCATTTGGGGGGTCTGGGGGGATTTTGCAAGAGAAAAT
>CAJFPF010000056.1 GCA_904398655.1 uncultured Anaerotruncus sp. | reverse complement strand
CCCTCCCGGTGGCAGCCGGGAAATGGAAAGCGGTCGTCCCCTCTCCGGCCCTCCGGGCCACCTCCCCCCGTGGGGGAGGTCATGGGGGAGAGAAACGGACCACCTCCCCTGAAAGGGAAGGCATTGGCAGAAAGGCGAGGCAAGCCCTCCCCAGGAGAAAAAGCCCCGCCGGCCAGGTAGGGCCCCCACCGGCGCTGACGCGCCACCTCCCCCATGGGGAGGCCCACAGCCGCAGAGAGGGTGCAAAAAAGGGAGGTCCTGGGGGGATTTTCTCTTGCAAAATCCCCCCAGACCCCCCAAATGCGCCTGAAGCATAGGGCGTTCCGCCATCTGCGGATGGCGGCCAAGGGCGCCGCCCTTGGAACCTGCCACCTTTTAAAAAAGGTGGACGAAAACTTTGGAATAATGCCGCCTGCGCCGCGCAAAGGTCAACGGAACTTCAACTTTTCAGGTGTGTAACGGTCCAAAGCCTCCTGATTGTAGGTGACATCCGACAGCTGGGACGCCCATTGGTCGATCTTCCCCAAAAACTCCTCCCGCTTCAGGGACATGAGGATGGAGTCCCGATAGGTTTCAAAGTCCTGAGGGTCCTCGTTCAAGTCATACCGGACAAACAGATAGAGGCCTCCATCGGTCTCCACCCGTACCGGCTCGCCCACTTGGGCATTGAAAATAGCGTCCACCAGTACCTGGTCATAGGAGGTATTGGTTTTATTTACAAAGGTATAGGAAGTGCCGGGTTCCGGGCGCTCCAGCTCATCATTCCCGGTGGCCAGCTTGCGGGCCTCGTAGTAGATGTCCTCCATATCCGCGCCATTCTGAAGCTGTTCATAAAAGCCGTCAATGGTCTCCCGGGTCTTTTTGTCGGCCTCCTCCTTCGTCGCCTGATCCTCGGATGTGCTGAAGGTCAGCGGCACCATGAGCACCTTGGCATAGTCCTCTTCAAAAGCTGCCCGAAGGTCGCTCTCCGGAACCTCTTCGGTGCCGCCGGGGCCATAGATCGACTCAAACAGACGCTGCTGCTTGGCGCTGTTGACCATCACCAGCCGGTAGGACTCTTGGGAGACACCGTTTTCTTCATAGATCGAGCGGAAGTAATCCCATCCTGTCATTCCAGATTCCACAGCCGCCTGATCCTCCGGGGCCAACTCCAACCCCATAGCCGCAAACTGTTCCTCTATAGCGATATAATCATTCAGACGGTCTTTTGCCCCCTGGGTGATCTGCTGGGACAGGGTGACCCCATCCACCTCCGCCTTCAACGGATCCTTCGCGTCCGCCGGAGCCTGGCCAATCAGGCTGTTATACTCGGTCATTAGGCCGGTAATATATACCCCCGCCGGGACGGTGGTATCCCCATAGGTCGCCGCCCAGGTGGCTTTCTCCCCACAGGCGGCCAGTCCCGCGCACAGCAGGGCAGCCAATCCAAGGGCAGCGGTTTTTTTCATCCTGTTCATCGATTGTCCTCCTGTCGGGGGGCTCTTTACAGCTGCCCCCTGTTACATACTTGGATATTATACACCTGGTGATGTTAAAAGTCCACAAGAAAAATCTCCGCCACAGCAGGGCCGCTAGGCCATGGCAGCCAACGCCTTGCGCAGGGTGTCCAACGGGGTCTCCCCGGCGGCGATCTTCACAGTGATATAGGGTTTTGCTCCAGCGCTTACCATCACCCGGCCGCGGAGTTTTGTGGCCAGGTTGCCCGCCCGGACCATGTCCATCGTCTCCGGATAGAGGAGGATGGCCTCCCCCCGCTGGGAGATCTCCCGGATGCCCATGAGGGCGGCGGTGTTGCGCACCAGCGCCACATCCACCAACCCCTTCACTGCCTCCGGCGGCTCCCCAAACCGGTCGATCAGCTCGTCCAGCAGGTCCATGGCGTCCTCCTGGGTCTGGATGGCCGCAATCTTTTTATAGATATCGATCCGCTGGGTGAGGTTCTCAATGTAGTCCTCAGGGATATGGGCCCCCACCCGGATGTCCACCATGCACTCAGCGGGCTGCTGGGTGGCCTCCCCGCGCTGGGCGGCCACCGCCTCCGAAAGCATCTTCAGGTACATGTCATACCCCACCGCCTCCATATGGCCGTGCTGTTGGGCGCCCAAAATGTTGCCCGCCCCCCGGATCTCCAGATCCCGCATGGCAATCCGGAAGCCGGAACCAAAGGAGGTGAATTCCCGGATGGCCGACAGCCGCCGGGTGGCAATGTCACTGAGCTGTTTATCCCGCCGGAAGGTCAGATAGGCGAATGCCCGCCGGCTGCTGCGGCCCACCCGTCCCCGAATCTGATAGAGCTGGCTCAAACCCAGATGGTCGGCGTCCTCGATGATGAGGGTGTTGCAGTTGGGCACATCCACCCCCGTCTCGATGATGGTGGTACAGACCAGAATATCCACCTCGTGGTCCAACAGCTGCTGCCAAATGTGGGAGAGCTGCTCCTCCCCCATCTTGCCGTGGGCGGTGACCACCCGGGCGGAGGGGATCATCTGCCGGAGTTTATAGGCGCAGGCGTCGATGGATTCCACCCGGTTGTGCAGATAGAACACCTGGCCTCCCCGGCGCAGCTCCCGCTGGATCGCTTGCTGAAGCAGGCCCCAGTCGTGCTCGATCACATAGGTCTGCACCGGATGGCGGTCCTGGGGGGCCTCCTCAATGACGCTCATATCCCGGATGCCGCTCATAGCCATATTCAACGTCCGGGGGATGGGGGTCGCGGAGAGGGTGAGCACATCCACGGTGGCCCGCATCTCCTTGAACTTCTCCTTGTGGCGCACCCCAAACCGCTGCTCCTCGTCGATGATGGCCAGGCCCAGGTCCTTGAATTTCACGTCCTGCTGCACCAGCCGGTGGGTACCCACAATCACGTCCACCTCCCCCCGGCGCAGCTCATCCAACACCTGTTTTTGCTCCCTGGGGCTGCGGAACCGGCTCAAAAGGTCCACCTTGACCGGGAACCCCTCCATCCGCTGGCGGATGGTCTGGTAGTGCTGCCAGGCCAGGATGGTGGTGGGCACCAGGATGGCGCACTGTTTGCCATCCATGACGCATTTGAAGGCCGCCCGCACCGCCACCTCGGTCTTGCCGAACCCCACATCCCCGCAGAGCAGCCGGTCCATGGGCACGGGGGATTCCATATCGTGTTTGATCTCCCGGATGCACCGCAGCTGGTCGTCGGTCTCCTCATAGGCGAACCGGCGCTCGAAGTCGTTCTGCCAGTCGGTATCCGGGGAGAAGGCATATCCCTTCACCGCCATCCGTTTGGCATACAGCTCGGTGAGCTCCTTGGCCATGTCCTCCACCGCTTTTTTCACCCGCTGGCGGGTGCGCTGCCACTCGGTGGAGTTCAGCTTGGACAGGCGGACAGCCGCGTCCTCCCGGCCGCCAATGTATTTGCTCACCAAATCCAGCTGGGTCACCGGCACAAAGAGCATGTCAGTGCCCGCGTAACGGATCTGGAGGTAGTCCTTGGTCACCCCCTGGATCTCCCGCTTGACAATCCCCTGAAAGACGCCGATGCCGTGGGCGGAGTGGACCACATAGTCCCCGGGGATCAGGTCGCTGATGTCCTTGAGGCGTTTGCCCTCCTTGGGGCGTGCCCGCTGGCGGGAGGTCTGGTGGACAGCGGTCTTGGCCTGGGCAATCACCGCCAGCTTCAGCTGGGGGTATTCCAGCCCGGCGCTCATCCCCGCCGCCGCCACAAAGATCCGGCCGTATTCCACCCGGCCCAGCTGGTCGGCACGCTGGGCCGGAAGCCCCTCCCGCTGAAGGTCCTGGGTCAGGGCGTCCGCTGCCCGCTCGGTGCCGGCGAACAGGACGACACAGTATCCCCGCTCCAGGTCGTTTTTCACATCGTCCAGAAGGGTAGCCAGCTCCCCGCTCCAGGAGGAGCGCTGAATCGCCTGCACCTCCAGCATCTCTTTGAGGGGGATCTCCCCCACCGAACGCACGAACGTGTCCAACAGCACCGTGTTGGAGGAGGCGGCCCGCCGCTGGAGGGACACAAAATCCTCGGAAAACCGGTCGCACCCTTTGAACAACACCCCCTCCTCCAACAGGAGCTTCAAGTCCTCATTCTGCTGGAGTTGCAGCGCCCGCAGGGCCTCCCGGCAGTTCCCGGTGTCACAGAGGAAGAGCGCCCCCTGGGGTAGATAGTCGAAGAGGGTGGCCGGCTCGGGATAGATGAGGGGCAGCCACCGGTCCAGGCTTTGGGGGACCACCCTGGCCTCCAGCTGTTCCAGCACCTGGTCGATCTGTTCCTTGGCCCGCTTGCCCTGGGTCCCCCGCAGCTTGGCCCGGGCGGCCTTCAGCAGGCGTTCCAACTGGGGGAGGCTGTCCACCACCACCTCTGCCGCGGGGGTGATATCCACCCATTTCACCGTGTCCACCCGGCGCTGGGTCTCAATTTTGAAGGTGGAGATGGTGTCGACCTCATCCCCCCAGAACTCCACCCGGAAGGGGTCGGGCATGTGGGGCGGGAAGAAGTCCAAAATTCCGCCCCGGCGGGAAAATTGGCAGACCCCCTCCACCTGGTCGGCCCTGGCGTAGCCGGCGGAGAGCAAAAAGGCGCACAGTTCCTCCAAATCATAACTCTCCCCTGCCCGCAGGCGGCGGATCCGCCGGGCCAGCGCCTGGGGCGGCATGGTATATTGGAGCGCGGCCTGGGCGGAGGCCACCACCAGCTTTGTGGAGCCTCCCGCCAGCTTCCCCAGCACCGACAGCCGGGCGTGTTCATATTCCCGGGAGACCCCCTGGACCTCCTGGAAGGTAAATTCCCGGGAGGGAAAGAGGATCGCCGCCCCCTCCTGCCCGGCCATCAGGTTCAGGTCCTCGCACATGCGGGAGGCGGTGGCCTCATCGGCTACCACCACGATCCCCGGCAGGCCGGTGGCCTGGGTCAGGGCCAAAATCAGATGGGCTTTGTGGACATTGGGCAGGCCGGTGGCCAACACCGGGGTCTGGCGGGTCTCCAGCGCCGTTTTCATCTGTTGAAACGCGGGCAGCCCATAGAGCAGCTGCGCAAAACCGTTCATATCGGGTAAACTCCTTTCCCGGTCAGGAGGAATAGCGGTTCATCGCCTCGTCAATCTTGCCCTGGATGATGAGCAGGGCCGCCTGGGCCGCCCGCTCAAACACCTCGTCCAAGGTGGAAAACTGGTCCTTGGGGAACTTCCCCAACACCCAGTCGGCCAGATCGTAGTCGGGATGCGGCTTTTTGCCCACCCCAATGCGCACCCGGGCAAAGGCATCCGAACCAGTGAGGTAGATGATGTTTTTCAGCCCGTTGTGTCCCCCGTCGCTCCCCTTGCGCCGGATGCGGATACGGCCCACATCCTGGGTGACATCGTCGCAGAGCACCACCAGCTGCTGGGGGGTGAGTTTATAGAAGCGCATCGCCTCGGTCACCGCCTGCCCGGAGTTGTTCATATAGGTGGAGGGCTTCATCAATAGCACCCGCTGCCCCCCCACCATGGCCTCCCCGCAGAGGGATTTGAATTTGAGCCGGTCCACCTTCACCCCCAGGTCGTCCGCCAGGCAGTCCAGGGCCAAAAAGCCCGCGTTGTGGCGGGTCCCCTCATATTCCCGGCCGGGGTTGCCCAGGCCCACTGCCAAAAATGACACCGGACCGCTGGGGGGAGTCCCCGGCGCCCGACCCCGCAGCTTCGCAAAAAGATTTTCCAACTGTGTCGACACAACATCCCGTCCTTTTTTGACGCGCCGAAGGCGGAATCCGGGGGCTCCCCCAGATTCCGCTGGCGATATTTTTTCTATTTTCCGCTGAAGCTTTCAGCGTCCATTTCCCGGTTGGGGGCCCTTTTTGAAGGCCACATGTTCGTCCGCCCAGCCGGGCTTGTTCTCCTGGCGCACCCGGCCGATGGCCAGCGCCCCGGCGGGCACATCCTGGTCCACCGTGGTGCCTGCGGCGGTGTAGCTGCCGTCCCCCAGGGTCACCGGGGGCACCAGGTTGGTGTTGCACCCCACAAACACCCGGTCCCCCACCACCGTCCGGTACTTGTGGTTGCCGTCGTAGTTGGCCACCACCACGCCGCAGCCGAAGTTGCACCACTCCCCCACCTGGCTGTCACCCAAATAGGTCAGGTGGGCCACGGAGGTGTGGTCCCCCAGGGAGGTGTTTTTCAGCTCCACAAAGTCCCCGATCTTCACATGGTCCCCCACGTGGGAGCCCGGCCGCAGCTGGGAGAAGGGGCCGATGGTGGTGTGGTCACCCACGGTGCTGTCGGTGAGCCAGCTGGCTTTGATCTGGCAAAACGCCCCCACAGTGGTGTTTTTGAGCATGGAGTTGGGGCCGATGACACAGCCGGGGCCGATGGAGGTCTCCCCCTCCAGGATGGTGCCCGGGAGGATCTGGGTATCCGGGCCGATCCGCACCTGGGGGCCGATGAGGATCCCGTCCTCCAGGGGGATGTCCACCCCGTTTTCCAGGTGCCGGTCCAGCACCTGGCGGCGGGCAATCCCGTTCAGCTGCTGAAGCTGGCGGCGGCTGTTGGCCCCCAATGCCGCGTCCGGCTGGGGACAGAGGTAGGCCCCCGCCCGTAGCCCCGCCCCCACCGCCAGGGCCACCGTGTCGGTGAGGTAATACTCCCCCTGGGCGTTCTGGGCGGTGAGCTGGGGAAGGGCGTCCCGCAAAAACGCCCCCGAAAACCAGTAGGCCCCGGAGTTGACCTCCTGGATCTGGCGCTGGCTGGCGCTGGCGTCCCGCTCCTCCACAATGGCGTCCACCCCTCCGTCCGCCCGGCGCACCACCCGGCCGTAGCCGGTGGGGTCCTCCAGCCGGGCGCAGAGCAGGGTCACGGCGTTCTGCTCCTGTTGGTGCCGGGCATGGGCGGACTTTAAATCCTCCGGGCGCAACAGGGGGGCGTCCCCACAGACCACCGCCACATCCGCCGCGGGGTCCAACAGCTCCCGGGCAGCCAGCACCGCATGGCCGGTGCCCAGGCGCTGGCGCTGCTGGACGAACCGGCAGCTCTCCGAAACGGCCGGGCGCAGCAGCTCCGGCCGGTCCCCGGCCACCACGATGATCTCCTGGATACCTGCCTGACGGCAGGCCTCCTCCACCCAGGTGAGCATCGGCCTGCCCAGCACCTGGCAGAGCACCTTCGGCTGGTCGGATTTCATCCGCTTGCCATCCCCGGCGGCCAGGATCACAGCCTGGCGACGTCTCTCCAAATCCCATTCCTCCCCCAGGCGGACAGGCCCCCGCCGGAAATCTCTCCGGCAGGGGTCCGCCGCTCATTTTTACTGATTCCTATTATTGCAGCAATTTCAGCAGTTTGCAAGAGATTTCCTGGGGATTTTGCGGCGGAACTGCAAATAATTTTTATGAAAAAGATTGTGAAAACACTGGAAAAAGATATGGGGGCTTGTTATAATAAACATTGGATTCAGGGGCATTTCTAGCGGTTTTACCGAGAGGGGTGCCAGCTGCCCCTTCTCCCCCGGCGGCCTTTACCGGGGCCTGGGGGGCTCCGCGCCGGGCGCGGTCTGGATGTAATTTTCATTTGGAGGTAGATTGCATGGGAAAAAAGTACGTTTACATGTTCTCTGAAGGCAATAAGGACATGCGGGAACTGCTGGGCGGCAAGGGAGCCAACCTGGCCGAGATGACCCGGGCCGGCATGCCGGTGCCCCAGGGATTCACCGTCTCCACCGAGGCCTGCACCCAGTACTATGAGGACGGCCGCCGGATCAACGACGAGATCCAGGCCCAGATTTATGAGGGGCTGGCCAAGATGGAGGAGATCTGCGGCAAGAAGTTCGCCGACCCCGTCAACCCCCTGCTGGTTTCGGTCCGTTCCGGCGCCCGCGCTTCCATGCCCGGCATGATGGACACCATCCTGAACCTGGGCCTCAACGACACCGTGGTGGAGGGCTTTGCCAACTTCACCCAGAACCCCCGCTTCGCCTATGACTCCTACCGCCGGTTCATCCAGATGTTCTCCGACGTGGTCATGGAGCTGCCCAAGAGCGAGTTCGAGAAGATCATCGACCAGCTGAAGGAAGAGAAGGGCGTCACCCAGGACATCGACCTGGACGCGGACGACATGAAGAAGCTGGTGGTCCTCTTCAAGGCGTTCTATAAAGAGCACAAGGGCGAGGAGTTCCCTCAGGACCCGAAGGTCCAGCTGATGGAGGCCGTCAAGGCGGTGTTCCGCTCCTGGGATAACCCCCGCGCCAACGTCTACCGCCGCATGAACGAGATCCCCTACGACTGGGGCACCGCT
>CAJFPF010000055.1 GCA_904398655.1 uncultured Anaerotruncus sp. | reverse complement strand
CAAAAGGAGGCTTCTTTTTTCATATCAACGCTATCGCTCCCTCCTTTCACCACACGCTTAGCGTGTGGTTTACGAGGTATAATAAAACGGGAGTTGGAATTTGTCCAACTCCCGTTTTGTGTAATAGCTACTCCTCTTGTTGATAGGGGTCCGTTTGGGTAAAATACCCACATCCATCCCCATGAAAATTTGTGATACGCGCGACGCCATCCAAAGTACAGTATCCCTGCTGTTGGTAATAACAATCCTTATCGCAGGGAATCAAATGGAGCATCTTTTCGTTGGGCAAATTATCCCCTCCCCAGCACCCAGATTTTTGACGGCTTTTCATAGGCTGCCCAACCCTAATGATTTTATTCTCACTCAAACTTCCTCTAGTCCAGAATAAACCGCTGTTTCCAGAAAAGACTAAGAACAGTGCTGGAATGGAAATGGAGGAATGGCTTTGTCCTTAAAAAAAGTAACGGCTCTGTTATTGGTCTGGATACTCTTCGGTATAGCAGCATTTGTCCCAGAAATCATCCTCCATCGTCATACCCAGGTGGACTTTTTGTATCCGACTTACATCCTTTATGAACAGCAAGTGCATGCCACTGGGGAAATCGTGGCTGGAAATAGCTGGTCCTTTTACCTAGATGTACCGGTAGTCGCTTCATCCGTTCATGTGGCTTTAGGGGACTCAGTCCAGAGTGGGGAGTTGTTGGCAGAATTAGACCCCTTAACAAATCAAACAGATTTACTGGAGGAGAGCATTCCCGCAGCATTACGCAACAACGAGTCGTTGCAAAAGCATGGAATTTCTCAGGAAACACTAGAAAAATATGGAAATTTTACAGCTGAGAGCGAAAGAGAGAAAGCTGTCGAAAATCCTATAACCCCTGAACAAATCGTCGCTCCTATGGATGGTATTGTTACAGCCATCAATCTGAAGGAGCAACTGCCCAATTCGCTTTCTCAACCTGCGGTTACAATTTCAGATCCCAACAGCTTTGAAGCGGTTGTCCAAGTAGGGGAGGCAGAGATTGCGCAGATTCAAGTGGGGAATCCTGTAGAGATTCAGGGCGCCGGTTTTGGAGGACGGGTATATAACGGAGTGGTACAAAGTATCTCTCCTGTGGCCTACCAGGATGTCCTATCCAATCAGGAAGCTGTCGTGGACGTAAACATTGCTATCTCCAATCCAGACGAACATTTGAAAGAAGGCTTTACTGTACAAGCAGAAATTTCAGCTGGAGAAAAACGCCCCATGCTGACGGTTCCCTATGGAGCTGTGCAGCAGGATGAAAATAATGTGGAATATGTCTATTTGGTAGAGGGCTCTCGGACGGTCCGACGAGACATTGTCACTGGAATGGAGCTCACTCATAGCGTAGAAGTGACGGATGGGCTCACACAATGGGACATTGTTGTCTCAGATGCCTCCCAGATCACAGGATCAGGGACTAGAGTTCTTTTAAAGGGGGTGGGGAGTTGAGATGTTTGTTGATGGATTGTTTTATGGGTTCCGTAATTTGAGACGGAAGGGAGGACGCAGCCTGTTAACAGTAATCAGCATCGCAATTGGAGTAACATCGGTGGTGCTGATTGGCTCCATTGGAGAGATTGGCAAGCGAGAGATTGACCAAGAACTCAGTTCTATGGGTTTGGGCAGTATTGCGGTTAGCGCCGACCAAAAATTGACAACACAAAAAATGGACAGAACCGACCTACAGTTACTGCAAAGCTACCCAGATGTGCAGAGTGCGGTTCCTATTGTTACTCAATTGAGTACGATCCGTATGAGGGGGATGATTGCCAATGCTATGGTCTGGGGAATTAGCGAAGAAAATACCCAGTTGATTTCCTTAGAAACCCGTCATGGAAGAAAATTCCGTGAGGCGGATCTTTTGGGGAAAGCCGATGTCTGCCTTGTGGATAGCAGAGTAGCAGAGTTATTTTATCAGCGCGAAAATGTGGTTGGAAAAACGATGGATTTGTTGTTAAACGGAAATTATGTCTCCTTTGAGATTGTTGGAGTTGTCTCCTCTGGCGGCAATGTGCTACAAAACCTTGTGGGGGATGTGATTCCCTCTTTTGTCTATCTGCCCTATACCACATTGCAAAAGTATACGGGAGACAATACCTTTCAACAGATCGCAGTCACTGTTCAAGAGGGGAGAGACACCGGTACGCTTTCCCAACAGCTGCAGGACGCAGTAAATCGACAGCACCAGCTCAAGCGCGGATTTAAAGCTTCCGACCTCTCCAAGCAAAAGGATTCTCTCAATCGCCTTCTAGAAATTGTAACATTTGCCTTATCTTCCATTGCGGCGGTCTCTCTGGTGGTGGCGGGATTGGGAATTATGACGGTGATGGTCGTCTCGGTCCAGGAGCGTACACGGGAAATTGGAATCAAAAAATCTTTGGGCGCCACACAAGGGATGATTTTATCAGAGTTTCTAATGGAAGCGTTACTGCTCTCCTTGGCTGGCAGTCTCATTGGCTTACTTGTAGGAATAGGCGGTGTTGGACTCGGATGTCTTTTGTTGGGCATTCAAATGCGGCTCAATTTCCAACTGCTGCTTTTAAGTATCCTGGTTTCAATCTTTACAGGTGTCATTTTTGGAGCCTATCCGGCGTTGCTAGCTGCCAAGATGCGCCCAGTGGATGCACTGAGATTTCAATAAACAAGGAGAGAGCTCTTTGAGCCCTCTCCTTGTTTATTATATTATTTTATATAACCAAGTGATCAAGCCATAAAATCAAACCAGGTACCCAAATTTTTCTCCAAGGCACCTTTATAGAGCATCGAGGCTGTGGCGGTATCCTGAACGGCCATACCAACAGTATCAAAGATGGTGATCTCTTCCGGATTCTCCCGCCCTGGCTTTTTGCCCAAAATGATTTCTCCAATCTCACCATAGATGTCGGAGACCTTGATAACCCCTTCCTCCAGAGCATGGTGGGTTTCTCCATGAGTAGAGCAGAGGTGAATGGAGTCGTTCACAATCTTAGCTCCTTTAAAAACATCTGTGCAAAGTTCCTGCTTATTGGGCATATCCGCCCCAATAGCGGCGATATGGGTCCCAGGCTTGAGAAGGCTACGCTTCACCACAGGGGGTAGAATGCCCCGGGTAGTGGTGACAACGATGTCCGCTTGAGAGATTGCCTCTTCAGGGGTTTCACAGGCATAGATTGGCAACCCCGTCTCTTGGGACATCTCCTTCACATAGGTGTCCATTTCCTCTCGAAATGCGTTCCAAACCAACACTTTAGTCAAATTACGTACCCGCATGATGGCCCGTAACTGCCTTCTGGCCTGATTTCCAGCGCCAATGACACAGAGGACATTGGCATCCTCACGGGATAGGTATTTCACAGAGATGGCACCAGCGGCAGCTGTGCGGCATCCTGTGATCCAGGTAGCATCCATGACACACTTCAAAAAGCTGGTATAGGCGTCAAACAGCAGAACGGTATTCATCCCTGTAGGCAGACCCAACTCCTTATTATTGTCATAGCCGCCGGTAGATGCCTTGATTGTCAAAAAACCGTTTCCCAGATCCATTCCACCTTTAAAGTCGATCCCAGCATGGCTGTCCGGTAGGTTGACGCACATAAAATCCGGTTGAACCACTTTGCCGCTGTTGAAAGAGCGGTAAGCATCCTCCACCGCCAACTGCACAGCATCCAGATCGATTAGGCTGCCAATTTCACTTTTATTGAGCAATAGGGTCTTTTCCATGGTAATACCTCCTCTAGATAACATGTCGTAGATCTCATAAAACGCCCGGAACGGGTTCATCTTTGAAGATTTTTCCAATATTCTCAATGTCCCAGTTTCCGGAAGTGAGCACCAAGGCCACCTTTTCGTCCGGCCGAACAGTGATCTTGTGGGCCAAAAGGGCGCCCACCACGACACTGGAGGTAGGTTCCGCAATCAGCTTTGCCTCACGGGCGATCTGGCGGACTGCCTCACGAATATCGTTCTCTTCCACAGAAACAATCTCGTCCACATACCGTTCCACCACCTGAAACGGACGTTCTGTTGGCATACTGCAGGTGATCCCATCTGCAATGGTGGGTTTTGATTGAATGCGGATCCGCTGTCCAGCCTCGCGACTGGCACGGAATCCGTCAGAGTTGGCTGCTTGGACACCTACCACGCGGATTTTAGGATTGGATTCCTTGATCGCGGTGGAGATGCCAGAAATCAACCCGCCGCCGCCAATTGGGACCAAAACCGTTTCTACATCGGGCAAGTCCTCCATGATTTCCAGAGCGATCGTCCCTTGTCCCGCCATAACTGTATAATCTTCAAAGGCATGAACAATGGAATATCCATGTTCCTCCACTTCCTGTTGGACCTTTTTCCAACGTTCGGCGTAAGTGCGTTCCCAGAGAATCACGTTGGCCCCCATACGACGAGCATTGCTCACCTTTAGATGGGGAGTGTCATCGGGGACGATGACAGTCACCTTGATCCCCAATAGCTGGCCTGCATAGGCACAAGCTTGGGCATGATTGCCGGAAGAACTGGTGATAATCCCTCTCGCACGTTCTTCTGGAGTCAAAGTCAGGATTTTGCTCAAAGCGCCCCGCAATTTGAAGGCGCCAGTAATTTGAAGCATCTCGGGTTTTAAATAAACCTGACAACCTAAGAGATTATCCAAAGTCGCTTCCCGGAGCAGGGGAGTTCTGCGGATAAATGGTCGAATCCGTTCAGCCGCCTCCCGGATATCTTGCAAGGTAACACTCGTTTTTTCCATAGCTGCGCCTCAATCCTTTCTAAATTACCCGCTCTAAAAAGGCTGGAACTCATTGGTTTTATTATATCGGTTTTAAAAGGAGAGGACAACTTTGGATTTATATGGATAAAGGCATAACAGTTTGTTATGGGTACTGGGAAGCATCCATCTGCTCACGCATTCCTTCCACCAATTCATTGGCGATATCCGAGAGCACGTGTTCTTTTGTCACCACATATCCCAAGATCAAATTCGCTTCCTCGCCTTCAATACGCAGACAGCGCAAGTGACTACTGGGAGGTTGCGGCAGGGCAGGGGGATTCACATCAATACCCAGTTCGGCAAGATCCGTGCATCGCAACATTTCCATTGTAAAGTGCTCACTATTTGTGTAGACAGCGGGATGAAGTTTTTCAGAATCAATAGCACCCATGCTCACTTGTTTTAAATGGTGTTCCATAGAGAAATAATCACTCAAGCCGCGTATAAACCGCAACTGATATACTTCCTTTAACGAAATAGAGTCTTTTCCATAAAAGAGAGGGTTGTGGGGGCCCACATAAATACAGGCTTCCCGGACGCCCAATGTGACGAATTCCAGATTTTTATGGGCAATAATGTGCTGGAAAATCATCCGTTGCTTTTGAGAAACGTAGAGGATTCCCAGTTCAGAGATCCCTCTGGCTACATGGTTTGTAATACCTTCCACAGTATCCTGACGGTGTTCGATAATTCGCGTGGGATCTCGTTGATACAAATTTACTAGGACAGAGGCAAGTACATGGCTGGGATAGGTGGAGACACTAAGGGTCTCTGGATGTCTCACACGGCTGGAGTGGGTGATAAGCTCTACATTTTTGAAAATGTTATCAGCATATTGATAAATGGACTTCCCATAGTCGGTAAGCTTCAGTCCACGGCTTGTCCGTTCAAATAACGGTTTCCCAAGTTCATGCTCCAGGGAGGCAATGACTTTACTTACATTTGGCTGTGTCGTATACAGTCGGTCTGCAGCCTTACCCAGACTGCCACACTCGCAGGCCGCCAAAAAGAATTCCAACTGTTTTAACTCCACAAATATCATCTCCAAGGTACTTGACATTTTTCCAGAGAGGGAATAAAATATGAATATGAAATTTCGCTAAATAAAAATTTAGCGAAATTAAGGGAGGGGTTTTATGGCGGACTATCAAGATTGTCCTCGTTATCTTCAGGATTTCTTATTTTATATGTTGACCATTCGCGGCCGCTCACAACGGACAGTCGATGCTTATCACGTGGATTTGCGCACTTTTTTACGGTATATCAAAGCTACTAAGCTTCTCCATCAGTCCCATATAGATTCCGAACAGTTCCAACAGCTATCGATCCACGACATTTCTATTCAGACCATTTCTGAAATTACCCTTTCCGATGTTTATGGCTTTCTAAATTATACGCTGGATCAGCGCAGCAATAATGCCAAAACGCGTTCTCGAAAGGTATCTGCCCTCCGCTCCTTTTTCAACTATTTGACGCAAAAGGCCTGCCTATTGCGTACAAATCCCGTGGAAAACTTGGAGGTGCCATCCTTAAAGAAGGCCATGCCTCGTTATTTGACGTTGGAAGAAAGCTTAGAACTACTTACCGACACTACCCCCGCCAATAGTACCAGTTACGAACGAGATTTCTGTATTCTAACCCTCTTTTTAAACTGCGGGATGCGTCTGTCTGAGTTGGTTGGAATCAATCTCTCGGATATCCGAAATAATACTGTGCGTCTTTTGGGAAAAGGTAATAAGGAGAGAGTTGTCTACTTAAACGATGCCTGCCTGCAAGCGATGGAAGCTTATTTGGCCGTCCGGAAACCTCCGGTGAAGGAAAACGCCCGTGATGCACTATTTTTGAGCTCCCGTGGTACCAGAATTACCCCCCGACGGGTGGAGCAGATCATTGGTGAATGGCTCAAGCGAGCCGGTCTAGCTGGGCAAGGCTATTCGCCGCATAAGCTCCGCCACACCGCCGCTACATTGATGTACCAGCATGGGAACGTAGATATCCGGGTTTTGAAAGAGATCCTGGGACATGTCAGTCTCAGTACTACTGAAATTTATACCCATGTTTCCAGCCGTCAAATGGAAAACGCGGCGGAACATTCCCCTCTATCCTCGGTTTCGCCAAAAGCTCGAAAAAGAGTTCCCACGACAGAAGGACCTGTTTCAAAGCAGCAGGCTTCGGAACTTGACGCAGATGCTGGCATCCAACAGGGCAATCAAAAGACTGAGCACCATAAATAACAAAAAGCGCATTCCATATCGCTTAATACTGGGGCCAAAAGCGCTTTCTCTGTGGACGGAAACATGAAATAAACGGGTGGAGAATAAAAGCGCACTTCTGCTTGCCAGCATCAAAAGAAGCGTGCCAGGCAATATGGAGGGAAGCATTAAAATTGCGATCTGCAGAATAGCCGAAGCGCCAGATTCTCCATAGAGAGTGCCCGCAGCAAAACCATATCCCAATCCTTTAAAAAGGGGTACCAGAAGAATGGCAGGTTGTGAGATGGAACAAAAACCCAATAAAAAGAGGATGAGGAGAAATAGAAAGAGGGAGCTAAATGTGGAAATAACAATGCTGCCGAAAGGACGGCTTTGACGTAACTCTACATATCCCCCCAGGACTCCTTTGAGTAGTTCTAAGGTCTGCGGTTGGCAGCGACTTACCAATAACGCCCCAATCCCTACGCCTAATAAAAATAAAGCTCCTAAAAGGTAGAATATCCAGTCCCGTTTGGTGGGAAAAGAAAAAGCCCGCAGTGATGCCTCCTCCACCCTTATTGGGTGTATTGGAAGCTCTTCAGCAGGCTTTTTTTGCTGCTGCTGGGCTAAAATCTTGTCCAAATCAGCGGCGGTAAACGGCATGAACATCCACTTCCCTTCCTTGGTTTTTCCAATAAAAGAGATATGCATGTCTTTTATAATTTATGTCATAGTCATATGTTATAGGGTTGCTGCTTTAATCATAATTGCGCACTCCAGGCGCTTCTTTTCCAACTCGCAAGAGATCTTTACCGGTTTTAAAATGTCCCCTTGATATTGCATACTGTTTGCATTACAGCCACCGGAACAATAGAATTTTGCCCAACAATTTCGACACTCTGCTTTTCCATAGACCGTCGCTGCGGCAAATTTGCTCTTCATGTCATAGTCCAAACTCTGGTCATAGACACTGCCCATTTTCCATTCTGCATGCCCCACAAACTGATGGCAGGGATAGACATCTCCAGAGGGAGTGATCGCTACATACTCATTGCCGCAACCGCACCCTCTCAGCCGTTTGATTGCACACGGGCCCTGATCCAGGTCCAACATGAAATGGAAGAAATTGAAATCCTTGTCAGTCCCATGCCTCTGGACCATAATTTTCGCCAAACGTTCGTACTCGGCAAAGATCTCAGGAAGATCCTCCTCTGTAAGAGCATAGGGCACCGATGGGTCGGAAACCACCGGCTCTACGGAGACCTGATCAAATCCAAGGTCCACCAGATGGAGAACGTCTTCTGCGAAGTCCTTATTATATTTTGTAAATGTTCCTCTGGCATAGTACTGATCGAACGGTCCTTGGCGACGCTTTTCTACCAGTCGCTGAAACTTCGGAACCATACTTTCATAGCTGCCCCGACCGTCTACATGGGGACGCATCCGGTCGTTGACCTCTTTGCGTCCGTCAATGGAGAGCACAACATTGGACATTTCCCGATTGATGAAATCAATTTTGTCATCGGTCAGCAAAATGCCATTGGTAGTGGTCGTGAAACGGAAAAGTTTATTATGTTCCTTTTCCAAAGAGCGCGCATAGGCCACTAGTTCCTTCACTACGCCAAAATTCATAAGAGGCTCACCGCCAAAGAAATCCACTTCCAAATTATGGCGGCCGTAAGAATATTTAATTAAATAGTCGATGGCCTTTTTCCCCGTTTCCAGACTCATCAACTCACGGTGTCCCATGTACTCTCCCGAATCAGCAAAACAATACTTACACCGCAGATTGCAGTCATGGGCCACATGAAGGCACATTGCTTTGACGGGTGAAGGGGTCATCAATTTAGCAAATTGATCGTAGTCATCGGAGGAAAACAGCTGCCCTGCCTCCTGCAACATCAATAATTCGGCGTGAGCTTCTTGGATTTCTTCCGGTGTATAATCCGAAAGCCGCTCAAACGCCTCTGGTGGACACTCTGGCGGAACCGAATCCGTCATGAGATCCAATAGACGATAACTGAGCTCATCTAAAAGATGTACTGCCCCCGAATTGACATCTAGCACAATCCAATAGCCATTTAGTTGGTACTTATGTATCATTGCAATCTCCTATAACCAAAACAGAGGGCGGCCTTTCAGCCGCCCTAAATGAAACATTGTGGCAAGTGAAAAGATCAAAGAGATTATCTCTTGTTCTCACATTTCTGATTTGCTACAGTGCAGGAAGTTTTGCAAGCAGACTGGCAGGAGGCTTGGCACTCGCCGCAACCGCCCTTCACTGCGGACTCTTTCAAATTGGCATGATTAATAGTCTTTATATGTTTCATTTGAAACTCCCTCATTTCCTAATAATCTGGGACTAGTATAACACATTTTTACAAAAAAGGCAATCGTTCAACGGACTTTTTTCCGGCGATTTACCCCCAATACGCCTCCCAAGGCGCAAGCAAACAACATCGCAACAAACCTTGCAATTGCGGCTCCACCCCAATTGGGCTCTCCCATTGTTAAGCTAGCCAATAGACAAATCGCTGAAAGAATGAGGCCACAACATAGGCCCAACAGGAGTCCTCGCTCTTTAGAAAGACAAGCGCAGAAAAAGCCACCTGCCAACCCGCCGAGCCAAAAGGCGATGGACGCGAGCATGAACACCCATCCCTGAGGAATATCCCCGATACTCATGACCAGTGCCATCACAGCTAATAGGCACATACATATGATTGCCCCAAACAGCACGCCCATAGAGAGGGGCCGCAAGTACCTCTTCAAGCGGGATACATCGGATTTGCTCATTCCCAGATCCTCCCTTTCAGCGGCTTTTGCGACTATCACACACCGCTTAATCCAGAATACGGGGAATGAGCAAATTTTAGAACACCATGATTATTTTTTAGATTTTTTGCCGTTCTCAGCAGCAGGAGGGTCATGAGGAGTATTATTGGTCTGAACAGCCCAACGGGTAATCCGAACCTTGCTTCTGTCAGACCCAGTCTCAATGACCAGATAGTCGTCCTTCGTCACAACAACTGTACCGATGATACCACCGATGGTGACGATCTCATCCCCGACCTCCAAGCTAGCACGCATCTGCTGGGTTTTCTTTTCCTGTTTCTTTTGGGGCCGGATCAACAGGAAATAGAAGACGACAAAGATGACAACGATCATCAAAATGCTGCTACCAAATCCAGTTGTGGCTGCTCCTTCCATAAAAAAACCTCCAAATAATTTCTACCTAAAAGAGTACACTTTAACTATTATAGCGTGTTTGGACATGGGTTTCAAGGGATTCCTATAAAAATCCTCTTAAATTCTTTTCCCAAGAATCGGTACCCAGTGACAGTAAAACGATTCATAGCAACCGTTGTCCAGCGCTTCCCGAATCCGCTCCATGAGGGTATTGTAAAAATATAGATTGTGGGCTACAGCCAACCGCATCCCCAACATCTCCCCCGTCCGGAAAAGATGTCGCAAATAGCTGCGGCTAAAATTTTTGCAGGTGGGGCAGTCGCACTCCTCATCCAACGGACGGTCATCCAACTTATACTTTTCATTATGTAAAATTCGGATCCCTTGCCAGGTAAAAACCGTGCCGTGGCGGGCATTCCTGCTGGGCATCACACAGTCAAAGAGATCCACTCCGCGGTAAACCCCTTCTAAAATGTTGACTGGAGTTCCCACCCCCATTAAATAACGTGGCCGATCAGCGGGCATATAGGGTTCCACCGCTTCAATGGTATCATACATTTCCTGCGCGGATTCTCCCACTGCCAATCCACCAATAGCATAACCATCCAGATCAAGCTGGGCGATCTCTTGCATATGATGGATCCTCAAATCTGCATAGGTGGAGCCCTGATTGATGCCAAAGAGCATCTGGTGAGGATTCAAAGTATCTGGTAGGCTATTCAGCCGTTCCATCTCCGCTTTGCACCGACGCAGCCAACGGGTGGTACGAGCAATGGAACGGGCTACATAGTCATACGGCGCGGGATTTTCGATACACTCATCAAAAGCCATGGCAACTGTAGAGCCCAGGTTGGATTGGATACGCATGCTCTCCTCTGGACCCATAAAAATTCGCTTCCCATCCAAATGGCAGGCAAAAGTAACGCCCTCCTCCTTGATTTTCCGAAGCTTGGCCAGGGAGAAGACCTGGAATCCTCCGGAGTCGGTGAGGATTGGGCGATGCCAGTTCATAAATTTATGCAATCCTCCCATCTGGCGAATGACCTCATCTCCAGGGCGCACATGAAGATGATAGGTATTGCAGAGCTCGACCTGACACTTTAATTCCACCAGATCGATCGAGGAAATCCCTCCTTTAATGGCCGCAGAAGTTCCCACATTCATAAAAGCAGGGGTCTGTACCGTACCATGGACTGTCTGAAAAACTCCCCGGCGGGCATGTCCCTCCTGTTTTAGTAAAGTATACATCCATCCAACTCCTTTTCACAAAATCAACATTGCATCTCCAAAACTAAAAAATCGATAATGCTCCCGTACCGCCACCTGATAGGCACGCATGGTCTGTTCATAGCCAGCAAAAGCGCTGACCAGCATAATCAAAGTACTTTCCGGTAAATGGAAATTAGTAACCAGCCCGTCCAAAACTTTGAAAGAATAACCAGGATAGATAAAGATGCTGGTATCATCATCATCCTCTTGGACTTTTCCGTACTTTGTTCCCACCGATTCCAATGTGCGGCAGCTGGTAGTTCCCACCGCGATTACTCGATGGCCGTTTTGTTTTGTGGTATTGATCAGTTCTGCGGTCTCTCGCGGGAGGTGATAGTGTTCAGAATGCATATGATGTTGTGTAATGTCTTCTTCCTTTACAGGGCGGAAGGTCCCTAGGCCCACATGCAACACTACCTCTGCAATATTGACTCCCTGTGAACGCAACTGATCTAGTAGCTGATCGGTAAAATGCAGGCCAGCGGTAGGAGCTGCAGCAGAACCAAGCTGTTGGGAATACACCGTTTGGTATCGCTCATTGTCCTTTAGTTCTTGCGTAATATAGGGAGGCAGCGGCATATTTCCAATTTTTTCTAAGATAGGATAGATGCTATCCCCTTGATACTCCATACGGACAAGTCGATTTCCACCCTCTACAGTCGTTAAGACCTCTGCGCGGAGGATCCCATCCCCAAATACAAAGCGGGAACCCTCTTTGGCCTTTTTTCCGGGTTTTACCATGACTTCCCAAATATCCTTTTCTCTTTGGGTTAAAAGGAGAAACTGCATCCGTCCTCCCGTATCCTCCTTATTGCCATAGAGACGTGCCGGAATGACCCGAGAGGTATTGATGACCAAAGTATCTCCCGCCTCAAGGTATTGGGGAAGATCGTAGAAGTGACGGTGCTCCAACAAACCATTTTGTCGGTGTAACACCAGCATGCGGGAGTGATCCCGGGGCTCCACCGGGGTTTGGGCAATCTGCTCCTGGGGTAAGTCAAAATAAAAATCCGATGTCTTAAACAATCTGTAGGCCTCCTAAATGTATGAAACAAGAGGACAGCGTCTGCCAATGTGTGCATGATCTCCTTTTGGAGAGCTATCCAAAATTTTGATACATTAAATTGAGAAAATCGGGTTGACATCTATTCCCAGCAGTGTTAATATAATAAAAAATTCTAAAAGAAGTCCCCAATTTTGATAAAAATCCAAACCGGTAGAGGTCGCGTCTTTCATCAGTAGCTCGGCTCAGACTGCCAAAGTCGTTTATACCGTGCGAAAGGGATCGACGCCGAAGAGAAACGTTTGGCAAGCGGTTTCTCTGGGCGCACAGCCAAATAGGCTTGCGACTGTCATCATTTTACGTTATGATGGAGCGCTATGGCGGTGGATGGGACGTGGTTTTCCTGCTGCGAACTATTTACTGGCATATTTTAGAACTTCTCCATTATAATGGAATTTGAACCGGTTTTCAACCGGTTTTTTTATTATCCCAATCTGCATATGATTTGAAAAAAGGGGTTTTGGCAATGAAAAAATGGAATGTGGGTGTTGTAGGGGCTACCGGGATGGTAGGACAGCGTTTTATCAGCCTTTTGGCAAACCATCCATGGTTTCAGCTGACGGTTTTGGCAGCTTCCCCCAATTCGGCTGGAAAAATCTATGAAGATGCGGTGAAAGACCGCTGGGTAATGACCTCACCGATCCCGGAAGGGGTCAAAAAGATGG
The DNA here is from genome assembly GCA_904398655.1 of uncultured Anaerotruncus sp. Classification (GTDB taxonomy): domain Bacteria; phylum Bacillota; class Clostridia; order Oscillospirales; family Ruminococcaceae; genus Anaerotruncus. The sequence goes on along the minus strand of CAJFPF010000055.1, from coordinate 82,489 downwards.
TGATCCAGAACGCGGCCGATGTGGAGAAAGTTGCTCAACAGGCGGATTTTGTTTTTTGCGCGGTAGATATGAAAAAAGAGGAGATTCGGGCACTGGAGGAAGCCTATGCCCAAGCGGAGTGCCCGGTGGTCTCCAACAATTCGGCCCACCGATTCACTCCTGACGTCCCCATGGTGATTCCGGAGCTCAATGATGAACATCTCCAGATCATCCCGGCGCAACGAAAACGGTTGGGCACCCGGAGGGGATTTGTGGCAGTCAAATCCAACTGTTCTTTGCAGAGCTATGTACCAGCGCTCCATCCCTTGAAGGAGGAGTTTGGCCTTACCAAAACACTCGTCTGTACCTACCAAGCAATTTCCGGAGCGGGAAAAACATTTGAAACCTTTCCGGAAATTGTAGATAACGTCATTCCCTACATCCCCGGGGAGGAGGAAAAAAGTGAACGGGAGCCGTTGAAGATTTGGGGTACCATCCAGGACGGGGCGATTGTGCCCGCCACCTCCCCTGCTTTTACTGCACAGTGCCTACGGGTCCCCTGTTCGGACGGCCATATGGCGGCGGTGTTCGCGAGTTTTGAGAAAAAACCAACTATGCAACAGATGAAAGAACGTTGGGCGGCATTTTCCGGGGCCCCTCAAAAATTGGGACTGCCCAGCGCTCCCAAACACTTCTTACATTATTTTGAAGAGGAGAGCCGCCCTCAGACCAAATTGGACCGCAACCTGGAAAATGGAATGGCGGTCTCAATCGGGCGGCTGCGGGAGGACACCCAGTATGACTACAAGTTTGTCTGCCTTTCCCACAACACTTTGCGTGGAGCGGCGGGCGGCGCTGTGTTACTGGCAGAATTGTTAGCAGCGAGAGGATATCTCGACTAAAATGAATTTTGGGGTAGAAAGGTGGTTTTTGTAATGAGCAAAAAGACAATCTTCACGGGTACAGGCGTGGCGATCATCACTCCCATGAATGAGGATCTTTCCATCAATTGGGAGGAGTATGGCCGACTGATTGAACACCAAATCTCCAATGGGACCGATTCCATTGTAACAGTGGGTACCACAGGAGAGGCCTCCGCCATGACAGAGAAGGAGCAGGTGGAGTGTATCCGTTTTGCAGTGGAAAAGGTGGCTGGACGTGTCCCTGTGGTAGCCGGCGCTGGTAGCAACAATACCGCCCATGCCATTGAAATTTCCAAGCAGGCTGAACAAGCGGGTGCGGACGCCCTGCTGCAGGTTACCCCTTATTATAATAAAACCTCTCAAGCAGGACTGATTAGCCATTTCTTTGCCTTGGCAGATGCCACTAGCCTGCCTATCATCCTCTACAATGTTCCTAGCCGCACTGGCGTCAACATCCAGCCAGCCACCTATCAAAAGCTTTGCCAACATCCCAACATTGTGGCTACCAAAGAGGCCAGCGGGGATCTGAGCCAGATTGCCAACATCCGTTATCTCTGCGGAGATGCGCTGGATCTTTACTCTGGAAATGATGACCAGACAGTTCCGATCCTCTCCTTAGGGGGAAAAGGTGTTATTTCAGTGCTTTCCAACGTGGCCCCAAGACAGGCCCATGACATGTGCCAGCTGTATTTTGATGGAAAAGTACAGGAGAGCGCAGATCTGCAAATCAAGCTGTTGCCTTTGATCAATGCCCTCTTCTCAGATGTGAACCCCATCCCGGTAAAAGAGGCTATGAATCTACTGGGTTGGAAAGCTGGTGCCCCTCGTCTCCCATTGATTCCTCTGGATGGGGCCCGCAAAGAAATTTTGAAAAAGGCCCTTCAAGACGCCGGGCTTTTGTAATAGCAAAATCGATAACAGAGGTGAAAAAGGCAGGATGAGACGGATCATTCTTTCAGGCTGTAATGGCAAGATGGGACGTAATATTGTGGCGCAAATACGGGAACGGGAGGATTGCGTTGTGGTAGCTGGGATCGACCGGAACCCGATCAGTTCTGACGGATTTCCGGTCTTCACATCCCCTTCTGAATGCGCTGTGGAAGCGGATGTATTGATCGACTTTTCCCACCCCAGTATATTGGAAGGGCTGTTGGGATATGTGGTAGAACGCCATCTTCCCGCAGTGATTGCCACGACGGGCTTTTCCCCGGATCAAATAGAAGCGATTCATGCGGCTTCCCAAACGGTCCCCATTTTCTTTACAGCCAATATGTCCTTGGGAGTCAACCTTTTGGTCGAGTTGGCGAAAAAGGCAGCTAAAACACTGGGAGGAAAGTTTGATATCGAGATCATTGAAAAGCATCACAATCAAAAATTAGATGCTCCCAGTGGAACAGCGCTGATGTTGGCTGATGCGATCTCCTCTGTACTACCTGAACCCTCTCATTATATCTACGACCGGCACGCTGTACGCAAAAAGAGAGAAAAAAATGAGATTGGCATTCATGCCGTCCGGGGCGGGACCATCGTAGGGGAGCATGAAATCTTGTTTGCTGGCCAAGACGAGATGTTGTCCCTCTCTCATACTGCTTTGAACAAAGGGGTTTTTGCGGCAGGAGCGATCAATGCAGCACTATTCCTCTGTGACAAACAGGAAGGACTATATCACATGGGGGATCTTCTCTAAGACGCTAAGAAAGGATGATCGATAATGAATGGAGTATCGAGAATTATAGTAACAGAGGATGTGGCGCTGTTAACCTTTCATAAAATTCCCAATAATTGGAAAATTCTTTCCCAAATTTTTACGGGGTTGGCCAACGCCCAGGTCAATTTGGATATGATCAGTCAAACTGCACCCCAAGGACATCAGATTGATATCTCTTTCACACTCCGGGCGGACCAGTTGGTAGAAGTATTGGGACTGATCAACCAATTCAAGGAGCTGCATGCTGATCTCTTCCCCATGGTTTCTAGTGGAAACTGTAAAATCCAACTCTATGGAGAGGAAATGCGGGAGATGTACGGCGTAGCTTCCCGCGCCATCTCCGCAGTGGCCGACGTGGATGCTGAACTGACTTTGATTTCTACAGGCGAAGTCGAAATTTCCCTTCTTGTTCCACAGTCAGATTGTAACAAAGCGGTCCATGCTTTGGAAGAAGCTTTTCAGGTCCAGGTCACCCCTTGCTAAAATGCCGCCGGATCTTCTGCAGAAAAAATGCCTTGTTCCCTTTTCAAGGGAACAAGGCATTTTTTGTTTTTTCTGCCATACAAGACATTCAAGTATTGTGATCGCTCACATGGAACTGTTTGAGGTTCCCAATCTTTTGTCGTCTTGCCTCTAAAATCTCCTGGAGATGCTCTGGACGGATGTCCTGCTCGACCATCAACACCAAGAGATGATAAAGCAGATCACACAGCTCCTCCTGGGTTTCCGGATTGCGGCCATTTTTTGCAGCAATGATCACCTCGCTGCACTCCTCACCGCACTTTTTTAGAATCTTGTCCAGCCCCTGCTCAAACAGATAGCAGGTATAGGAACCCTCCTGCGGATGATCTCTGCGATCCAAAATCACCTGATAAAGTCCTTGGATAACATCCATCATGCTTTTCTCTCCCCCCAAATCTCTTTAAAAAAGCAGCTGTGGGCACCGGTGTGACATGCATTTCCTGTTTGGATAACCGTTACCAATAGGGTATCGTCATCACAGTCCGCCCGTAAATCCACGACCTTTTGAAGATGGCCGGAAGTGGCGCCTTTGTTCCAAAGTTCTTGACGAGAGCGGCTCCAAAACCAGGTGTAACCTGTTTCAAACGTCTTTCTCAGGCTCTCCCGGTTCATATAGGCCAGCATCAGCACTTCTCCTGTCCCTTGTTCCTGAATGATGGCAGGAATCAAGTCAGATTTCTGAAAGTAACGATCTAAGTCCATCAACAGTTCCTCCTTACCGGGATCCCGCGACCAGCCAAATGCTCCTTTACCTGTCCCACAGTCAACTCCCGAAAGTGGAACAGCGATGCCGCTAATGCCGCATCCGCTCCCGTTTTCTCAAACACTTCCGAAAAGTGTTCGAGTCTTCCGCATCCACCAGAGGCAATGACCGGAATGTCCACAGCCCTTGTGACCGCCTCCGTGAGTTCCAGATCGAAACCGTCACGACAGCCATCGGTATCCATGGAGGTGAGCAGAATCTCTCCCGCCCCCAGGCGCTCACAGGTCCTGGCCCACTCCAGGGCATCGATCCCCATATCAATCCTGCCGCCATTGACCACTACTGTGAATCCATTCCCATCCTTTCTGCGTCTGGCGTCAATCGCTACCACCACACATTGACTGCCAAATCTATCGGCGGCCTCCCGAATCAATGGAGGATTCCGCACAGCGGCAGAATTGACGGACACCTTATCTGCTCCTGCCCGCAAAAGTTCTCGGAAATCCTCTACCGTGCGGATGCCGCCTCCGACGGTCAGCGGAACAAATACATTCCGGGCGGTATTGCGCACCACGTCCAGCATAGTGCCCCGTCCTTCATGGGTAGCAGTGATATCCAAAAAGGTGATCTCGTCAGCTCCTTGTTCTCCGTAGGCAATGGCACATTCCACCGGATCCCCCACCTCTTGGATCCCCACAAACTGGACCCCCTTGACCACCTTCCCATCTCGTACGTCCAAACAGGGGATGATCCGTTTTGCTAACAACTCTGGTCACCCGCCTTTCCGATGGCCTCCTGAAGATTCAGTGTTCCCTGGTAGAGAGATTTCCCGCAGATGACACCATAGAGCCCCAGCTGTTGACAGGCTTCGATGTCTCCTAATCCGCGGACACCCCCTGAAGCAATCACCTGACAGGAGACCTCCTGATTGAGGGCCTCCAACTGCTCCAAATTGAGCCCGGAGAGGGTGCCATCCCGGGAGATATCAGTGAAAATCAAATATTGTACGCCAATCTGCTCCATTTTTTTTGCCAGCTCCAAATAGGGGACAGTGCTGTTGTCCAGCCATCCCTCGGTGGCCACTAAGCCATTTTTGGCGTCGATTCCAACGGCAATTCGATCTCCAAATTTCTGGACAGCTTCCTGTACAAAAGCAGGATTTTTTACCGCCGCGGAACCTAAGATCACCCGGGAAATCCCCCGCTCCAAATAGTAGGTCACTGTTTCCAGATCTCGGATTCCGCCTCCTAGCTCCACTTTCAATCCAGATTGCGCAGCCACCTGCAAAAAGACCTCGGTATTTTCTCGGGATCCCCGTTTGGCACCATCTAAATCCACCATATGGATCCATACAGCCCCCGCCTTACGAAAGCTCACGGCTGTCACTAGAGGGTCCTCTGCTACCTTTTGAGCGGTAGAAAAATCCCCTTGAAATAGACGCACACAGGTTCCGCCTTGGATATCAATAGCAGGGAGTATCACCATCGCCGTTCACCAACCTCGCAAAATTTCTTAGGATTTTAAGCCCTACTTCCCCACTCTTTTCAGGGTGGAACTGAGCACCATACACCTGGCCGCTCCAAACCAAAGCCGGAATTTGCTCCCCATATTGGGTGACACAGCTGAGGTATTTTTCCTCTGTATGGGCACAGTAGGAGTGCACAAAGTAGACGTAATCTCCCGCTTGAATCCCTGCTGTCAAAGGACAGGAATGAAGAATCTCCAGGTCATTCCAACCCATATGGGGGATCTTGAGTCCAGGTGCTTGGATAAGACGCACTTCTCCGGGGATGAGTCCAAGACCAGCAGTCTCCTGGAATTCAAAGCCCCGCTCAAACAAAATCTGCATCCCCAGACAGATCCCCAAAAGCGGTTTTTTTCGTGCCTCCTGTTGAAGTATGGGAACCAGCCCCGTCAGCTCTAAACGGCGCATGGCATCAGGGAAAGCCCCTACCCCAGGTAGGATAATCCCATCACAGCTTTGGAGTACCGCGGGGTCTCGGGTGGTACAAAAGGTCTCATTGAGATAAGTGAGGGCATTTTGTACAGAAAATAAGTTTCCTGCGCCATAATCTACAATGGCCAACATCAGCCCAGCACCCCCTTGGAGGAGAGCGGACCATCCGCTCGTAAAGCTATGGCCTGGGAGAGCGCATGCGCAAATGCTTTGAAGAGCGCTTCAATCTTGTGATGGTCGTTCTCCCCATACAACAGCCGAAGATGCAATGTCATACCTGCGTTCATAGCCACTGCCCGAAAAAACTCCACTGTCATACAGCAATCGAACTGACCCACTGTGGGGTTTTGGAAAGCCGCATCAAATACCAAGAACGGCCGACCGCCTAAATCCAGTGAACAGAAGGCCAACGATTCGTCCATGGGGATATAAAAGTTCCCATACCTCTGAATTGCATTTTTATCCGCCAGTTGCCCCAAAGCCTGGCCCAAAACAATGCCCACATCCTCCACCGAGTGATGGCAATCTACCTCCAAATCGCCGGTCATCTTGAGGGAGAGGTCTATCCCACTATGTACAGAAAAAGCAGAGAGCATGTGGTCAAAGAAGCCGATCCCGCTCCCACCGGAAAAAGTTCCGTTTCCGTCCAAATTACAGGATAGGGTGATATCGGTTTCCCGAGTGACCCTGTGGAGGGTGATTTCCCGCATAGCTATACACCTCCTCAGTGTAAAATATCCGCCAAGGACTCCAATAGGATTCTATTTTCCGCCTCGGTACCGGTGCAGATCCTCAGACAATTCCCTAAGCAACGGACGGCAATTCCCCGCTCTGCAAGAGCTGAAAAAACCCGTTTTGCATCCTGCATCTCACAATAGACATAGTTGGTACAGGTGGGAAATACCTGCAAAATCTCCTGTGTTTTCTTAGATAGATTTAAGATTCCTTGATAGAGCATATCCCTGCAACGCAAGATCCGTTGGCACTGTTCCCGCAAATAGTTCGGATGGGAGAAGAGTACCTCCCCCACCGTCTGGGTCATAGCATTCACATTGTAGGGAGATTTGGCTGCTTTTAAGGCAATCGCCAGAGTGGGATGGGAGATGGTAAAACCTAAGCGGATAGCTGCCATCCCGATCGATTTGGAACAGGTCTTCAAAAGGATCAGATGGTCAAATCGGTTCACATCTGACAGGATAGATCCATCGGAAAAATCCATATATGCCTCGTCCACAACCACCAATAAGTCCGGCAACGCTTGGACCAAGTGCAAAATTTCCTCCCGTCCCGCCTGTAGGGAGGTGGGATTGCAGGGATTTGAGAGAATGAGCAAACGTGCGTCCTTTTTCTGAACAAAATCGGTCAATGCGTCCACATCCAAACGGCCCTGCTGTTTGGGAAATACCTCCACACGGACACCACAGGACTGGGCATAAAAAGCATACATGGAAAAGTCCGGGGAGACCACTACTGCGCATTCGCCAGGATTGGTAAACCAACTGAGGATCAAGCTGATCAACTCGTCGGAGCCGTTTCCGGCCACCAGCATGGAGGGCTGGACACCCCAAAACGCTGCTGCTTTTTCACAGAGTGACACACAATAGGGGTCCGGATATCGATTAAAGTCAATAGACTTTACAGAGTTTGCAATCTCCTCTCGCAACCATTCAGGAGGCGAAAAAGGGCTCTCATTGGCGTCCAATCGGACAGAGGCCACCCCTTCCAGGGGAGCATATGGCGTCAAGTTTAAAAGCTTTTCAGGTAATTGGTAGCTCATTTTTCAAATCTCACCTCAATGGAATGGGCATGAGCGGTCAGTTGTTCTTTTTGAGCAATCCGGACAATATCCTCTTTGGCGGATTCTAGGGCCTCTCGTGTATAATAGAGGAAACTGGAACGCTTCACAAAGCTATCCACTCCCAGAGGAGAGAAGAAACGAGCGGTTCCTGAGGTGGGAAGTACATGATTTGGACCCGCATAGTAATCCCCTAGAGGCTCCGGGGAGTACTGCCCCAAAAACAGGGAGCCCACATTGTCCAGCTGGCCCACATACATCATGGGATTTTCCAACATGACTTCCAGATGTTCCGGCGCCAATTCATTGGCCAATGTCACCATCTCTGATATGTTTCGGCAAACTACAATTGCCCCATAGTTGTCCAAAGACTGGCGAATAATCTGCTGTCGGGAAAGAGCCTGTATCTGTCTCTCCAGTTCCTCTTTGGTTTTCTGGGCAATGCGCTCCGAGTTCGTAAGCAAGATGGCGGAGGCCAGCACATCATGTTCTGCCTGACTCATCAGATCTGCGGCAAGATATACTGGATTGGCGGAGTCATCCGCCAAAATCAAAATTTCGCTGGGGCCGGCCACCATATCAATGTCCACAGTACCATAGAGCAGACGTTTTGCAGTGGCCACATAGATGTTCCCGGGACCTACAATCTTATCCACCTTGGATACAGTTTCCGTTCCATAGGCCATGGCCGCCACAGCCTGCGCCCCGCCCATCAGGAAAATGCGATCCACCCCCGCAATTGCCGCAACGACCAGGATATCTGGATTGGCGGTGCCATCTTTCCGCGGGGGTGTGACCATGATAATCTCTCCAACACCGGCAATTTTAGCAGGGATACAGTTCATGAGTACAGAGGAGGGATAGGCAGCAGTTCCTCCCGGCACATAGAGCCCTACCCGGGAGAGCCCGCGAATCCGCTGCCCCATCATGACCCCATTGGGTTGGGTGTCAATGAAGCTTTGCTGTTTTTGACGGTTATGAAAAGCAGCAATATTCTCCTGGGCAGAGAGCAAAGCATCCACAAATGCCGTATCCGCCTCTGTAAGGGCATCATTGATCTCCTCCCGGCTCACCTCAAACGTCTCTGGACACCGCCCATCAAAACGGAGGGTATACTCCCGTACGGCATCATCTCCCCTCTTTTGGACCGCTTCAATAATTTCTGTGACTGCTGCGGTTACTTTACGGTCCACCTCACCACTACGGCTGCGCAGCGTCTGGAGCAGCCGCTTCTCCGCGATGCCATCAGCTCTTACAAGCTCCATCCCGTTTTCCCTCCCTATTAATAAAAGCTTCAATCTGATTAATCAATGGCTCAATTTCCGCTTTATGCAACTTCAAGCTGGCGATATTTACAATCAGCCTGGCACTGACCTCTGTCAGATATTCCGCGACCATCAAACCATTTTCCCGCAAGGTAGTTCCCGTCTCCACAATATCCACAATGGCGTCACTGAGCCCTAGGATGGGGGCAAGTTCCACAGAACCTTCGATCTTCACAATTTTGACATCCATATTTTTTCGCTCGAAGACCGATTTGGTGACATTCACATACTTGGAAGCAATGCAGCGGGTATGATATCCCGCATAAAAGTCCATTCCCTGAGGAACTGCCAGAGCAAACCGGCACCGTCCAAACCCCAAGTCAGCCACCTCATAGAAGGTTCCCCCCATTTCCAAGATGGTATCCTTCCCCAGGATTCCCAAGTCACAGACACCATTTTCCACATAGGTAGCCACATCTGCCGCCTTGGCCAACACCACCTCCAGGTTCGCCTCTGGAATTGGAAGAATCAGCTTTCTACCTTTGTTCCGGACGGAGGAACAATCGTATCCCAGCTGCTCAAACATAGAAACGCTCTTCTCCTCCAAACGTCCCTTGGTGAGAGCAATCCGAATTGGTCTGTTCATCAGTTATCCCTCCCATCTGTAGGGATTTCTATCAGAACAATCCCCTGCTGGCTCACATGACACAGCTGTTGAATCCCTCGTTTTTTGGCATATTGAATTGCCTCCTCTTGGGTGGAAAAGACACAATTTTCTACTACCATCCCCTGGGAGATGAACTGTCGAACCTGCTGAACCGCCTGAGGCAGACAGTCGTCCTCTGAAAAAACTAAAATCTGCGGACTTTTGAGAGGGCGTTCCGACAATAAAGAAACTGCGCTATCTACATAAATGCCAAATCCAGTGGCGGAGAGAGGTTGGCCGAAGTCCTCTAAAAGGTGATCGTATCTTCCGCCGGAGAGGACTGGTTCTCCAATGCCGTCGAAATAGCCTCTGAAGAGGATCCCCGTATAGTACTCCGCCTGGTTGACCATCCCCAGATCGATCAGCACTTTTTCCTTCAATCCCAGCTGACAGAGATAACTATAGAGGGTATGTAGATTGTCCAAGCTCTCATGAGCACCATTTTCATCAAACAGCCTATAAGCGCGCTCAAATACTTCCTCTCCGCCAAACAGGCGCGGCAGGTATTTGAGGGCCCGGGCGGGACAGCTTTCCCCAAATTGGTCCAAAAGATCGGTAAGGGCAGCATAGTTTTTCTGCTCAATATACTGTCGGATCGTCTCTTTGGTGGATTCATCTGCCTTCAAACTGTCGATCAATGCTTTAAAATACCCAATATGGCATAGTTCAATCCGAAAGCCGTCGCCAATCTGAGCTAGGGCAGTGGCCGCCAACTCCAAAATTTCTAGATCACTTCGTTGATTTCCCGCCCCAATCAGTTCCACGCCAGTTTGATAGATCTCGCTGGGTTTTCCCCGCATCGTATGCTGCACCCGATAGACATGCTGACAGTAATAAAGCCGCAGTGGTAGGGACATTCCCGACAATCGGGTAGAAGCCAACCGGGCGATGGGAATGGTGCAGTCCGGACGTAGAACCATTAGCCGCCCCTGGGTATCGGAAAGCTTGTACATACTCTCTTGAGGAAAATGGGCAGCCGCAGATCCAAAGACGTCATAGAATTCTAAAGCAGGCGTACGTATCTGGTGATAACCTCGATTGGCAAATTGAGTGGTGAGCCGCTCAACAAGTTCCTGCCTACGGGTGCACTCATCAAACAACAGATCCCTTGTGCCATCAGGGGTTATTTTGTCGTAATTGCGCATAGCTCCTCCTCGTTTACTTTAACTAGCTAATATATTAGCATACGGAATCGAAATTGTCAATATCTCAGGAGGAGCGATCAATTTAGAAAAAAGTAACCTGAGAGGTTTCAGGAAGATCGCCCAGGGCTCCGGCTTCGCGTAAGGTCTCTAGAACCGCGCTAGAAATACCTGCACGATTGACAATATCATCCGCAGAGATAAACTGCTCTTTCTGGGCGGTTTCATAGAGTCCTTTGGCAGCGGCCTCCCCCACTCCCTTCAAAGCCATAAAAGGAAGTCGGATCTTTCCATCTTCTACCTGGTATAGCTTGTAATGGGATTTATAGAGATCTACAGGCAGAAAGGCGAAACCTCTGGCCTGGCACTCATGGATAATTTGCAGCATGGTTAAAGTGCCTTCATCTTTCGCAGAGCGGTCATTCCCCATAGCCATCAAGTTTTGGATCTTCCGTTTTGTTGCATCCTTTCCTCCCACAGCGGCTTGGGCGTCAAAATCATCTCCTCGCACGGTAAAAATCACCGCGTAAAAGGCCAGAGGATGGTGGACTTTGAACCAACACAGCCGGATAGACGCGATATCATAAGCGGCCGCATGCGCTTTGGGGAACATGTATTTGATCTTTAAACAGCTGTCAATATACCATTGAGGGACTCCGTGCTCCCGCATGGCGTTCATGTGCTCTTCCGTCAATAGTTTGGGGGCGTTGCCCTTTCGAGTGATCTCCATGATCTTAAAGGCCATCTTGGGTTCCAAACCTTTGTACAGAAGATAGGTCATAATGCTATCCCGAGTGCCGATTACTTCAGAGATGGTACAAGTGTGGTTGCGGATCAGATCCTGGGCGTTCCCCAACCAGACATCTGTACCATGGGAAAGGCCGGAAATCTGCAATAGATCGGAAAAATTTTTCGGTTTTGCCTCCTGAAGCATCCCCCGTACAAAATTGGTACCAAACTCTGGGATCCCCAAAGTCCCCGTATTACAATCGATCTCCTCCGCTGTCACCCCCAGAGCGTCCGGCTTCAAAAATAGACTCATCACCTGAGGGTCATTCATCGGCACATCATTGACATCGATACCGGTCATGTCCTCCAAGTATTTGTACATGGTGGGAACATCGTGCCCTAGTTCGTCCAGCTTGAGAATGGTGTCATGGAGGGAATGAAAGTCAAAATGGGTGGTGGTGATATCGGAATTGGGATCGTCCGCCGGCCTTTGGACTGCAGTAAAGTCAAATACTTCATGGCTGGAGGGAACCACCACCATTCCCCCTGGATGTTGGCCCGTAGTTCTTTTTACCCCAGTACAACCCAGTGCCAGTCTCTCCTCCTCGGCCCGCGTCAATACCAGTCCCCGCTCCTGGGCATATTTTTTTACATAACCGTATGCTGTTTTCTCTGCTACCGTGGAAATGGTGCCGGCTTTAAAGACATGGGTTGGACCGAATAGCTCCTCTGTATACTTATGGATTTTACTTTGGTATTCCCCTGAGAAATTGAGGTCGATATCAGGAGCCTTGTCTCCGTCAAACCCCAAAAAAGTTTCAAAGGGGATATCATGCCCATCCTGTTTGTATTTTGTGCCGCATTTAGGACAATTCTTTTCTGGTAAATCAAACCCTGATCCCACCGAACCGTCGGTAATAAATTCACTGTAGTGACAATGGGGACAATAGTAATGGGGCGGCAATGGATTCACCTCTGAGATGCCGGCCATAGTGGCCACAAAGGAGGAGCCTACCGACCCTCGAGACCCTACCTTATATCCCCCTTCTTCACTCTTGGCCACCAACTTTTGGGCGATCATATAGAGAACTGCGAAACCATGTTTGATAATAGAACTTAGCTCCCGTTCAAGCCTTTTGGAGACAAGTTCAGGGACTTGTCCCTGATAGCCGTAGAGGTCCATTGCCCTCTGGCGGGTAATCCGCTGTAGGTCCTCTTCGGAGCCGGGGATAGTGGGCGTAAAGGTGCCATCTGGAATCGGTTTGATATCGTCCACCAAATCGGCAATTCGATTGGGATTGGTTACTACCACTTCATAAGCCTTTTCTTCACCCAGATACTCAAATTCCTTTAACATCTCTTCAGTAGTACGGAAATAAAGGGGCGCCTGTTGGTCAGCGTCAGAGAATCCCATCCCCGCCATCAAAATCGCTCGGAATTTGGCATCTCCCGGATCCATAAAGTGAACATCACAAGTGGCCACCACTGGGATATGCAGTTTTTCTCCCAGGCGGACAATGGTCTCATTGTATTCTTTCAAAGTCTCTACACTGGGGACCGTGTTGTTGCGTACCATGAACTCGTTATTTCCTAAGGGCTGGATCTCTAAATAGTCATAGAATCGGGCGATATCGCAGAGATCTCCCCAGCTCTTTCCCTCCACAATCGCTCGGTAGAGTTGTCCAGCTTCGCAGGCGCTTCCCACCAAAAGCCCCTCGCGGCATTCCAACAATTTGCTGCGGGGAATCCGAGGACGTTTTGCATAGTAGTCCAAGTGGGAGACAGAGATCAGCTTATAAAGATTTTTCAGCCCTGTGAGGTTTTTCACAAGGAGAATCTGGTGATAGGTTGGGGATTTCTTTACATCTACCGCAGCCAGAGAAGTATTAATCTGTTCTACCCGGTCACACTTCTTCTCTCCTGAGAGAATCTCCATCATCCTCTGGAAGATCTTGGCGAGCATTTCTGCATCGTCACAGGCCCGATGATGATTGAACTCCCCCAAATCCAGATGCTTGGCCACAATATCTAACTTATGTTTTTTTAATCCTGGAAACAGGGATCGGGAGATAATAACGGTATCGATAGAGGTGAACTGATAAGGCATCTGGCACCGCCGTGCCGCTTGGCGGACAAAACTGGTATCAAAAGGGGCGTTATGGGCCACCAATATCGCTTCAGGCCCTCCGCAAAAGGCATAGAATGCCTCCAGTGCTTCCTTTTCACTGGGTGCGTCTCGAACGTCCTCATCTGTAATTCCGGTAAGTTCTGTGATCTTTGGTGGAATGGACCTTTCCGGATTTACAAAAGTATTGAACCGGTCCACAATCTCCTGATTCCGTAATTTTACCGCACCGATCTCGGTAATCCGCTCGGTTGCGGCTGACAGTCCGGTGGTCTCCAAGTCAAAGACAATGATCTCCTGATTGAAATTTCCTTCCGCAGATCCGTGGACCGCCTGTACTACGTCATCTACAAAATAAGATTCCACCCCATAGATGACTTTCATGTTTCCGCCTTTTTTACGGATTTTCCCCACAGCCTTCATGCAATCGGGAAATGCTTGGGCCACTCCATGGTCGGTAATCGCCACTGCCCGATGGCCAAATTGCCACGCTCGCTCCACCAGTTTGTCGGCTGGTGTGACGCCGTCCATCGCGGACATAGTGGAATGCATGTGCAGCTCCACTCGCTTTTCCGGGGCATTGTCCTGCCTGGGGATTTTTTTCACCGTGGCGATGCTGTCTGGGCGCAAAATCGCCTCGTGATCAAACCGGTCGAATTCTACCGTGCCATGCATCACCACAGTATCCCCAACCTTCAAAACATCCAGGGCTTTCATCTTTTTATCCAGCCGTCCGATAATTTTGGCAGTATAGGAACCTGTATAGTCAGTGAAATAGACCGAAAGAATGAGGGTTTTTTCATCCCTGCTCGTACGCTTGTCCAGTTTGAAAACATCTCCCCAGACGGTTACTGCACCGCTCTCAATATTGACTGAAGCCATTTCCGTCAGATTGCCTTTCGGCGTGTTGCCGTAAAGGAGCACCATACTCCCCGGCTCAAATGGAAGTTTTCCAGCATCAAAGGAGAATTTTGTAGGGGCGAGAGCAGGCGTGGCATTCTCCAGCTTCTTCTCTTTGCTAGCTGGCGACGGAGACAACGTTGGTGTTTGAACAGTCTCAATACGAGCTTTTTCCATTGTGGACTGATAGATCTGGCTGTCCTGTTTTACATCCAAAACCCCATCAAAAGAGACCTGGATTTTCCGGCCAAACTGCTGATACACCAACTCCGATAGCTTTTGGGCACAGTGGATCCCCTCCAGGAACTCTTGACCTCCATGGGTCAAATAGATGCGCAAATGATCTTCCAGTAGATCACAGCGGCACCCCTCGAAAAAGCCGTTGATAGGGAGCCCCTCATTTCCCAGACGAGCCAGTAGTTCCGGCAAACAGTCGCTATGGAACGTTTGGGCGGGATAATGGGGGTGTAGAGAAAATTCACCTAAAGAAAGGCTCTCCCGCAACTGTCTTTCTGCGCGGGAGAGATGGGTATACGGGACGGGTGCTGGACATTCCAGTTCCGCTTCCATCTGGCTTTTTCCCTGGTTCCAACGGATTTTTGTCACCTGCACCCCATGAAAGGCGTCCGCAAATGTCTCTTTTTCGGATATGTATTCGGAAAAAATGTCCCAAAATCCAGCCAAGCCTGCCACTCCTTGTTAAAACTGCTCAATTTCCTGCAAGAGCACCTCTAAAATTTGATCTTCCGAGTATTTGGCAATCGGAACCCCTTTTTTAAAGAGCAATACCGTTCCATCTCCACCTGCAATGCCAATATCCGCTTCTCGAGCCTCTCCTGGCCCGTTCACCGCACATCCCATAACGGCCACTTTAATCGGCTTTTCACAGCCAATAAGGGCTCTCTCCACCTTTTCTGCCAAAGAAATCAAATCGATTTTTGTTCTGCCACAGGTAGGACAAGAAATGATATCTACACCTGGGCGTTTTCCACAGGCCCGGAGAATCTCTTGGGCAGCTCGTATTTCTTCCACAGGATCAGCTGTCAGAGAGACGCGAATGGTATCCCCAATCCCATCGCAGAGCAAGGATCCAATTCCAATGGCAGATTTCACCAGACCCATTCGGCTGGTACCCGCTTCAGTTACTCCCAGATGGAGCGGATAGTCTGTTTTTTCAGCGGCTAATCGGTAGGCAGCAATTGTCCCTGGAACACTGGAGGATTTCATAGAGAGTACAATATCATGAAAATCACACTTCTCTAAAAGGCGGGCATGGCAGAGAGCACTTTCCACCAAAGCCTCTGGTGTGGGACCATGGTATTTTTCCAAGATCTGTTTCTGTACAGACCCAGAGTTGACTCCAATGCGGATCGGTACCCCAGCTCTCTTACAGGCTTGGGCCACCTGACGTACACGGTCCTCCCCACCAATATTCCCTGGATTGAGCCGAATCTTGTCCACACCAGCGGCTACACACTCTAGGGCAATCCGGTAGTCAAAATGGATGTCCGCTACCAACGGAATTGAGATCGCTCTCTTAAGCGCTTTGACAAGAGTGACCGCCTCCAAATTAGGGACAGCCACTCGTAGGATTTCACAACCAGCAGCCTCCAGAGCTTTGGCTTGCGTTACATTCCCAGACAAATCCGCCGCCGGAGCATTCAGCATGGATTGAATTGCAATTGGGGCTCCCCCTCCAATCACTCGTCCTCCAATTTTAACCTTCCTTGTCATACCAATTCCTCTCAAAATAGACGCACTAGATCGTTAAATGTAACCACTAACATCAATCCCATCAACAATAGAAACCCTGCTGTATGAATGATCCCTTCATATTTGGGATTTACTGGACGACGGATCACCAACTCAACGAGCAAGAATAAGAGCCTTCCGCCATCCAGAGCAGGCAGCGGCAGTAGATTGAACACACCAATATTAATGGTGATAAATCCTACCAGTGTCAACAGCGGCACCACTCCCAACGTACTGGCCTGGCCAATTACCGCTGAAACACCTACAGGGCCAGAGAGTTCTGATAATGAAAAGTTCCCTGTAATCAAGTTCAAAAAGGAGAGCCATACCTGCCGTACAGTGGAGAGCATCCACAGAAGGGTATAACGCACTCCTCCCAAAAGGCTTTTTTCCTCTGAAGCCACATAAAAACCGGGACGAATGGTTCTCGTTCCATCCTCCAAGACCTCCATCCCCATATCCACACCCGTAATCTCTAACTGTTTTCCATCCCTTAGGACGGTGAAATCTACTTCACCGTCACGATCGCTCACAAGGGAAAAAGAGATGTCATTGGAGATAAATACACGGGAGCCATTGACTTGCAAAATCTGATCCCCCACCTGCAACTGGGAGGAGGCCGCCGAACCTGGGTCAAAAGAATGCACCACAGTGGTGGGCAGGGCATCCCTCTGCCCCACCAGGATGGCAAAGAGTAGAAATCCCAATAGCAGATTCATCAATGCCCCCGCGCAGACAAAAAGAATCCGTTTCCATAGAGCTACATTGCAGTAAGCTCTGGGATCAAAGCTGTCTTCGTCCTCCCCTTCCACCGCCACATAACCGCCAATCGGTAGCGCGCGAATGGCATATTTCGTCTCCCCTTTTTGGGAGCTCCAAATAGCCGGCCCCATACCAATGGCAAATTCGTTGATTTTCATCCCAGAAAGCTTTCCCACCGTGAAATGGCCCAGCTCATGGATAAAAATCAGAAGTCCAAAGACAAAAATGGCAACTATAATCTGTAAAACTGTGCTCATACATCAAAGCCTTTCTATCAAGGATATCCGAATCTATGGAAAAAAGGGGCCTACGCCCCTTTTATAGTATTCTTATCCCTTACTGCAATATTCCAATACCAATTCTCTGGCCCAGCAATCGGTCTCTTTCACCTGCTTTAAAGTATAGGGCTGCTGTACATCACAGGTAAAACGTTCTAAAACTTCCCCGACAGCCTGGCCAATGCGCCAAAAACTAATCTTTCCTTGCAAAAACAAGTTGACAGCCTGCTCATTTGCGGAATTAACCGCACATGGATACAGTCCGCCCTTGTGGATCGCCTGAATGCAATGCCGCAGGCAGACGAATGTCTCCAAATCCGGCTTTTCAAACGTCAAAGTCCCATAGTCAACAAGGGAAAGCGGCGGGCTGTTGATTGGCTCCCGCGCCGGCCAAGTCAGTGCATATTGAATTGGAATCGCCATATCTGGGATTCCGAGTTGAGCAATGACAGCGCCGTCCTGATATTCTACTGCCGAATGAATAACACTCTGAGGATGGACAACCACTTCGATCTGTTGAGGTGACAGGTCAAACAGCCACATTGCCTCAATAAATTCCAGACCTTTGTTCATCAAGGTGGCAGAATCTACCGTGATCTTTGCGCCCATGGACCAGTTGGGATGTTTTAAAGCTTCTTGAACGGTAACCTTCTCCAAATCCGCCCGCTTTTTCCCACGGAAAGGGCCTCCAGAGGCTGTCAGCAAAATTTTTCGTAAATCTTCTCTCCGATTCCCTTGCAAACACTGGAAAATCGCACTGTGTTCACTATCTACAGGTAGGATTTGTGCCCGGTAACGTTTAGCCTCCGCTTTTACCAGCTGACCACCAGCGACCAAGCTCTCCTTATTAGAAAGGGCCAGTCGCTTCCCCGCCTGAATAGCGGCCAAAGTAGGGCCAAGCCCCACCATTCCTACCACGGAATTGCAGACCACTTGAGTCTGAGGCAGCTGGGCACAGGCACAGACCTCTTCCAGACCGGCAGATACCTGTATGGAAGTGTCTGCCAGCCGCGTTTTCAAATCCGAATAGAGCGAGTCGTCAGCAATCGTTACCCGTTGGGGCAAAAATTCTCGTGCCTGTTGTTCCAATAGAATCGTATTACGATGGGCGGTCAAAGCATCCACATGGAACCCCAAGTGACGGCAGACTTGCAAAGTCTGCGTTCCAATTGACCCTGTAGAACCTAAAATTGTGACATGTTTTTCCAATGAGTTCACCCTATAACTTCAGCCAACGGAAGATATTGACTTAAAAGATAGACCAAGGGAGCCACCATCAGGGCACTATCAAAACGATCCATAATTCCCCCATGCCCTGGAATGATAGAGCCATAATCTTTCACGCCATATTGACGTTTGATGACGGAAGCGGACAGATCCCCCAGAATGCTGATGACAGAAAGAACCGGGACAATCAAAAGCAGCCGTCCGTAATGGATTTGGATGGGTGCCCCAAAATGTTCCGCAACCGTTGCGCATAACCAAGCGATCCCCAACATCAACACTTCTGAAACAACCACGCCGCCAACAGCACCTTCTACTGTCTTTTTAGGGCTAACGTAGGGTGCTAATTTATGCTTTCCAAATAGACGCCCAGAGAAATAGGCCCCTGTATCCGACAGCCAGGCGCTGCCTAAAGTGACCGCAATATAGAAGATCCCCAAAGCAATGCCCTGCTGGTCGCGGATAAAAATGATTGTTGAGAAAGAAAAGGGAACCAGAAGGCTAAACATCAAGCTCATAGCAATCTGTTCCACATGAATCTGCTGATGGTGTCGCAATAGCAACAAGAAAAGTGCCACCACATAGAGGTAACAGATCACAGGCATCCCATGAACAACTGGCTCAATGGAAAGAAATGGGACAATGGCGGAAAAACACAGAGAGAGCGCGGTCAGTAGGCGGTATTGAAGGCACCCTACAGCAGAAAGCAATTCATGGACTGCTAACAGAGAGACAAATGCAATTACTAAATTGAGTGCCAGCGTATCAAACAACAATAAAACAATTGAAAGGATGATCAGCAATACCAAAGAACTGATAATGCGCACCTTCATACAGGATACTCCTCACTGCCGCACGGACTTTCCAATTGACTTCCGTATTGTGCGGGAATACGGTTGTTTAGATGCCCCCAAAGCGCCGGGAGCGGTGCAGATACTGCAAAATTGCTTCATCAAGATCGGCAGGCGAAAAGTCCGGCCACAGAACATTTAAAAATACGAACTCCGCATAGGCGGCCTGCCAAAGCAAAAAATTGGAGAGGCGCAGTTCACCGCTGGGGCGGATAATCAAATCAGGATCTGGTTGTCCAGCTGTATAGAGCTGGTTGGCAAAACATCCCTCATCGATCTGTTCAGGAGATAGTTTCCCATCTAAACAGGATTGTGCCAATTTGCGCGCAGCATGGACGATCTCATCTCGGCCGCCATAATTAACAGCGATATTGACCGTGATTCCTGTCCGATCTGCACTTTTTTCCGCAATTTCTGACATCATCTCTTGGATATCCTGAGGCATACGTCGTAAATCCCCCAAAAAGCAGAGACGAATGTTCTCATCAGGATGTTGGAATGCCTCCTTGAGGTAACGGCGCATCATGTCCGTGATGGTGTCCACTTCATCTTGTGGGCGTTTCCAATTTTCCGTGGAGAAGGCATACGCCGTCAAATAGCGTATGCCAATCTCTCGACAGTACTTTGCAATTTTTTCAAAGGTTTGTGCGCCTTGGCGATGCCCAACATTCCGCGGCAATCCCCTCTTCTTGGCCCACCGCCCATTGCCATCCATAATGATGCCAATATGTGTGGGCAACTGTTCTAGGGGAATATTTGCTAGGGACGATTTGGCCATGTAGCTCCTCCCGTTTTAATCCAATTAGACTTCCATGATCTCTTTTTCTTTCTTGGCAGAGAGCTCATCAATCCGTTTGCAGAACTTATCTGTCAGTTTCTGGATCTCATCTTCCAGGTCCTTCTGGTCATCTTCACTAATTTCGCTGGATTTCTTTAAAGCTTTAAATTTGTCATTGGCATCCCGGCGAATAGAGCGGATCGCAACTTTGGATTCTTCCCCCTGCTTGCGAATCTGCTTGCAGATGTCCTTTCTGCGTTCCTCTGTAAGGGGAGGAAAAACCACGCGAATCACAGACCCATCATTGGTGGGGTTGATCCCGATGTCAGAAGCTTGGATTGCCTTTTCAATTGCCTTCAAAGTGGACTTATCCCATGGCTGGATGACCAGAATACGGGCCTCTGCAACAGAAATTGCAGCCACAGCCTGAATGGGTGTGGGGGTTCCGTAATAGTCTACGGTTACCTTGTCTAACACTGCTGGATTGGCCCGCCCGGCTCGGATCGCTGCGAACTCATTCTCCAGCACCCGGATGGTCTTCTCCATTTTTTCGTTGTAGGCCTTCAGACGCTCATTCATCTGTTTCATCCTCCTTGACAATTGTACCGATATTTTTCCCAAGCACTGCATCCAAAATGTTATCTGGATTGCTCAGGCTAAAGACCAAAACTGGAATGTGGTTATCCCGGCACATGGCCGCCGCGGTGCTGTCCATGACCCCCAATCCCTTCTCCAAGACCTCCTGGAAGGAAAGAGCCTCATACCGAACAGCATCTGAAAAACGGTTGGGATCTTTATCATAGACACCGTCCACCATTGTAGCCTTTAAGATAACATCAGCATCAATTTCCGCAGCCCGTAGGCTAGAAGCTGTGTCGGTGGAAAAGAATGGGTTACCTGTCCCGCAGCCAAAAATTACAACTCTACCTTTTTCTAGATGCCGGATTGCACGATTACGAATGTAAGGCTCCGCAATCTGCTGCATCGTGATTGCCGTTTGAACTCTCACCTGAACTCCCAATTGCTCTAGAGCATCCGCCAGGGCCAGGGAATTCATGACGGTAGCCAACATTCCCATGTGATCTGCTCGCGTACGATCCATTTCTCCAGCATTTCTGCCCCGGAAGAAGTTTCCGCCGCCCACAACAATCCCCATCTGTACTCCAAGCTCTACACATTTTTTAATGCTCCTACAGATGTTAGAAACTACATCATAATCAATACCAAATTTTTTATCCCCAGCTAAGGCTTCCCCGCTGAGCTTCAATAGGACTCTCTGATATTTGACCGACATGTTGTTCCTCCAAGCCGTTATTTTCGAAATTGTCAACACAAATGCTCTACTTATTTTACAATAATCCCTCGGCAAAGTAAAGAGAAAGGCGGCAGGAAGTTGGAAAAACTTAACATGAAAGGGATCTCTAGCAAAAGGTATTGCGTCGCCTCCTCTACAGGAGGAATTCCCAATCAGCTATGAAGGTAATTTTTCAAATCTAAAAGGAATTGTTTCTGTTGCCTTTTTAAATAAAGCTTAACAAAGGGCTTCAGGAAGAATTTCTTTATCGTCACATATTCTGTAAATATGACCTCTGTTCCACTCCCCTTCTGTTGAAAAATTCCGATCCAGTGCCCTCTCATATTGCCGTTCTCTAAATCAAACTCCCACTGCTTTAGGGAATCTATTTGGGTCGTTACAAAGTTTGTCGCATAACCGGACTTTGTATATTCTATAAATTGCTGCTTTCCCTTTACTTCTACATGACTTAGATCACTACGCCATGCTCCATAATTTTTTATATCCGTGACAGCCCTCCATACTGCGGAGAGATCGTAGGGAAGGATAGCTCTTATTTGGGAAGATATCATAAACTGATCCTCCAACTTCTCCATATGTGACAAAAGAGCCGCTGGAAAATCCAGCAGCTCTTTTGAAACAGGTCATTATTTTACCATTTTGGCAATTTCTTCCGCGAAATTTTCCTCGCGTTTTTCCAGCCCTTCGCCCTTCTCAAACCGGACAAAGCTCTTGATCTTGATGGAGCCGCCCAGAGCCTTGGCAGTCTCTTCCGTATACTGACGGACAGTCTGATCGCCATTCTTTACAAACGGCTGATCCAGCAGACAGTTCTCTTTATAGTACTTGCCAATCCGGCCGTCCACCATCTTCTCAATAATCTGAGCCGGTTTATTCTTCAGCTTCTCATCGTTGGCGATCTGAGCCTTGAGAATCTCTTTCTCATGGGCAATCACTTCAGCAGGGACGGAATCCTCATCCAGATAGCTGGGGTTGATCGCCGCGATCTGCATGGCGATGTCCTTCGCGTAAGCGGAGAAGCCCTCTTTGTCCGCCACATCGGTGTCAAAGACCACCATAACGCCAATCCGGCCGCCACCATGAACATAAGTTTCCACCACGCCGTCCGCAAAGGCAAACCGGCGGATCTTCATATTTTCACCAATGGTTAGGATCTTGTCCCGCAACTCTTCTTCGATCGTCATGGACATGCCCACCGCAGGCAGCTTCAGAAGCGCATCCACATCCGCCGGCTTATTGGCAGCCACCGTCTTGGCGCAGGACTTCACAAATTCCATGAAGCTCTCGTTCTTTGCTACAAAGTCAGTCTCAGAGTTGACCTCAATAACTACGCCCACTTTGGTGTCAGGATCCACAGTTGCCAATACCACACCCTCAGCGGCAATTCGGCCAGCCTTCTTGGTAGCCGCAGCAAGGCCCTTTTCCCGCAGGATCTCAACCGCCTTTTCCATATCGCCGTCCGCCTGGGTCAGCGCCTTTTTACAATCCATCATGCCGCAGTTGGTTCTTTCCCGCAGCGCCTGTACATCTTTTGCAGTAAATGCCATCTGTACAACCTCCTATTTTCAAACGTCCCGCAATATCGAATTACTGAGCCTCGGCCTCATCAGTCTCGTTCTCTTTAGCCGCAGCTTCTTCCTCAGCCATGCTGGTATCGCCTTGCCGGCCTTCGATCAAAGCGTCAGCCATCGTGGCGGAGATCAGCTTCACGGCGCGGATGGCGTCATCATTGCCAGGGATCACATAGTCAATCTCATCCGGGTCACAGTTGGTATCCACAATTGCAACAATGGGAATGCCCAATTTCCGGGCCTCAGCCACAGCGATCCGCTCCTTACGAGGATCCACAATGAACAGAGCAGAGGGCAGCTTTTTCATCTCTTTGATACCGCCCAGGAATTTCTCCAACTTCTCAATCTCCAAATTCAGCTTGCTGACCTCTTTCTTGGGCAGCAGATCGAAGGTACCGTCCTCCTGCATCTTGTGCAGTTGCTCCAAACGGTCAATCCGATGACGGATGGTTTTGAAGTTGGTGAGCATGCCGCCCAACCAACGGGCATTTACATAATAAGCGCCAGCGCGGGTCGCTTCCTCGCGGATAGAATCCCCAGCCTGCTTCTTGGTGCCCACAAACAGCAGATTGCCGCCATTGGCCGCCAGATCCCGGACAAACATATAGGCCTCATCCAGCTTTTTCACTGTCTTCTGCAGGTCAATGATATAGATACCATTGCGCTCAGTGAAAATATACCGCGCCATTTTAGGGTTCCAACGCCGGGTTTGATGTCCAAAGTGGACACCCGCTTCCAACAACTGCTTCATTGATACGACGCCCATAAATTGATTCCTCACTTTCGGTTTAAATTCCTCCACCACGTTCTTCCCACTTTGCCATCCCAGAAGTTTCTGGAACACCTACAAAGCGGTCGCACGGTGTGTGTTTTGTCAGGTATGGGTACCCCAACTTTTGTATTCTAGCATAATCTCCCGAAGATTGCAAGCATATTCGGGTAAAAATGCCGAATTATTCCTCTGATAGGAACCAAGAAAATCGTCCTTTACGTTTTGTTTCGGGTTCCCCAGATTCAAAATTGACCAGAACGGCGTCCTCCCCCAAAACTTCAATCTGTTCCCAGGGGATTTCCAAATCTTCCTGTCTCCCTAAGATCCCCCACAGACGCAGTTTTCCGCGCACCAAAAGGCAGGTTACATGAGCGGTATCCGTATCGAACTCTAGGTCGGAAACCACGCCCAAATGGCACCCATCCCGTACATTGATGACCGGCTTTTTTCTCAATTCTCCCAGGCCATAGACCATCGCCATCCCTCCCTCTATATCTATTATTTATAATATATTGTGAAAAAGTATAGAATAGTAGAGGACAAGCGGCGGAGGCTGGTCTTTTATGCAGAGTGTAGCCCTTCTTCCCACAGCTCTTTGGTCAGTCGTGTAAAGTGCTCCAATCGCATATCCCCCAATGGCGAACGACAAGTCTGGCTAGAATGATGAAGAAATCCGCATTTCTCCTGTACTCTCCGGGATTTCTCATTGCCATCGTAATAGCCGCACCAAACGGCGGTACATCCCAATTCCATAAAGCATCTCTGTAACAGTCGGCGGACCGCCTCTGGAATCAAACCCTGTCCCCAATAGGGCACACCGATCCAGTATCCAATTTCCGCCTCTGTCTCCGACATGGGAGCAGATCCCTTTCCCCGTCTCATAATCCCCACACTCCCAACCGGTTCTGCAGATTGTTTCAGTATCACCGCGTAGGTTTCTGGCTCCGAAAGGACTCCTTTAATAATCTCCAAACTATTCTCCAGACTGGTATGGGGCGGCCAACCCGCAATTGGCCCAATACGAGGGTCTTGGGCATAACGGAACAATGCAGCTGCGTCTCTTTCCTCCCAAGGGCGAAGCAATAGGCGCTCTGTCTCTAAAACCATTTTTTCATCCCTCGCTTTCTGTGATAAAGGATATTTTACCAAATAGGAGAAGCGGGAGCAACCCCACAAGCAAGTCGGTTCAATTGACTTTTGCTATAAAATACCGTATGATGAAAGAAGTTCAAAGAATTTAAAGTGTAAAAGTTTTTGTCAAGGTTTTTGAGAGGCATTACATTTTGATAAAAACAAGATAAGAGGTGTTTCATTTTGCAGAGAGAGAAATTTTCCTCACGCATGGGGTTTCTTTTAATTTCAGCAGGATGTGCTATTGGTTTAGGTAACGTTTGGCGCTTTCCCTATATTACTGGCCAGTATGGCGGCGCAGCTTTTGTACTGATCTATCTCTTCTTTTTAATTATCCTGGGATTGCCCATTATGGTGATGGAATTTTCGGTAGGACGGGCCAGCCAAAAAAGCGCTGCTCGCTCCTTCGATGTATTGGAGCCCAAGGGCACCAAATGGCATCTGCACAAGTATGCTGCCATTGCCGGAAATTATTTATTGATGATGTTCTACACCACCGTTTGCGGCTGGATGTTTATCTACTTTGTAAAGATGATCCGTGGGGAATTTGTGGGAAAAAACCCGGAAC
Source organism: uncultured Anaerotruncus sp. (assembly GCA_904398655.1). Taxonomy (GTDB): domain Bacteria; phylum Bacillota; class Clostridia; order Oscillospirales; family Ruminococcaceae; genus Anaerotruncus. The sequence goes on along the minus strand of CAJFPF010000055.1, from coordinate 57,033 downwards.
AGGTGGGGGAAGTATTCAATCAAATGCTTACGCAACCCCTGCTTATGGGCTTTTGGATGGTAGTAGTGGTACTCGTGGGCTTCGGTATCTGTGCCATGGGGCTACAAAACGGCGTAGAAAAGATCACAAAGGCTATGATGGTCTGTCTATTTCTCTCCATGGTCGTATTGGTCATCCGTGCAGTGACCCTACCTGGTGCGGCAGAAGGTTTGAAATTCTATCTGGTTCCTGATTTCCAGCGAATTCGCGAACAGGGGCTTTCTACCGTCGTCTTTGCTGCAATGGGACAATCCTTTTTTACGTTGAGCATTGGCATCGGTTCTATGGCCATTTTTGGCAGCTACATTAGCCGGGACCGTTCCCTTACGGGAGAAACCATCAATATTATGTTAATGGATACGTTTGTTGCTTTCATGTCCGGAATGGTAATATTCCCTGCTTGTTCTTCTTTTGGGATCTCCCCCGGACAAGGTCCCAGCCTGGTATTTGTAACGCTGCCCAACGTATTTAATGAAATGCCAGCTGGTCGCTTTTTTGGAGCGCTCTTTTTCGTATTCATGACCTTTGCCGCCCTCTCCACGGTCATTGCCGTTTTTGAAAATATCGTTTCCTTTGGCATGGATATTTGGGGATGGTCGCGGCAAAAAACAGTTTTTATCAATATTTTTTTGGTGATTCTACTCTCCCTTCCCTGTGTCCTAGGGTTCAATCTTTGGAGTGGATTTGCGCCCTTGGGAGCCGGGACGACCATTCAAGACCTGGAGGACTTTATCGTTAGTAACAACCTTCTCCCCTTAGGCTCCCTGGTCTATCTACTATTTTGCACCTCTAAACATGGATGGGGCTGGAATCAGTTTTTACAGGAAGCGGATGCTGGAAATGGAATCAAATTTCCTGCCCGGGCCCGCTTCTATGTCTCCTATCTGCTCCCCCTGATCGTGCTGGGAATCTTTTTACAGGGATATAACGACAAGTTCCAAATTATCAATCGCCTGTTGGCACTATTCCATTGAACGGGAGGACAGATATGCGCCTACCCTATCTATGCCTGCCATTGACCATCTGCTTAATGTTGACATCCTGCCAATCATCGGCTGTAGAGACCTCTTCAATTTCAATGGAAGAGGTGTCGTCTTCTACCAGTATCGAAGACTCGGCCTTTGCTTCTCAGCCAGCTTCTGAGTTACCGGAGGACCTTGATCCGATACAGGCTGGTTCTATTGATGGACAGACCTATCAAAATGAGGTGCTAGGATTCTCCTATACTTTTCCAGAGGGATGGCATTTATTTGATGCCGATCAAGCACTGGAAATCCAATTGGAAAAGGCGCAAGCTGCCTATGGAACAACAGAGGAATTAGAGCAATCCATAGAGCTAGGCTCTTTAGGTTATCTGCTCTATGTCGAAGCACCTGTTTTGCAGACAGAAAATGCAACAACTTCAGATCTTACGACCTCCTCCAGTTCTGAAGACGCAGCAGAGGAGATGGAAGACGGGCAAAATTCTCCGGCCAATATTTTGGTACAAATCGCACCCGCAGTGGCACTCCAAGATATGACGCCTTCCACTTACCTGGAGGAACTGGCCCATCAGACCCAGGAGACTTATGAGAACCTTGGAGGGTGGATGGAACCATCTTCTGTTGAATCTTACACAGTAGACGGAAACGAAGTCGCCTTCCTCCAAAGCCAGATTACCTTAGAGGTTTCATCCGATGGGGTAACGTTGGAAGATACCACGATCTACCAAGGATATAGCATTTTTTTGGCGGAGGACCACTTGGTCATTTCCTTATTGCTGGCCCAAAATGAAACCAGTTTTACGGAGGGAATGGAGGTCCTGCATAATCTCTCTTTTTTCTAAATTCTAAAGAAAAAATAGAACCACTCGATCGAGTGGTTCTATTTTTTATGATAGGTGTTTTTTGATCCAATCCAAGGCGCCCTTTTCCAGCCGGGAAACTTGTGCTTGGGAGATGCCGATCTCTTTCGCCACTTCCATTTGCGTTTTGCCAATAAAAAATCTCAAAGAAAGAATTTTTTTCTCCCGCTCTCCCAAATTTTTAATCGCTTCCCGTATGGCCAATTCGTCCATCCAATCCCCTTCGGTTCCTCTGTCTCCCACCTGATCCATGACGTAAATGGTGTCTCCTCCATCTGAATAAACGGGTTCAAACAAGGACATCGGCTCCACAATCGCTTCCAGAGCCATCACAACCTCCTCCTTTTTCATCCCCATTTCCTGGGCAATTTCATCGATGGTGGGCTCTCGAGCGTTCCGATTGGTCAAAGCCTCCTTTGCCTGCATGGCCTTATATGCGGTATCTCTCATAGAACGGCTGACACGGATGGGATTGTTATCCCGCAGATGGCGGCGAATTTCCCCAATAATCATTGGCACTCCATAGGTAGAAAAACGTACATTTTGATTGGGGTCAAAGTTGTCAATTGCCTTTATCAAGCCAATGCAACCAACTTGAAAGAGGTCATCCAGATTTTCTCCCCGGTTGGTAAATTTTTGGATGACCGAAAGCACCAATCTTAAATTTCCATTGATCATCTTTTCCCTGGCCCGACGGTCCCCCTGTCGGATTTTTTGAAGGAGTTCAGTTTTCTCTTTTTCTTTCAAAACTGGCAGCTTGGACGTATTGACCCCGCAAATTTCCACCTTATTTGTGTACATGCCATCCAACTCCTCTGGCTCAATTGCTTGTACCAGAAGTATGGGCAGAAAGCTTACAGCCCATACAGGAATTACAACGGATGGCAATCATTACTAATCTACCCATGGATCCCCCCTGTCTTCAATTTTAAGGCAAGGGGGTTGACATTTGTACGAAATCGGATATAATTTAATTCAATATACGAAATCGGACAAGGAGATGCAAGTATGCACTACTTAATTGCTAGACAATATACGCACCTAGCTGGAGAAATCAATGCTCTATATCATGAAGCGGCCGTAAAGATGGGGATGTCAGACAGTATCCAAAATATTTTGTATGTAGTCTGTGAAAAGGGAGATGTCTGTCAGCAAAGTGATATCAGCAAATTAACAGGCATCAGCAGACAAACCATCAACTCTGCCATTCGGAAGTTGGAAAAAGAAAATATTGTGTATCTTGAACCGGGTGTCGGAAGAAACACGCTTGTTTATCTGACTGAAAAGGGGAAAGCATATGCGGCTGAAAAAATTTATCCCCTGTTTCAAATTGAAAACCAAATTTGGAATGATTGGACCAAAGCTGAGCAACAGGAGTATTTAAGGCTTACAGAAAAATACCGAGATGCACTAAAAAAATATTTGAAAACAATGGAATAGCTTAATAGGAGTGCTATATTGATGAATCGGGAAAATAAAAGAAAACAATATGAAAAAGGCTACTACAAAACCCATGCGTGCAACGACAGCTTTACTTGCAAAGTATGTGGGAGATTGGTCGTTTCGATGGGGGCAGGCAGCGATCATCGCAATCACTGCCCAAACTGTCTTTCCAGCTTACATTTGGATATTGAACCTGGAGATCGGGAAGCAGATTGTGGGGGTATTATGGATCCAGTCGGGGTATGGGTGAGAAAAAACGGAGAGTGGGCAATCATACACCGCTGTCGTAGGTGTGGCGCATTCAGTTCCAACCGAATTGCCGCAGATGATAATCCTTTAAAGTTGATGTCCATTGCTATGAAACCACTGTCGCAGCCTCCATTCCCTTTGGAACACATTGAAGCACTGACGGCTTCAATGGGAGGAGATGGGTGTTTCAGTGTTAGAAAGGCTGGAGAGGAGTAATGCAGCTATCAAAAATGCCCTTCTAGCCCCCTGCCTTTTGCAAAAATTGGATGGCCCAAGCTAAAAGCACCTCTTTTTGATTTTCAAGCCTGCCTTCCAATACCTCTCCCAGCAGCCCCTTAAGGCAGCTGCCCAACAGAGGGCCTTGGGAAAATCCTAATTGCAGTAAATCTTCTCCATTTATCGCCAAATCCCGGAGAGAAAAACAGACATGTTGTGTTAAAATCAGATTGAGCAGTTGTTCTGAGCGGCGCAGTCGTTCTTCCCCCAATGGGATATCCGCCGGAGCGTGAGCACGCAGGTCCGCTCGCTTGACCAATAACAATTTCCGCAGCAAAGGCTCTCCCAATCGATTTAGCATTCTCAGCAGTTGACGCTGGGTCTCCAAAGGTGCATCATGCCAGCGGACAAGCAAAATAATCTGAGCCATAGACTCTTTATCGCAACGCAGGCGTTTTAAACAGGACTCAGCGAGTTCACTGCCGCATTTATTGTGCCCATAAAAGTGGCCTATGCCGGCCTGATCTTCTGTAAAGCAATTTGGCTTTCCAGAATCATGTAATAGCACGGCCATTCGAACGATATAGTCTGGGGGCGTATCCTCCAACGCTTTTAAAGTATGTTCCCAAATGTCCAGTGAATGATGGGGGTTTTTCTGTTCAAAACCAAAGGAGGGCTCTAATTCCGGAAAAAGAAACCCTGTTACATCAGAGAATTCCCTCAATAGTTGCGAAGGGTTTTTTCCTATTAAAAAGCGACGAAATTCCTCTAATACGCGCTCCACAGAGATTCGACCCAACAGGGCATAATTTCGATGGATGGCACAGGCCGTCTCCCGTTGTATGGAAAATCCATAGACAGAAGCAAACCGCATTGCCCTTAAAATTCTCAAAGCATCCTCTTGAAAGCGAAGGTCTGGGTCGCCCACACAACGGATAAGGCGTTTCTCTAAATCCTTTTGCCCACCAAAAAGATCGATCAGTCCCTTTTGAGGATGATATGCCATCGCATTAACTGTAAAGTCCCTTCGCTTTAAGTCCTCTTCCAGCGAACAGCCAAACTGCACCACTCTGGGATGGCGCCCATCAGCCACCCCAAATTCTGTCCGGTAGCTAGTTACTTCGCAGGTCATTCCTCCCTGACGAACGCTCACCGTGCCGTGGCGTAACCCTGTGGGCAAAACAATAGTATGAGGAAAGCTAGAGATCACCTGCTCCGGTTGAGCCGAGGTCGTGATGTCCCAATCCTGTGGAACTTTCCCTATAAGGCAGTCCCGTATGCAGCCCCCTACCAAATAGGCCTCATAGCCTGCCTGTTCCAGGCAGTTTAGAATTTCCTGAACTTCCACCGGTATTTGAAATAACAAAAGCGAACTCCCCCCTTTTTCTTAGTATACCATAAAAGGGAGGAGTTCGCCATTGACCCTTCTTTCAAATAATCGCTTCTAATTCTTTGCGCAGTTTTTTAATAATCCGCTTTTCCAACCGGGAGATATAGGACTGAGAGATACCAATTTGATCTGCGACCTCTTTTTGGGTTTTTTCCTCCTCTCCCAACAAACCAAATCGCATCCGCATAATCAACTGTTCCCTTTCATCCAGATGTTCCACTGCGGCCAAGAGTAAGCCCTTTTCTGCCTCTTCCTCAATAGGCCGGTTGATGCTGTCTGGATCCGTTCCCAAAATATCGGACAAAAGCAATTCATTCCCATCCCAATCGATGTTCAGCGGTTCGTCAATGGAGATTTCATTGCGATGATTTTGTGTTTTCCGCAGATGCATTAGGATCTCATTTTCAATACATCGGGAGGCATAGGTTGCTAATTTGATGTTCTTTTGGGGGCAAAAGGTATTGACTGCCTTAATGAGTCCAATCGTTCCAATGGAGATCAAATCTTCTACACAAATTCCGGTTGATTCGAATTTTTTAGCGATATAGACTACCAGCCGCAAATTATGTACTGTCAAAGTCTCCCGCGCGGACGCATCATTCTGCTCCAATTTTAGAAATGCGATTTGTTCCTCCTCTTTGGAGAGGGGGGCAGGTAATGTCTCTGGGCCGTTGATATAGTCGATCCTGGGAGGAGGAAACAGTTGTCTTACAAATCTTTTGACAAGGGCTGTTGTCCATCTAGCGACCTTTTCCAACCATCCACTCAAAACAACCATCATCCTCTCACACAAAAATCTCCCTGACGCTCCACAAGCTGGGGATTTATAATTGCCTGAAATTCTCCTGAAAGTGGCTGGGGGCTGGCGGCTATGTAGACATCCTGTGTCTCCAGGTAGATCTCCGGCCCTTGAAGCAAAGCTTTATCGGGCCGATATCCTTTTAGGGCCCCCTCTCCAGCCACCGTGTCAAATGGGATAATACGGAAGGGCTGCTGTTCCTTTGGCGGCCAAAGCCGTTCCACCACTTCCCTATCACAGACGATAACTGGAGCCCCTGAAAACGGTTCCTTCAACCGGTTTCCCGTATCCGCAAAAGCTTTGAGATCTAGCGTTCTCCCCTCCTTCCATAAGGTCAAGCGATAAGTCAGTTGTTTTTCCCGCTTTCCCAGAAGGAATCGGTCTACAGTTTGAATGACCAGATAGGCGACCCCGATCCCCAACAGCAGAGAGAACGCCGATAGGTCAAAATAGACGACTCCTTGATAAAATAACATTCCTGCAGGAGCCACAAATAGATAGAGGGCGAACAGTAGGCCGGCAAATAGAAAGCTGACGATTAATACCGCAGATATAGCGTGTAAGAACCGACGCCCATGCCCAAATCCGAAGGCGCATATGGTCATGAGCACTGTGAGAAACACTTGAAAGACGGACCATCCCCATCTGGGAAGGGGAAAAAAAATAATTAAACTCCCCAGCCCTCCCAGCAGTGCCGCTGCACAAAGCCGCCACCTAGGGATCACTCGCCCTAAAATCCTTCCCGCAGCCAGCAAGCATAACAAATTAACGGTATAATTGATGATGACCAGTACATCCGCATAGACCTCCACTTGCCTTCCCCCTGAAACCCTGATAGCAATTTTGGACTGCTTCTCCATTATAGAGAGCGGACAAGTTTTCTTTTTGTCGAATACATGGGGAGTGTCCAGATTTTCCCATGGGGTTCGGCTGACCAAAGTTTCCCCTGCTGCATAGGATGAAAGGAGCGGTAGCGCAAACCCCAGTTCCGCTCTATTCCTGATAAAGGTGTGATTGTCGTATGGCATGTAATTCCTCTAGATGCCGTTGTAACTCCTCCCAGAGTACATGTTCCAGCAAACCGGTCAGTGGATGCCAGGACTCCTGTAGTGATTGCAAATGGTATCCTATTGAAGAAACCGAAGAGGATATCCCCATGAGAATCTGCTGCGATCAAAATGGTTGCTGTGGTATGTATCCTGAAAGCTGCCGAAATACCTTCTGGCCTGAGTTTTCCCACCCCCGTTGGCTCTGCTGCAAAGATCTATATTGTGCTCGTTAAACAACAAGAAAAATCCCTCGCCAGAGGAATATTCCTCTGGCGGGGGATTTTTCTCTGTACAATGAAAACAAAAATTATGCGGTCTCAATGCTGGCAGCATCCTGTAGGCGAAGTTTCTCCACCGCCTGCTCCCGCATCTTATATTTCAGGATCTTTCCGGCGGCATTCATGGGAAAGCTTTCCACAAAATCCACATAACGGGGTACCTTATGCTTGGCCATATGGGTGAGCACATAATCTTTGAGCTCTTCTTCGGTCATCTGCTCGCCATCCTTTAGAATGACACAGGCCATGATCTCCTCCCCATACTGCTTATCCGGTACGCCGATCACTTGGACATCCTGGACCTTGGGATTGGTATAGATAAAGTCCTCAATCTCCTTGGGATAGATGTTTTCACCGCCGCGGATAATCATATCTTTGATCCGGCCTGTGATCTTGTAGTTCCCATTTTCATCCCGGCGGGCCAGATCCCCAGTGTGAAGCCAACCATCCTCATCAATCGCCGCCGCGGTGGCTGTGGGCATCTTATAGTAGCCCTTCATAATATTGTAGCCCTTAGCCACAAACTCCCCATCCACATTATCAGGCAGGTCCTCTCCCGTTTCCGGATCAACGATCTTGCACTGAACGCCAAAAATAGCTCCGCCCACTGTGTTGACACGGGTTTCCAGGGAGTCGGTGGTCTTACTCATGGTACAACCAGGAGAAGCCTCTGTCTGGCCATAGGTAATACAGATCTCGGGCATGTGCATTTTCTCAATGACATCCTGCATCACCTTCACAGGGCAGGGACTGCCAGCCATAATGCCGGTACGCATATGGCTGAAATCAGTGTTGGGAAAATCCTCATGCCCCAGCATGGCAATGAACATCGTGGGGACCCCATGGAATGCGGTGATCTGCTCCCGATTGATGCAATCCAGCCCTTTTTTGGGGGAGAACATGGGGATAGGACACATGGTGGTGCCGTGGGTCATAGCCGCCGTCATGGCCAACACCATGCCAAAACAGTGGAACATGGGCACCTGGATCATCAATTTATCTGCGGTGGACAGATCCATGCAATCTCCGATGGCCTTACCATTGTTAACCACATTGTAATGGGTAAGCATAACCCCTTTGGGGAATCCTGTGGTACCAGAGGTATATTGCATATTGCAAACATCATGCTTATTAATGGTGGCAGCCCGGCGCAGAACCTCTTCCACGGGTACCCGGGAAGCCAGGGACATCGCCTCATCCCAAGTATAACACCCAGGCTGGGAGGATTCCACAGTGATGATGTTGCGCAGGAATGGAAGGCGCTTAATGTGTAGCGGACGGCCCTTTGGGGCAGTGGCCAGTTCGGGGCAGAGTTCCTTCATAATCCCCACATAATCGGAGTCTTTGCATCCATCGATCATCACGAGTGTGTGGGTATCTGACTGACGCAGCAGATATTCTGCCTCATGGATCTTATAGGCAGTGTTCACTGTCACCAGGACTGCACCGATCTTGGTCGTGGCCCAGAAGGTAATAAACCACTGGGGCACATTTGTGGCCCAGATGGCCACATGATCCCCCGCTTTGACACCCATCGCAATCAAAGCCCGTGCGAAAGTGTCCACATCATCCCGAAACTCTGCATAGGTACGGGTATAGTCACAGGTTGTGTAGCGGAAGCAGTACTGGTCGGGAAATTCCTCTACCATCCGATCCAGGACCTGCGGGAAGGTCAGATCAATGAGGGTCTCTTTGGGCCAGACATATTTTCCTGTACCCGCCTGGTTGTCATAAAGGCGGTGGGAATCCCCCGCTGACTCCTGATATTGGGCCATATAGTTGGCAAAATGGGGGAAAACGATGCCTGCATCCGAGAGGTCAGGGGCATAGGCCTTCAGCCACTCTAGGGAGATATAGCCCTCATAATTGATGGAACGTAGGGCTCTGACGATTCCATCCATGGGGAGATCGCCCTCTCCCATTAGTCGGTAGCTGACCTTCCCATTTTCCATTACAGAGTCTTTAACATGGGTATATTTGATGAAGGCTCCCAGATTTTGCACCGTCTGCTCGGGAGATTCCCCAGCAAACCGGTAAGGATGGTGCGTATCCCATAGGGCGGCCACATTATCACTGCCCACCTGTTCCAACAGCTCCCGTAAGCGAGCGGTGTTGGTATAGACACCGTTGGTCTCCACCAGAAGGATCACCCCAGCCTCCTCTGCATAGGGAGCCAACTCCCGAAGGGCTTTGAGCACAACCGCGTCATCCACTTCCCCCTGAGGTTGAGCCGCCAGATCTGCCAGGACTCGAATATAAGAAGCGCCCAATTTTTGGGCCAGTTGGATAGTTTCTAATATCTCTTCCTTGGCCGCTTTCTGTTTTTCAGGCTCTGGATATTTCAGTGCGTTTCCCGTGGAGATGCAGGGAATCTCCAGACGCATTTTGCGCAGTTGGGCAATGGTTTTAGGCAAATTCTCTTCCTGGAAAGGTTTGGCGCGGACGGAGAAGATCTCATTGCCCAGTCCTCGTAGTTCAATGCCGGAGAACCCAAAGTCCTTGGCCATGGCAAAAATATCCGACCAAGAAAAATCCGGACAGCCCAGTGTGGAAAATGCAAGTTTCATGTACATTACCTCCCTGTCAGTTTACATTCCCTCCGGAGAGAAATAAAAAAACGCTTTCGTCTCCGGAAAATTATTTTCCAAGAGACGAAAGCGTGAAACGTTTCCGCGGTACCACTCTTGTTGGCAAATCCTGCCCAACTCTGCGGCATCTCTTGCTAACAAAATGTAGCATTGCAATGCCTTCCTTTGATAACGGGAGGAAACCCGGCCAAACCTACTAGAAAAATCGTTCAGCTGGCTGCTCCGGGGCGAGTGAAGAATCCTTCCGCACTGTCTTGCACCAACCAACAGCTCTCTGCAGCGGATTGGGAATCCTCTTGTTCCCCATCAAAGCATTTTAAATATCGAAAACCACTTTAGCATAAAACGATTGGATTGTAAAGCCCCTCTTTTCAAATTCCAACAGACTATCCAAAAACCATTCATAAGATCTTGAGAATATAGCTATTTTGCAACTCAAGATTTTACTTTTTAAAGGGAAAAGCCATCATCCTCTGCATCAGAGAAGAACTCCACATAATACGGTGTAATCACATAAGCGTTTTGGGCAATCCGATCAATACGGGCATCCTTGGCATAGGCCGCACCGCCCAAAAAGTCCATCAAGCGCCGAACCGCTTCTCCAGAGATCGATTCCAAGTTGAGAACAATAGTTCTCCCCTGATTTAAATGATCCACCACAACACTGGCGTCTTCAAACGCCCGAGGGCAGAGGATTGAAATTTGGGCCACCGCAGCCGCGCTTTCCTGGGCTTCCTCTTGTAGTTCTTCGACCCGATCCTCCTGATCGTATTCCTCTTTCTCCGGATATCCCAGATACTCCCGGAATTTTTCTGCGAGATTCATAGCAGCCTCCATCCTGCCATCCAAATGGATGGGCGAGTTATCTTGAGCTATCTAGTATATTATAATGGATTTTTCCGAAAATTACAAGGGGAAGCTATCAAAAAGCCCTCATAATTCCACCTCAATAAGCTCTCGAGGACATTCGTTCAAGCACCAAACTCCTTTTTCAGTCATGGCCGCAATATCTTCAATTCGAACACCAAATTTTCCAGGTAAATAGATCCCCGGCTCAATGCTAAATACGAGCCCTTCTTCCAGGGGGCGACGATTCCCCGAGACGATATAGGTTTCTTCATGGTCATCTAATCCCAAACCATGACCCGTACGATGGATAAAATATTCTCCATACCCTGCATCGGTAATTACCTTCCGGGCAGCTGCATCCACTTCTTCACAGGGAACTCCCAATTGGGCAGCGGCAAAACCTGCCCGATTGGCCGCCAATACAGTCTCATAAACATGACGCATCTCCTCTGTCGCCCTGCCAAAGCAGATTGTACGGGTCATGTCAGAACAGTACCCGTGCCACTTACAGCCAAAGTCCATTACAATCATCTGCCCTTTCTGCAGGGGCAGGTCTGATGCGCTATGATGCGGGTCTGCGCTGCCAGGACCAAAGCCCACCACCGGACGGAAAGAGATCCCTTCCGCGCCCGCCTCCCGCATACAACGCTCGATCAAAAATGCAACTTCCTTCTCCGTAATGCCTTCATGCAATTGAGGGATGACCCAAGGGACCACTGCGTCCGCCAGTTCCGCAGCTTTTTTCAAAAGTTGCAGTTCCTGGGGATCTTTATGCATCCGAACCTCCCCCACTACTTGGGATGCCTCCAACAATTGGGCCTTCTGCAAAAATGGAAGGAGTTGCAATAGATGCATCGCCCACAGCTGTTCATCCACCGCGGCCTTTGTGACCCCCGTTAATAACTTTTTCAACGCCTGTTCCGGCGGTTGTCCATCTCCCCAAGTATATAACTCCCAATTGCCACCAGATTCCTGAACCATGGTGCGATAGAGCTCAGGGAGCACCAAAGCCGGTTTCCCTTGTACAGGGAGAATCAAGAGCTGTAAACGTTCATCTGGCATGGGGGACAGACCGGTTAAATAAAATAAGTTCGCAGAAGGGCCTAAAATTAAATGGCTGACTTGCTGTTCTGCCATCTGCTTTTGTATCGCTATCATGCGCATCTCATAGGATTGCATTGTAACTCCTCCTGTTCTGGTCATCGATTGGCTTTCCATCGTTTTCCCTCTCAGTATACCGCAAATTTCCAAACTTGGGAAGACTCGTCCGGAAAGTTTTCCCTCCTCTTTCTGTGAATTGCACCCCATAATTCATAAAGGGTTCATAGAAATGCGCTATGATAAAAACAATAGAACATTGTAATAAAAAGAGGGTGCTTCATATGAGAAAGCGATGGATTGCGGTCACTTTGGCCACTATCTGTGCTTTTAGTTCCAACAGTTTCGCCTTTGCAGCAAATTTGCAGCTGAAGGAAGGATCCACCACTGCAGCAGCCACCATCTATGATTATCAGCCACTGATTTTTGACGCTGCTGGCAGAGCCCGCTATGGAAATACCATCTACTGCTCGGCGCAGGAGCGTCTGTATGGAAATGACGGAAAGATCTATCGTCTGGCGGACGCCTCTCCCCTATCTGATAGCTCCCAGTTTCGTTCAAAAATCCAGTTGTTGACAAATGCGCCCGCTGTCAAAACCTTAAAGCTGGCGAAAGATGAACAGAAAAACCAGAATTTTACCAGTTTTGTCATTACATTGGCAGATGACTGGCTCTATCAGGATGTACTCATAAAATTTCAGGTGACTTACACTGCTTTAAAGGATACCTCTCTCTCTGTCCTACCGACTGGGGCCTCTTCCGCCTCTCCGATGGAAATGAAAGTAGGAGACAAAGAAAAAATTGTTGTAGAGTATACAGTAAATATCGCCGACGATGCTCTGTTTACCGGAAACTATGACGACTACGAACTCCGATCAGCCCGTTATGAACAGACCATTCTACCTACAGATCCTCTTTTCCCCTCTGGGCCAGAAGAAGTCATCTTAAGTCCTGAGAAGGATGAAGATGCGGATCTTACCTGGGATGACGTGGGAAAATTGGTGGCCCAAGTGAATTTTAACAGTGGCTCTTTGGACTCTTCCCCTAAACTCTCCACCCTATGGAAGGACACCTATCTCACCCGTACCCGTTCGTTTGGAGACTGCTATGCCCGGATCTTCGTGGGAAATCCTCAAACGCAAAGCGGCCAAGTCACGCTTATTCTGACCAATCCTTTCCTAACGGAAGAAGGTGAGGAAACGATTCCCCATGAAGATGTTGTCATCTATGAACTACAGGATGGTTATCCTGTTGAGATTACCCGTCAGGCTACCTATGGAACTGATTCCGATGGAAATGGGGCATTTTTGCTCTCTACTGACCATTTGGGAAGTTACATATTGGCCAGCCAAAAACTCTCCTAACAAAGACAAAACGCCCTCACAGAATGGTTCTGTGAGGGCGTTTTGTCTTGCTTATTGTCCGGGTGTAGCAGCCAATACTGGTTGCAGCTGCTTTCCCTGTAAGGCCGCTTCCAGAGTCTCTGGAATACGGTCAAAGAGAGCTACAAGGGAGGTCGGTTTTTTCTCTGGGGCATCTTGGGCCATAGGGGTCAGGTAGACATTCTTAGCATTCATCAATAATCCAATATTTCGAGCGGAGGCCCCTAAAGCATCGTTGGTGGAGACTGCCAACACCAACGGGTTTCCATTTCGCAGATTGGCTTTTGCAGCCATCACAACACAAGTATCTGTGATTCCTCCCGCCAATTTCCCCAAGGTATTTCCCGTACAGGGCGCTATCAGCAAAAGATCCAAAAGGTTCCGGGGCCCAATAGGTTCCACATCTTCAATCGTCTTCCATATTGTACGGCCGCAGATTTCCTCAATTCTTTGGATCCAATCCTGAGCCTTTCCAAATCGATTGTCAGAACGACAGCTGATCGGCGATAAAATCGGGTACAACTCATATTCTTTTGACAATTGTTCCATCACAGCCACAGCCTTGGACCAAGTACAAAAAGAGCCGGTCATGGCGAATCCTAACTTCTTCCGTTCCATCAAATCCCCTCCTGCTCCATCAGACAGTTTTCTACCGTTTGCAAAATAGTATCCCCCACAGTCAAGGGGGCGCATTTTCCCGGGAGAGATAGCGCCCAAATGGTTCGTATTCCCAGCTCTCCTGCTGCGTTCAAGTCTACACCACCAGGCTTGCTTGCCAGATCGATTAAAAGCGTCTCCGGTCGAAGATGTTCCAGGCAGGAACGGCTAAATAGTTTTGCGGGTACCGTGTTAAAAATCACATCGGCGGTTTCCACTGATTGCGCCAGCTGGGAGATGGGGATGGCGTGACAACCTTCCATTTCAATCTCAGCTAGATCCTTGTATTTACGGGCACAGACGGTCGTCGGTGCTCCCATCCCCCGAAGCACCCGTATAAGTTCTTTTGCAACCCTCCCATGGCCGGTGACCAGACACCGAGTCTGAAACATTGCAATCGGTAATTCATCCAAGGCGATGGCCAACGCCCCCTCTGCTGTGACACGGGCGTTTTTAATAGCCAATTCCTCACGCTCTAAGTAATCGATCAAACAAAGGGAGAAACGCTCCGCCAGCTCTCTTGCCCGGCGATTTATTTTACCGGCAAACACCACCGTATCTTGGCGAATGGAACAGAAACATTCTTCCAAGGAGAGGCTATGATCAGAAAATGGTGCATTGATCGTCTGTTCATCAGTTGTCAATGGAAGCGGGAGAATCACTACATCACACTTGGAAAGGACTTCTTTGAAAGCTAGGCGCTGTTGCAGAGGCGGGGTTAACAGTTGGTTTTTTTCCAACAAAAGCGCATAGACCGTCTTTCCCTGTTTCAGCAGACGGTTCGCCACATCCACCTGACGCAGATCTCCGCCCACCACAGCAAACGTTTGATAGGCATGCATAACACAACCCCCATAGGATTTAATCATACAGTCATGTATGTTGTTATCCTATGAGGGTTGGCTTATCCAGGTGCATCTCTATCGTTCTTTTGGCGGGATTACCTGAATTTTGTTACGAGAATTTTTCTGAACCGTTACATCGATCACTTGCTCCACTTTAGGACGAGGGCGCTGTGGTGGTGGAGCTGAGAGGATCCTCCTTCTGGCCATCAAACGCTTTCTCTTTCGGTATCGCACTAAAAGAATTTGACGGAGTATGAGTACACCAATAATCAGCAGCACAAGGAAAATAGCAATCCATTTGAGCAGAGTCATCCATAAAGGTGTCTCCGCTTCCACAGGCTGCTCTGCAAGAGCTGCCGCAGGCTGTGCCGCTTGAAAAGTGAGGGGAAAGGTTCCGACCAATGTATCCATACTCCCCATGGTGTCCTGTAGTTGGACCTGAACATAAGCCTGATGGACTGCCTCCTGGTCCAATTGATCGGGAACCTGTGTGATTAACTTCACATCCGCAGTCGTCATCCCTTGAGATAATAACAGCGGGATTTCCTGTGTCAATTGAAGCGTCCCCTCCACTGTTTGACCGCCATTCTCATCCGAAAACGAAATTGGTATGGGAGCTAGATCGCTTGTCTGAATGGTACTGCGACTAAAATTTTTAAATCCGTAATCCAAAAGGGCCGTGGAATCCTTGTACTGACAATCCAAAACACCGGCAGCGTCGCTGTGCAACACAATACAAATCAAGGTGATTCCATTTTGTTCCGCAATTGTCACCAATGTATGCCCTGCCTCTTCCGTCCAACCTGTTTTCCCTGCAAAGGCCCCAGGATAGGTATCGTTAAGCGTAAACATATACTGATTGTTGGCCAAATAGCGGGTGCCCTTTTGCAGGTTTGTGGGAGGAATTTCATAGGACTGCGTCCCTGCCAGAGAACGAAACTCTGGGTAGGATAATGCTGCTCTAGTAATCAAGCCCATATCATAGGCGGAGGTATAGTGGGCCGGGTCAGGCAGTCCATGGGGATTGGTGAAATGGGTGTCCTTTGCCCCCAACTGCGCGGCCTCCTGATTCATCCGCTGGGCAAAAGCCTCTACCGATCCTGCCAAATGGATGGCAATCGCGTTTGCCGCGTCGTTCGCTGACTGCACCATCATCGCATATTCCAACTGTTCCAGGGTCAGCTGTTCCCCACCGGTCAGAGCAATATGGGTGGTATTCCTTGGAATCGCTAGAACACCTTCATCGGTGACAGTCACTACATCGGTAGGATCGCCCTCTTCCATGGCAATCAGGCAGGTCATAATTTTTGTGATACTAGCTGGATACATTTTTTGATGAGGATTTTTCTGATAGATCACTTGGCCAGTATCTGCATCCAAAAGAATCGCAGCCTGTGCATAGAGAGAGGGCGGCGATTCCGCTCCGTTCTCCTCTGCTACTGCCACAATTTCCATTCCAAATACCAGCAGCAGAGCTGCTAATAGACCAAGCACCCTTTTCCCCATGTGTGAAATCCTCTCAGAAATGAGCTTTTGACTTTTATTTTAACATAGCTTTTGTACAATTTCCCTTTGGAAAAGGAAAATTTACAGATGGTTTACATTTTCCGAAACTTTTTCCGGGGTCTCCTCCAACTCCTGACCATAGCGTTCCGCAATATAATTTTGATATGCCTGTAAAATCTGCTCTTCCAACTGGTTGCGAGCCTGAGCAGTAATCGGATGGGCAATATCACGAAATACGCCATTTTCGTCCCGACGACTGGGCATGGCCACAAATAGCCGTTCTGGTCCTTGGATAATCTTGATGTCATGAATGGCCAACGCCTCGTCCACAGTCACTGATACCAGTGCTTTCAGGCGTTGATCCTGATATAGGCGGCGGATTTTTACATTGGTAATCTGCATGTTGCATTTCCTCCCTGAAGCTGGTAAAACTAACGAAGCCATCAACGCTAGTATTCAGCAGTTCAAAAATACTTATACATCTCTATGCCTTCAAAATCTGTCGACGCTTGCTTTTTTCACCATTTCGGCCTATACTACATAGCGTAGGAATGATGGAAATGGAAGAATTTCATGGTTGGAGTGTGGGAAATGTTTGATGAAACCCTGCTAAAAAATGCAAAAAAGATCCATTTTATTGGAATTGGCGGGTCGGGAATGTTCCCGCTTGTCCAAATTCTTCACGACTGGGGATATCATATCACAGGGTCGGATAACAATGACGGCAGCATTATAGAGATGGAGCGCGAATTGGGGATCCCCGTACAATTGGAACAAAAGCCAGAAAATATCCAAGATGCAGATTTTATCGTCTACACCGCGGCCATTTTAGACGACAATCCGGAGCTTCTGGCCGCTAAAAAAAGCGGAAAGCCATTAATTGAGCGGGCAGAGCTGCTTGGATGGCTTTCCAAACAGTATCGGGAGTGCATCTGTGTCTGTGGAACACATGGCAAAACGACCACTACCGCTATGCTCACACAAATCCTTGTCGGTGCTGGTTTAGATCCCACCGCCGTAATCGGCGGAAAGTTGGCTTCCATCGGCGGTTATGGCCGGGTTGGGAAAAGTCAATTGATGGCCTGTGAGGCCTGCGAATTCCAGGATCACTTTCTCAAGCTATCCCCCTCTATCGCGGTGCTTTTGAACATTGACAATGACCATTTGGACTATTTCGGTACTGTCGAAAATGCAATTCATTCCTTCCAGACCTTCTCCGAGATGACTTCTAAGGTGGTCATCGTCAATGGTTCGGACCCCAAAGCAATGCAAGCGGTGGAAAGTCTCCCGTCCCAAAAGGTCATCACATTTGGGTGGGAACCCAATTTGGATTATGCCCCCGCCCAAATTCAACACGAAGCCGCCTCCTCTTCCTTCTCTCTGCTCCATCGGGGAAAATCCTTGGGGCAGTTTACCATCCATGTGCCGGGTAGGCACAATATCTTAAATGCGACCGCGGCAATTGTAGCTGCTTTGGAAGTAGGCGCGAAGATCCCACAGATCCAGGAACATCTGTCCCAATTTCAAGGCGCTGGAAGGCGGTTTGAAATTTTAGGAGAGATTGGTGGAATTACAGTGGCGGACGATTATGCTCACCATCCCACAGAATTGGCCGCAACTCTCCGGGCAGCCCAAGAACTCCCCTTTCAAAAAGTCTGGGCGGTTTTCCAGCCTTTCACCTACTCCCGGACCAAACTGTTGATGAACGATTTTGCCCAGGCACTTCAATTGGCGGATCAGGTCGTGCTCAGTGAAATTATGGGGTCCCGGGAGAAAAATACAGAGGGGGTCTATGCCAGCCAGCTGGCAGAAAAGATTCCCGGCGCCGTTTGGTTCCCCACATTTGCAGAGATTGCGTCATATGTGCGCTCTCATGCTGAACCAGGAGACCTTGTGCTCACATTGGGCTGTGGAGACATCTACAAATGCGCCCATTTGCTTTTAGAGAATCATTGAATTATAAAAGAAGTGGCGCGGAGCAGTAAACTGCTCCGCGCCACTTCTTTTATAATTGAAAAGGAGAGAGATTATTTGCCGAAATAGCGATTCAGCAGGCCCTGGAAAGCGCAACCATGACGGGCCTCGTCTTTCGCCATCTCATGAACAGTGTCATGGATCGCATCCAGGCCCAGCTCTTTGGCGCGGGTGGCCAGTTTCTTCTTGCCATCGCAAGCGCCGTTTTCCGCGGCAACCCGCAGTTCCAGATTCTTCTTGGTGCTGGAGGTGACACACTCACCCAGCAGCTCTGCAAACTTAGCAGCATGCTCGGCCTCTTCCCAAGCGGCTTTCTCATAGTACAGGCCGACTTCAGGATAGCCTTCACGATGGGCCTGACGGGCCATCGCCAGATACATACCAACCTCGGTGCACTCGCCAGTGAAGTTTTGACGCAGGCCTTCGAGGATCTCAGCGTCAACGCCCTCGGCCACACCGATGCGATGCTCATCCGCCCAGCTCATCTCTTGGCTGGTCTGCTCCACAAATTTAGAGGCCGGAGCCTTGCACTGAGGGCAAAACTCAGGAGCGTGCTCGCCCTCGTAAACATATCCGCAAACAGTGCAAACAAACTTTTTCATCACAAACATCCTCCTTTTGAATTGGGTTTCAACGATCCTCTTTAATTATACCTTAAAAGTATAATTTGTCAACCCCATCCCCTTAATTTTACAAAAAAATAGCAAAATTTTTCCATTCCTATAAAATCATTTCTCTGATTGCATATTCTCTTTTTGAAATCCCATACTAAAAACACCCTTCCGACTTAGAAAAGAGGTGATTTCGTGAAACAGGAAAAAAAGACCAGTACCCCTGCGCCGGACTATATCAACCAGACGCAGAATAGCCTAGAGAATTCCACTGCGCAGCCTTCTAAAGGCAGTCATTCTTCCCGTCAGAAACGCACTTCCTCTAAAAAAGCCACCTCTGAATATACCGATTGTGGACATTGACCAATCGAAAACACCCCACCCCTTTTGAACAAAAGGAGCGGGGTGTTTTTTCCTTCTATTTTAGGAAGGTCAGATAGTCCTCATAGTTGCGCCGCAACAACGCTGGCGTATCCAAACCATAGGGGCAATGATCCGCACAGTGACGACAATTGATACAATCTTCAATCTTCCGCATCTGAGCCTGTCCCTCCGGTGTCAAATACTGGGCGGAAGGAGACCGGCGAAGCAACAGGGACATCCGGGCGGCATCTGGAATATTGATCCCCGCCGGGCAGGGTAAGCAGTAACCGCAACCCCTGCAAAAGTCTCCTGTCAACTCCTTGCGATCCTGATCGATCACCTTCTGTAACTCTGCATTTAGCACAGGTGGATGCTCCACATAGGAAAGGAACTCGTCCAATTCAGACTCCCGCTGTACCCCCCAGATAGGAAGTACCTGGTCAAACTGATCCAGATAGGCATAAGCGGCCGCCGAATTGGTGATCAGACCTCCGGAGAGCGATTTCATCGCTAAAAATCCCATCCCGTGTTTTTTGCAAAGCTCTGCCAACTCCTCGTCCCCAGAAGAGGACAGGTAGTTCAGTGGGAACTGGAGAGTTTCATAGAGCCCAGACTCGATGGCTTCTCGGGCGATCTCCGCCCGATGTTCTGTAATCCCAATATGCCGGATCTTTCCTTGGGCTTTTGCCTCCAAAGCGGCTTCATAAAGCCCCGTACCGTCCCCCGGTTTGGGGCAAAAAGAAGGATTGTGAAACTGATAGAGATCCACATAATCCGTCTTTAAAAGGCGCAAGCTGGTCTCCAGATGCTCCCACAGCTCCTTTGCGCAGGTGGCATGGGTCTTGGTGGCAATGTAAATCTTCTGACGCATCCCGCCAAACGCAGCCCCCAATTTTTCCTCACTGTCGGTGTAAGCCCGGGCAGTATCAAAAAAACGGATGCCGCCATCATAGGCCTTTCGCAAAAGCTTTACTGCCTCTTCCAAGGAGATTCTCTGGATCGGCAATGCGCCAAATCCATTTTTATTGACTGTAATCCCAGTTTTTCCCAAAGTAACAGTTCCCACAGCATTTCCTCCTCTATTGCATAGGCTTTTCTTTATGATACCATGGAAAACAATATTTGAAAAGTCCTGGGGCTCTCCTCGACAACAGGATCTAGATCCGACGAAACTCATCCGGATAGATATCCGCAAAGACTATTCCGCCGAATGATTCATCTGTAGGAAAAGCTGTTTTAGGCGTTGATGCTCCCCTTTTAAGAAAAGGTAACCAAATAATGCTTCTACACCGGTGGCGCGGCGGTAATCCGCAATCTCTGCATGTTTGGGGACACTAGAGGAACTGGCATTCCTCCCCCGCTTAAAGACTGCCAGCTCCTCTGAGGTCAAAGAGGGCAACAACTTCTCTAAGGCGGTGGACTGCGCGCCCGCGTTCACCATTGCGACCACTCGCTGATGCAGTTCGCCCACAGGAAGATTCCCTTGCGCAACCACATATTCCCGGGCACACAATTCATAGACTGCGTCCCCCAAAAAAGCTAGCGCCAAGGGACTATAGAGGTTTGGATTTTCCTGTTCTGTCAAATCAATCCCTCCTCATCAACGGATATACTCAAATTCAAAATTCAAAATCCGGACGGTATCTCCCTCCTGGATCCCCATTTCTTCCAAACGGTCGATCACTCCACTCTCCCGCAAAACCCGCTGAAAATACATGAGGCTCTCCTCGTCCTCCAGATTAACCAAACCAAGAGCCGGCTTCAACCAATCTGCTTCCACCACATAGGTCCCATTTTCCTCCTGTTGGATGTCAAAGACATTCCGAGAGAACCTGGAGAGGTCCGCTGGCGCAGGCGCTTCCACTTCATAGATCCGGATGGGCGGAAGGGTATCCAACAGACGACTCACCCCATAGACCAGCGGTTCCAAACCATTGTGGGTGGCAGCGGAGATCCGATATACCTCATACCCATGTTTCTGAACAAAGGCACAAAAACGCTCCACCTGATCCGCCTCTGCTAAATCACACTTGTTGGCGGCCACAATCTGGGGACGGGAGGCCAGTTCCGGATTGAATCGTTCCAGTTCCTGCTGAATGGTCTGGAAGTCCTCTATGGGGTCCCTTCCTTCAATTCCAGAGACATCCACCACATGCAGTACCAAGCGGCAGCGCTCCACATGGCGCAAAAATTCGTGCCCCAAACCGGCCCCCTCACTGGCCCCTTCGATCAGGCCGGGGATATCCGCCATCACAAAGGATTTTCCTTCCTCCACACGCACCACACCCAACACAGGGGTCAAAGTGGTGAAATGGTAGTTGGCAATCTCCGGTTTCGCGGCGCTGACCATTGAGATCAAGGTCGATTTTCCCACATTGGGGAACCCCACCAGCCCCACATCCGCCAACAGTTTTAGCTCCAGCTCCACCTCGAACTCCTCTCCCGGCATGCCAGGCTTGGAGAACCGGGGAACCTGTCGGGTAGGAGTAGCAAAATGGCTGTTTCCCCAGCCGCCATTGCCCCCCTTGGCCACCATCACCGGTTCCTCTGTGGAGAGGTCCGCCATAACACGCCCCGTTTCGGCTTCCCGCACCACAGTTCCCTTGGGAACCCGAATCACGAGATCCGCGCCATTCTTCCCTTTACAGCGGTTGCCTGATCCATTTTTTCCGTTTTCCGCAAAGTAGCGCTTCTTATATTTAAAATCCACCAGTGTGGACAAATTGGTATCCGCCTGAAACACCACATTTCCACCGCGCCCACCGTCTCCGCCGTCCGGTCCTCCAGCGGCGACAAACTTTTCCCGGTGAAAAGCCACCGCGCCATTACCGCCATCCCCTGCTTTGATGCGGATCCTCGCTTTATCTACAAACATCGCACTCACCTAACTCTTCCTGTTTTCCGCTTCCAGAAAAGAAAAATCCCGAGTGGCTCCACTCGGGATTTTTAACTACATTACTGAATGGGGGTAACCGAAACCTTCTTGCGGTCACGGTCCATACGCTCAAATTTCACTCTGCCGTCCACAAGAGCGAACAGGGTGTCATCAGAGCCCTTGCCCACATTGGTGCCCGGATGGATGTGGGTGCCGCGCTGCCGAACCAGGATGTTGCCCGCCAGGACAAACTGCCCGTCCGCGCGTTTGACGCCCAGCCGTTTGGATTCAGAATCACGACCGTTCTTAGTAGAACCTACGCCTTTCTTATGTGCCATTGAAAAACACCTCTGCTTTCTTCGTTAAATCCTTAAGCCTGGATCGACTGAATCTCCACCTTGGTATAGGGCTGCCGATGGCCCATCTTGCGAGCGGAACCCTTCTTGGGACGATAGGTGAAGACGGTGATCTTCTTGGCCTTGCCGTTCTTGAGAACTTTACCGGTAACCACAGCACCCTCCACGTTAGGAGCGCCCACTACCACACCGTCCTCCTTGCCAACGGCCAGAACCTGATCAAACTTTACGGTCGAGTCGACTTCGGCATCCAGCTTTTCGATGAAAACAACATCGCCTTCGCTGACGCGATACTGTTTTCCGCCGGTCACGATCACTGCGTACATAGCGTTTCCTCATTTCTCTAGACTCGCTGCTCCCAGGCGGCACCTTTTGGGCACACTTCTAGCCCGAAACATGCGGCGTAAATCATTTTAACATACGGAGAAGAGCCTGTCAACCCTCTGTTGCAGTTTTCCAACCGTTTCTCAATTCTTTGGGCTGTCTGCCTCTTCTTCCGAGTCGCTTATGCAATCTAAAGGCCTGTTCTCCTCGCTAGAAGAAAGAGAGAGCCCCTCCTCACCCTCTCCATCCTGCCCGGATGGATTGGATTCTGCTTCCATCGGAGAAATTTCTTCACCCTCCAGAGGCGGCTCTGATTCATTCAATGGTACCTCCTCCACAGAAGGGGAAGTCCCATTGAGCACCGCCTGCCCCTCTGGAGTCTCCACATATAAATGCGGATGCATGTAATCATCATCTCTTTGGATTCGGGAGAAGTTCCGAATCAATAGAACAATCGAAACCACCACCAGAACCAGAGCAAGGGCCTGAGAAACGCGGATATCGCCCAGATAAAGGCTATCGGTGCGTAAACCTTCGATTACGGAACGCCCTGCCCCATACCAGGCACAATAAACCAACGAGAGCTGTCCATCAAATTTGCGGCGCCTGGTCAGCCAAGCCAGAAGCACAAATCCCAACAGGCACCATACCGATTCATAGAAAAATGTGGGATGTACACCCAGAACTCCGCTGGAAATTTGTGAAGCGGTATCCGGGCTGATCTGTTGGGTATTCAGCAAATACTGAGCAGCTTGGGGGGAGCTCATTCTCCAGGGTAAATCAGTGACCCGTCCAAACGCCTCCACATTGACGAAGTTTCCCCATCGGCCAATGGCCTGGGCTAAGATGACGCCGGTGAGAGAAACATCTGCCATGGGCAAGAAGGGCAGTTTTCGGAATCTACAGACGATCCAGCCGCCAATGACGCCGCCGATGATACCGCCATAGATCGCAATTCCGCCATTCCAGATTTTGAAAATATCCAGAAGATGATCCTTGTAATCTTCCCAAGAAAAGATGACATAGTAGGCGCGGGCACCAATAATCCCCAAAATTACTGCACCAAAAATGACATCCATCGCCCGGTCGCTGTCCAAGCCAAACAGCCTGCAGCGTTTTAGGATATAGAAGATGGCCGCTAAAAAGGCAGCTGCAATCAGGATCCCGTACCAGTAGATCGGTTTGCCAAATAAAGTGAACGCCACTCTATCCAATTCGAAAGGAGCGATCCCCAGTCCTGGAAAAGAAATGGTCTGTACCACATGCATTGATAAAACTCCTTCCCTACCTTTTTGCTACCATCAGCCCTCCACCGGCCGTACAATTGATAGGGCACAGCGCTCTGTATCAAAGGAGTTCTTCAAACGCTCCTGTAACTCTTCCAAAGTTGTATCGGCCACAATATCCAAAATAGAATAGGGGTCCTCCACACCCGCCAGATACGCCGAGGACATAATTCCCGCCACTGCGTCGGTGCGGCCAAAAATCCCGATATACCGCCCATAGGTGGCGCGGCGCACCAGCTCAAACATCTCCCGATCGATCCCCTCCCGGGTCAGACGCTCTATTTCTCTTTGGATCTCTTGGGCCACCTGCTCCGGTTGACGGCTTTCCCCAGAGAAGATGGTGCACAAATAATCCCGGCCGACCATCACCTCACTGCCAAAGGTGGCATTGATAATCCCCGCATCATACATCCGGCGGTAGAGGGGGCTGGCCTCCCCAGCAATCAATTCACAGAGCATCTCGTCCCAGATCTGATGCCGGAAGTTGTCAGCGGGGCCTTCCGAGCGGCCCTTAAACCCAAATTGGAACAGCGGCGTCGCCACCGAGAGGCGCTGTTCCACCAGTTTCTGGGCTACCTCTTCAGGTTCTTCCACCGTGCGAGAAGTGATCTCCACCGGTTTTTCATCCGGTTTTACCACCTTGTCCACTGCCTGAAGCACCTGTTCTATTGTGAAATTGCCCGCCACACAGAGCACCATATTGTTCAAATTGTAGAAAGTTCTGTGGCACCGGTAGAGCAGCGGCGCATCAATTTGGGAAATCGATTCCACGGTTCCCGCAATATCAATGTGTACAGGATGCTTTTGATAGAGCGCCCCTAGCAAATTAAAGAATACACGCCAATCGGGATCGTCATCATACATTCGGATCTCCTGGCCAATAATCCCCTGCTCTTTTGCCACAGAGGCCGGCGTAAAATAGGGGCGGCGGGCCAGATCCAACAGGATCTCCAGCGACTCCTCAAAGTGGTCGGTACAGGAGAACAAATAGGAAGTCTTGTCAAAAGAAGTGAACGCATTCGCAGAGGCTCCTGTCTTTGCATAGGCCGCAAAGGCATCCCCCTCCGGTTTTTCAAACATTTTGTGCTCCAAAAAATGGGCAACGCCCTCCGGTACATCCACAAAATCTGAATCATCCTGGGTTTTGAAGCTCACATCCACACTGCCCACCTTCGCTGTGAAAGTGGCATAGGCTGTGGAAAAACCTTTCATGGGGCAGAGCAGCATCGTCAATCCGGAGGGGTGCTTGATCCGCACCATCTCCTCTCCTATGCGCTGGGAGCGAATGACTGTTTTTTCCATCTCACTCCGCCTCCTTTCCCGTCAAAAAATAGATGGTATCCAATTGCACCTGTTTGGCAGCTTGGATCAGTGCTTCCCGGGTTATTTGGGAGAGCAACTCCCACTCCTGCACCGGAGAACGGTGAGTTTGGTCCATAATTTGAGTCATATACCAAGACTCCAAAGAACCCAGGGAATCGGAAACCGACCGCAGAGAATTTTGGATCTGTAAAAGAGTTGCGTCCAATTCCTCCTGGGTAAAGTTTCCCTGGCGGATCTCCTCCAACTGGCGGAGGATCTCCTCCTGGGCCTGCAAGCGATTTTTCTTTTCCACACCGCTGTCTACAAACATCAAGCCGGTGAGGCGGTCAAACCTAGCCGCACAATAATAACAGAGGCTCAGCTTCTCTCGGACATTGAGGAACAACTTTGAGTTGGGAGTGCCGCCGAACAGAGCTGTCATCAGCCACATGGCAGCAACCGCTTGGGCATCCGGAAGCTTCCCTGTCCGAAAACCCATCACCAGCTTAGATTGAGCCACATCCAGCTCATCCACCTGTTCCCGCACCTGAGACGCTGCGGAGCCCAAAACCCACTTGTCCACCGCATAGGGGCGGCGGCTTTTCAGCTGCCCGAACGCCTGAGTAAACAGCCCCTTTGTCTTGGAAGCATCTCCGCTACCTACAAAAAACAGCTCCACATGAGCGGTTTCTAGCGCCCGTTTCCAGGCCTGGGTTGCAGATTCCGCCGTAATCTGCTTTGCTGTCTCCAGAGACCCGTATTTTTCAATAGAAAGCGGTTCTCCTTTACACATAATCTCCCGGCAGCGGTTCAAAGCATAAGCGCGCTTATCATTGATCAGGCTCTCGATGGTATCGCACAGCTGCTGACGCTCTAACACCACTTCCTGGGAATCAAATGCCCCATTTGGTAGATTAGGATCCAATAGGACGTCTACCAATAGTTGGGCGCAGTCCTCCGCCATCCGGGCACTGTCCAGGGTAAAACGGTCGTCAATGCCATAGATTGATAACTCCAGAGATTGGTAAGCGCCAAAACGACTTACATCTCCCGAGAGAGAGGCCCCATACAGAGAGCAGAGGCGTCTATTCAACTGTGTAAAGTCCGGAAGCTTTCGACATCCTTTTCGCAACAAAAATGGAAGCAGCGCATTTTCTGCGGCAGTCTCCTGTTTGAGTGGTAGCAATAGATGTGCCGTCAAACGGTTGTGTTTAAATTTGGAATCGGTGACGCTATTGAAATAGATTCCGTCTCCAATTCGTTCTCTTTGAAAGGAACTGTTCATGGGACATCTCCTTTATCATTTCATGATTCTTAAGTATATCACACTCCGGGTCAAGAGGCCATAGTTCGAGGAAAAAATTCCTATTTTTTACTGGATCTTTTTGTAAAATCCATGGATCCCTCTCCCTTCTCCGAGGGGGAAGATGGCGCTTTTGGGAGTTTTTCTGGCTCCTTGCCGGTCTGCTCAGGCCGATACTTTCCCAACAACACATATCCCAGTGTCCTTTCTTTTCAGGATACCGGTAGTTTTGGCAAAATGGCCAAAAACATGCGGCCTTTAGAAGGTCTTTTCACCTCTCTAAAGGCCGTAAAATTTCATTTATCTTAAAAGAGACAGTAGTCCAGCTTCATCCAATACAGGGATTCCCAGTTCATTGGCCTTTGTCAGCTTGCTGCCAGCTTCCTCTCCCGCCACCACGTAGTCGGTCTTTTTGGAAACGCTGGAACTCACTCGCCCGCCGGCCTCCTCAATCCGCTGTTTGGCTTGAGAACGGGTCAAATTTGGCAAGCTCCCAGTGAGCACAAATGTTTTTCCCTCCAAAGTGCCAGTCTCCGACGGCATCTCCTCACAGGTCATCCGCAACCCCAGATCCCGCAGACGGCCGATGAGCGCCCGATTTTGCTCTAAGGCAAAGAAATCTAATACACTCTGAGCTAAAATTTCCCCAAATCCATCGATGGAACATACCTCTTCCAATCCGGCGGACATCACATTGTCCATCGTCTCAAAGTGACGTGCCAAAAGCTGCGCGGAGCGCTGGCCAACTCCGCGGATTCCCAAGGCGAAAAGCAACCGCTCCAGTCCGCGGCCTTTGGAGTCCTCCACGGACTTTACCAAATTTTCTGCGCTCTTTTTCCCCATCCGCTCCAATTCTACCAGCTGTTCCATACGCAGCTCATAGAGGTCCGCTGTGGAGTGTACCAACTGCGCCTGCAACAGTTGGTGGATCAAGGCAGGGCCCAATCCATCGATGTCCATAGCGTCCCGACTTGCAAAGTGAATCAGGTTCCGAGCCACTTGGGCGGGACAGGAGAGGTTGACACACCGGAGTACCGCCTCTCCCTCCTCCCGCTGCGCCACACTTCCACAGGAGGGGCAGATATTGGGAATCTGATAGATAGGGGCTCCCGGTTGATGCTTGGCCACAGACACCACCTCAGGGATGATGTCTCCCGCTTTCCGCACGATAATGGTATCCCCTAAAGAGATCCCCTTCTCATTGATAAAGTCTTGGTTGTGCAATACGGCACGGCTGACCGTTGTGCCCGCCAACGTAATCGGATCGAATACAGCAGTCGGGGTCAAGGCGCCTGTCCGGCCCACTTTGATTTCAATCTGCTGCAATGTGGTCTCTTTTTCCTCGGGAGGATATTTGAAAGCCACTGCCCATTTGGGAAATTTTGCGGTGGCTCCCAATTGTTCTCTCTGAGAGAACTCGTCCACTTTGATGACCGCGCCATCGATGTCAAAGGGATAGTGGTAGCGATTGGAGCCGATTCGCTCTACCTCTTGGATCGCTTCCTCAATCTGTTCAAAGGCTTGATAGGAAGGGATCACTTTAAATCCCAACTCTTTTAGATAGTCCAACGACTCACGGTGGCTGGAGAGTTCCCTGCCCTGAATTCGCTGGACCTGGAATACAAAGATATCCAGCCCCCTCTGAGCAGTAATTCGGCTATCCTTCTGCCGCAGGGAACCCGCTGCTGCATTTCGGGGGTTTTTGAAGGGTTCTTCCTCATTTTCCAATTGACGGGCGATCACCCGTTCAAAGCTTTGCCGGGGCATGTAGACCTCTCCCCGCACCTCCAAAAGAGGCAACGGCTGGGAGATGGTGAGTGGGATCGAACGTACGGTTTTTAGGTTCTCGCTCACATCCTCTCCTGTTACCCCATCACCCCGGGTAGACCCCTGGAAAAACTGCCCATCACGATACTCCAGCGCCACTGAAAGGCCATCGATTTTTGGTTCCACAATATAAACTGGATGAGGTATTACCTCTCGCACCCGGCGGTCGAATGCGCGCAGTTCATCTGTAGAAAACACGTCCTGCAGGGATCCCATCTGCACCTCGTGATGCACCGGTGCAAAGGTATTGGCAGCCGCCCCTCCCACTCTTCTAGAGGGCGAAGTGTCACTTTGTAACTGAGGAAACAGTTCTTCCAGATCAATCAGCTCATGCATCAGACGATCGAATTCATAGTCACTCACCAAAGGATTATCCAATACATAATATGCGTGGTTATATCTTTCCAATAGTTTTCTCAGTTCCTCGATCCGATGTCGGGCCGTTTTTTCATCCATATTATTTTCCTCCTGGCATTTTGGGAGTGTATGTTTCATTGACAATTGCAACCCTATTGTAGCACAGATCCATCAAAAAATGAATAGATCACCCCGCAGCGGCGGCATAGTCATTTACTTGATCCAATAGACCCCGATTGTCCCCGTTAATTTCTGTAAAGCTCTGTGGGACCTCTCCAACAATGATGCTCTCCGCAACGCAGACACTGGTGGAGATCTCTGTAGTTACATTATAGAGGGGCAGCATCGCATTCACCGGCACTTGGATGGTGATCACCACCTGGTGCAGTGTCTGGTTGATTCCTGCTTCCTGAAATTCATTGTAAAAATCGGTTACCACATACCCAGCAGGGATCAATCGAAACCCAATCTCCGGCCCTCGCCCCGATAGGAAATTCCCCCCCAAGAGGGTACCCATAGGCAGTTCAATCTCCTCCTGCGCCACTCGCACCAGTCGATCGGAAACCGCATTCGAAATTTCACTCTTTAGGCGATTCATCGCCACCATATCCGTCTCCAAAAAAGTGACGCGTCCAACATCATTGGTTTGGGTATGGATGATGGATTCATATCGGAGGTCCTCCTCATCAATGACCTCCAATACCGCATTGTTGATTGCGCGTGTGGCATGAAGTTGCGCTTGATAGGTAAATGCTGTAGTCATCAATGGGCGCAGTCTGGCGTCAATCTGCACGGCCGCTACCAAACAGAGTACACCCAAAATTAATAGCTTCCATCCCAGGCGACGGCGTTTTTTCCGCTGTCTTCTGGAAAGTACCGCCGCTTGGCGCAAGCCCCTTCCCCCTCTCCCGATTCTGTTCTCAATCTATGTGGGACAGGAGAAAAAAGTGTCTTACCGTTGGGATTTTGATATGGATTGCCCTTGTTTCCCTAGAATGGAGATCAGCGATAGGAATGTATCCTGACAATCCGCACCACGCCGGAGACCATCAGCACCCCAATGGCCAGAGCCCCTGCAATTCCCAAAGTATGCATGCCTGTTTCCAAAAATTGCATCGTGTCCCCATTGATCCCATATTCCATGGTGTAATAGATCCCTCCGCCGGGCACCAAGGGGATCAAACCCACCACCAGGTAGCTGGTCGCCGGGGATTTAAATAGTCGGGCCATTCCTTCAGAATAAGCGGTAACAGCCAGAGCGGCCACAAAATATTGGACAATGTCATGCTGCAGGGGGCTACTCAATAGATATGTTCCCCAAGCGATGGCGCCTCCCAGGCTAGCTATCAACATCATCCCCTTGCGCGGACGGATATGGAATGTCAAGCAAAACCCAATACACCCAATAAATGAGTAGAGGCAGGGCAACCCAAACTCTGTAACTGTCATGTTGTTCCCCCCTCAAAATAGTCGCGCTATGGATAATGCTGCTCCAGCTCCCAAAGCCAACGCAGCAGCGGTCAATAACGCCTCTGTAAGGCGCGTCTGGCCTGCCAAATAATCCCCAGCCATAATATCCCGCATGGCATTGGTAAGCGCTACTCCAGGCACAAGTGCCATAAATGTCCCAATTACCATTTTATCCACATTGTTCGCGATTCCCAGATCCACGGCGAGAGCTGCCAAACCCGCGGCCAAACCGCTGGCCACCAGATTGACTAAAACCCCGTTTGCCCCCCAGTGTTCCATCGCATAAACTGCCAGCTCCGCCGCCGCTCCCATGATCAAAGAGAATAAGGCATCCCTTAATGTACCCCCAAAGAAAAGGGTGAAAGAAAAGGAGATGAGCATAAAACCCAACACCTTCATGGGCATGGAGTAGGGGCGGCGCTCTTGAATGGCTGTCAACTCACTCCATGCTTCTTGTGCACTGATTGGGCCTGTACACACCTTACGACAAAAATTGTTCAGTTGGTCTATCCGATCCAGGTCAACTGTGCGATTGTGTAAACGGCGGCTTTGGGTGACAGTTTTCCCCTCTTCATCGGTGAGGGAGACAATGATACAGGTGGGAACCGCAAAGACGCTTGGCGTATCCTTTCTACAAGCAGTGGCAAATCGCATCACCGACTCCTCCACCCGATAGGTCTCCGCCCCACTCTTCAGCAGCGAACAGCCCAATTCCACAGAAAGGTTTAAAAGCTCTGTTTGTTCCATCGCATCTTCCCGCCTTTTGAGGTATTATCTCCATCATATCATGATTTGAAAAAAATGAAAAGCATCCCTTTATTTGAGAATCCAGGCGTTGGTTTCCTGTAGAGCCCTACAAAAATTCCACCGGCCTTTGCCTCAAGCAATGGCCGGTGGAATTTTCCATTCAGATTTTTGCTTACACCAAACGCATAGGCCGCAGCACAGCAATCTTTTTCAGCACAAAGTAGAGCATCAGGGAATCAATGGGGAACATTACCGCGTTTTTGGCCAAACGCATCATCACCAAGGCACCAAAAGCGTCCCTGTAGAGGATTGAAAGCCATAGCGGGTTCAGCAGCAGATTGATCACTAAAATTACAGTCAACTGTGCCGCAAAAACCCGTGCAGGGGTAATCCGCTTGCGATAAAAGAACAAGCCATAGAGAAATCCTCTCAAAAACTCGTTAAAGGTAAACCCCAAGAAAAAGGCGCCGCCATCATTGCGGACAATATACTTGAGCACATCTGTAATCGCTCCTAAAGCGCCTGTGAGTACAGGACCAAAGAGCATAGCCGATGTACCTACCGCCAAAAATGTAAAACTGATCCGCAGAAGCTGGCTGATGAACAGTGTGAACTGATTGAGGATAACACTGACTGCCGACAACATTGCCCCGCCTGTGAGAGAGCGGGTATTTCGAAACTCCTTGGCGGAATTTGTCACCAAAATCGGCAATTCTATGATCTCTCTAAACAGGTTAGAAAAAACGTTTTGCAATAAAAAAACCTCCTTTCATGCAACATTCTTGCCGCATGAAAAGAGAGAACCCTTTGGATGCAGCAGCGGGATGCGAAACCAATACCGCAAGGAATCCTTTTCGTCCGCCCAGCAACTCCCCGTCTGAGTGGCACTTTACGCATTGGTTTCTACTCTGCTCTATGCGTCCTCTATCATATCAAATTTTTTCTTAGTTGACAAGGGGGCCGCATCTGTTTTCCCTGCAGTACACAGAATATTTTACATGCACTGCAGGGAAAACAGGCGGAACCACCTATTACAGATCCTCTAAAACTTTCACCCGCAGGTTTGGATGGCTTCCCCAAGATCCTAAAATATAGAAAGTATAGGGTGTCCCTGCATCGATCTCTGCGAAAAAGCTGGTGAGCGCATCCCCGGAGCCGGTTCCAGTGGGGCTTATGTAGAAGGAGTAGTCCCCCTCTGCAGCGCGCCGATAGCTGGTGATTTCTCGAAATTGTACATCCGAAAAGATTGTATTTTGCGTAAATTGGTTGACATCTAGCCCGCCGCTTCCATTTACCAGATTTACCGCTCGAATACAAGCCCTTCCACGAGAGGCCCCCGCACAAGCGCTGTCGGCTACTCGCACTAGGTCAAGTCCCGAAGCCGTTTGGATAATGGCTAATGTCAATACTTCCCCAGCGCGGAAAGGAATTTGAGCGCGATAGTAGATCCGGCGAGGATAAGTGGCTCCAGTGATCGTCACCGTACGGGTTCCAGCGGCCACATCTTCATAATCTGTAGCGCGGCGATAGGAGAGACGTCCTGTAAACACCCGGGCATCTACGGAAATTCGTAAGGCAGTATAGTTGGGCGCCGCATGCAGGAAACGGATTTCAGCTTCTCCATTGGGACGGATACTTGGAGTCGACGGCACCTGGATGGGCGGACGCGGTATAGACACAGGAGGCCTTGGAATAGGACGCACAGGGGGCCTGCTTGCAACTGGCGGCATGGGAAGAACTTCATCGGGATCTGTACTGGGATTTCCAATGATCGGTGGAAGCGGAGTTGTAGGAATTCCCGCCGGTCCCGTAGCAGGCGCCCCTACCAGAGGGGGCAGCGACATGGTAGGAGTCCCTGCCGAGCTGGGATCAACGGTTGGCTGGGACTGGGAGGGCGTGATATTTTCAGAATTTGTGAGATTCTTTTGGAGATCTTGGGATTCCATCTGCAAGCTCCTTCCTAAAGATACTGCTATACTCTATGTTTTGGTTGGAAAAACGTGCATCTCTTTAAAAAGGTTTGCAGAGCCGCAAAAAATGTGTTATCCTGCTTTCCATGGAGGTGATTGCATTGATTCTTAGCGTCAGCCGAAGAACGGATATCCCCGCCTTCTACTTTGACTGGTTTTGGAATCGCCTCCAGGAGGGATTCTTGCTGGTGGAAAACCCCAGAAATCCAGATCAGTTAAGCAGGGTGGAGTTGGTACCAGAAAAAGTGGACTGCATGGTCTTTTGGAGCAAAAATCCCGCTCCCATGCTCCCCTATCTTTTGCAATTGGAACAGATGGGCTATCCCTTCTATATCCAGTTCACACTCACCCCCTATGGTCCCACTTTAGAGCCTCATTTTTCTCAAAAAAATCTTTTAGTGGACGTATTCCGATCTTTGAGCCGCCTCATCGGCCCCCAGCGGGTTGTCTGGCGATACGATCCCATTATCCTCGATCTGACCTATACAACCACTTGGCATTTGGAACAGTTTGCTACCCTATATCACCAATTGAATGGATATACCCGACACTGCGTGATCAGCTTTGTCGATCCCTATTCGCACCTCCATGGCCGGTTTTCTACTCCTCTGCAGCCGGAAATCCTACATCTGGCAGAGGGAATTTCCCATATTGTACAGGGCAGCATAGAACTGTCCACCTGTGCTGAATCTCTGGATCTCTCCGCTTTTGGAATTAGGCACGGCGCCTGTATCGACCAGCAGATGATCGAGAGATTGCTGGGCTGTCCTATCCGGGCAAAGAAAGATCCTGGACAACGTCCGGACTGCGGCTGTATCGAAAGTGTAGATGTAGGAACCTACAACACCTGCCCCGGGGGATGTGCCTATTGCTATGCGGTTCAAAATCCCTCCAGGGCCGTAAGGAAATTTTCGTCTTTTTGTTCCTACACCCCAGCCCTATGCCGGGATCTTCAGGGGACGGAAAAGATTACAATTCGACAGATGCCATCGGTAAAATCCTCTCAGCTCTCCCTTTTCTCCCCTTTTCATAAGGAATAGAGAGTAAAAATGCGTCCTGGATATTGGACGCATTTTTACTCTCTATTTGTTCGCCCTTTGAGGCATTGTGATCAAAATGCCGCCTCTCCGCCAGCTAAAGCAGCAATGGCATTTGCCATAATTTGATAGCTTTGACGCATCGAGTCCACAACTGCATATTCATTGGTCTGGTGGAAACATTCCTCTTCCCCACGGAAGGCCGAACCGAAGGCCACCGTATTTGCAAAGGCACGGGCATAGGTTCCACCGCCGCTGGAAGCCGGCTCCTCCTCTCGTCCAGTACAATCCCGGTAAACCTGTTGTAACGTCTGAACCAAGGGAGACTCCTTTGGGACATAGAGTGGTTTTTGGAACGACTCCTCTTCCACTGAAAAACCTAAGGGAGCCACTGCTTGGGCCATTGCTTTCACAACCTGTGTATCGGTAAAGGTCACAGGAACCCTCAAATCACATTTCAACTCCGCCATTTTCCCATCCACCTTGGCAATGGAGGGGTTGATGGTCAGATTCCCAGAGGGCTCATCAAAAAAGTCAATGTCAAGTTTATCCGGTGTCATCTTCTCCACCAACTGCAGGAAGGGGTGCTCAATCCCCGCATTCTGCAATTGATAACAGAGATTCCGTAACGCATTGATCCCCTTTTCTGGCGCCATTGCATGGGCGGGCTTTCCCACCGCCTCATATTGTTTGCCACCAAATGAGGCGGTTGCATAGGCAGGCACCACATTGTAAGCGTTTCGACAGGTCAATTGTAGCTCTGGAACAGAATCATCCAGGCGCCGGTGGATACGCACATGTAAAATACCCTTTTCTGCATAGGTGACCGGATATTCTGAGTCAGGGGTAAAAGCGCACTCCGGCAGCTCCTCTGTCTGGCGATAACGGCGCATACATTGCCAATCTCCCTGTTCCTCATCGCAACCTAAAATCAAGCGCACACGCTTTTTCAACCGGATACCGGAATCCGCCACCGCTTTCATCGCATAGAGAGCCAACATTGCAGGCCCTTTATCATCCCCCGTGCCGCGTCCATAGAGTTTCCCATCAAGGATGGTGCCATCAAAAGGTGGGGCAATCCATCCCTCTTCCTCCACTGGAACAGTATCCAGATGGGCTACAATCCCCACCATCTGTTCCCCGTCCCCCATCTCGATCCAGCCAGCATAACCGTCCAAATTCTTGGTGCGAAATCCAAATGACCTGCCCAGCGCCAACATATACTCCAACGCGTCATAGACGCCTTGGCCCAAAGGGGCCTGCGGTGTGATTGGTTCCGTTCTGCTGATACTTCTAATACGCAAAAGGCCCCTGAGATCCGAGAAAAACTGCTCCTCCTGCATTGGATAGTGTCTCATTTTGATGATCCCCCTATCAAAAGATCCGGCAACACTTCCGGTCAATTTCCAAACTTATTTTAACGCGGAAAATAGGAATTGTAAAGGAACCGAACCTCCAAAAGTTTCCCTTGACTTCCTGAGGGGAAATCAGTAAAATAAGAAAAGAACATATGTTCTTTTCTTGGAGGAAAAATCTATGGATCTTCTTGAAAAACTCACAATCTTGGCCGATGCGGCCAAATATGATGCGGCCTGCACCTCTTCCGGCGTAAGTCGGAGCGGTCGAAAGGGCGGCATCGGGAACTGCGCCGCCGCCGGGATCTGCCACAGTTTTTCCGCTGATGGACGTTGCATCTCCCTGTTAAAAGTGTTGATGACCAACAGTTGTATCTACGACTGCAAATATTGTGTCAATCGCCGCTCCAACGACTGCCGCCGGGCAGCTTTTTCTCCTCGGGAATTGGCCGAACTGACCATTCAATTCTATCGGCGCAACTATATCGAAGGGCTATTTCTATCCTCCGCGGTTCTGAAAAATCCTGACTATACCTGCGAACGGATGATCGAGGTGCTGGCCCTTTTGCGAGGGGAATATCGGTTCAATGGCTACATCCACGCCAAAGCGATCCCAGGAGCGGATCCGCTTTTACTATATCGTCTGGGTACCCTCTGTGATCGAATGAGCGTCAACATCGAACTTCCCAGCCAGAAAAGCCTACATCTGCTCTGTCCAGAAAAGCGCAAGGAGGATATCCTGAAACCCATGGGATTTATCCGGGATGGGATCCAAGAGAATACCTCCGAACTGGTCCGTTATCATCACGCCCCCAAATTTGCTCCTGCTGGCCAAAGCACACAAATGATTATCGGCGCCACACCGGATACCGATCTTCAAATTCTTCGTCTGACCCAGGCAATGTATCAGAAATATCGGTTAAAACGGGTATTTTATTCCGCCTATATGCCTGTACAGGCCGACAGCCTCCTTCCTACCCTGGACACAAAGCCTCCTTTGTTACGGGAACACCGTCTATATCAAGCCGACTGGCTGTTGCGATTTTATGGATTTCAAGCGGAAGAACTGTTGGACGAAGCGCACCAAAATTTCCATCCTCTTTTGGATCCCAAGTGCAACTGGGCCGTTCAACACATCGATCAGTTTCCTGTAGAGGTAAACAGTGCCCCCTATGAAATCCTGTTGCGAGTGCCAGGAATTGGTGTGAAAAGCGCCAAAAGGATTTTATCCGCTCGAAGAGCGGGGCCTTTGGGGTTCGAAGGGCTGAAAAAAATTGGTGTGGTACTGAAACGGGCACAATTCTTCCTGCTTTGTAATGGGAAGCTCATGGAGGGAGTTTCTGTCACGCCAACTGCCGTGTTGCGGGCGTTGGTCTCCCAACAGGATCTGGAGCGCGCAACGTTGCCACAGGGTGCCCCAGAGCAGCTTTCCCTCTTTGACCGGCCGCCACAAAAGGAGGATGTGATTCAATGTCTGACCGGACAGCTCTAGCCTATACCTTCGATGGCAGTTTTGGGGGCCTCCTCTGTTGTGTCTTTGAAAGCTATATGCGTAAGGAAGAGCCGGTGGACATCCTGCCGGAGGGAGAGCCTACCTTCTATCCCTGCCACCAAATCCATACGGATTTGGCCCAAGCCAAGCGAGTATGGAAATCTCTTGTTCATATCAGCCGTGAGACTGCGGGCTGGGTTTCCGCGGGGTGGGCCTCCTGCAGCGCTGGCCGGGAACGATCCCTCTATCAATTCATCCGCCTGGCCTATCAATATGGAGCCCAGGTGACCTCTATGTTTGCCGAACCCGCCGTGGACCAGGTGTTTCGAATGGTACGATCTCAACGCAATGAAGCACATCTTTATATGGAATTGCTCCGATTCTCTGATTATAAAGGTAGTCTTGTATCAGTAATTTCCCCTAAGTGTCTGGTACTCCAACAATTGGCTCGGCACTTTGCTGACCGCTTTCCGGAGGAAAGGTTTCTGATTTATGATGAGACACACAGGCAGGGGCTATTCTATCAACCCTATCAGTGGACAATTCAGACTGTGGATGGTCTGGAATTGAACCAGCCCGGAGAAGAAGAATATCTCTTCCGGAGTTTGTGGCAGCGCTATTACAATACCATCAGCATCGAAGGCCGGTACAATCCTAAATGCCGCCAGACGCACTGCCCCAAGAGATTTTGGAAGCACATGACAGAGATGGAGGGGGTCACTATTCAGGAAGGCAGTGTCGAACCGCCCATACAATCCCTTCCCTCTTCCTTCCCAAAGGCAATTTTGAAAGAAATTCATCCATAATTTTTTATTCGACAAATTTCGCGGGACATTTTGGGAGCTTTTCTATATAATGGAGGCACAATAAAATTTATCGACAATCCCTAGGGTAAAGGCCGGGCAGTATCTGCCCGGCCTTTACCCTTTTTTGTCCACAGGAGCCGTGGAATTTCCCCAAATTGGAAAAATTCCACGGCTCCTGAAAGTAATATCCACTTGATTACGCCTTTTCAGAAAGTTGACGCTCTAGCCAGATGGAGGCGATATTCAGTGCATCATAGAGGGTATTTTTCTCTGTCTTCTTCACCACTCGCTCCCGAGGACGCAACGTCTCATCAGTGGACCAGATTTGAACCGAAATCCGATTCGGCAGACGAGTATCTTGAAATGGTTCATCCGATAGGATTTGTAGCATTGCCACATAGGGATCCCCAGGATCTCCGTAATAAATGGTATTCCCGCTGCGCACCAGCGGCCGACCCTTGAACGTCAGGGATCCCGATTTTGTCGTCTTTTTTTCCAATATCATCCCTCACAATCTATCTCAATCACATTGGCTAAATGTGTAACCTGGAATATTTATTATAGCATAAAAATGGGAATGTGTAAAGTCATTTTACTTGAACTCTACGACAGTAACTCCAGATTCACCTTCCCCATAGGCCCCCAGACGGAAAGATTTCACATTTCGATGGCCTTTAAGGCGCTGCTGTACGGCAGCTCGCAGAGCCCCTGTCCCCTTTCCATGAATAATGGTAGCGGTGGGAATTCCACTGAGCACACACCGGTCGATAAACCGATCCAACTCCAATAGGGCCTCATCGCTGGTCATCCCACGCAGGTCCAACTCGGTTTTCACCTCTCGGGAGGCTTTTGAAGCCACTCCCCGCGTGCTAATTCCACTGCCCTGCATAGTCACACGTTTTTTATGATTGTCCAAAAGACGTAACTCTGACTGATGCACCTTTGTCTTCAATATCCCCGCTTGAACGGTCACATATCCCTGACCATCCGGCGCTGAGAGAACGGTACCTTCCCGATTCAACTCGGTCAGCAGCACAGAATCTCCTCGTTTTAATGGACGTTGGGGTTGATAGTTCCCGGGATTTTTCCGGGTCACTGGATCGGCCAGATCTTGGAGCTTGCGCAAATTCGCCTTAAAAGATACCCGTGCCTCGGCCGCCTTCTGGGCGAAATCCGCGCTCTCCTTTTGTTTGCGCAGATCGTCCAACTCTTCCATCAGGCGTTCCGACTGCGCGGTAGCCCGCTCCACAATACTCCGCGCCTGTACTCTAGCACGTTCCAGCTCCCGCTCCCGTTCAGCTTCCGTGCGCTGGAGCAATGCCTGGGCCTCTTGACTGACCCTTTGTGCCTCCAGACGCTGGCTTTGTGCAGTTGCCCGCTCCCTCTCCAGTTCCTGGCGTGTGGATTCCAGCTGGGCCACAACGTCCTCAAACCTGGCATTCTCTCCTGAGAGGTGCTGGCGGGCATTTTCAATCACCTGGGATGGCAATCCCAGCCTTTCGCTAATGGCAAAGGCATTGGAACGCCCTGGTACACCAATCAATAACCGATAGGTAGGGCGCAAAGTCTGTACATCAAATTCACAGGAAGCATTTTCTACCCCTGGGGTATTTAGGGCATACATTTTGATCTCCGCATAGTGGGTGGTCGCGGCCACATAGGCCCTCTGGCTTCGGAGTTGTTCAATGATGGCCACAGCCAATGCGGCGCCCTCCACGGGATCGGTACCCGCTCCCAACTCATCTAATAGCACCAGAGAGTGGTCATCCGCTTCTCTAAGGATTTGGACAGTGTTCGTCATATGGGCGGAAAAGGTCGACAGACTTTGTTCAATGCTCTGTTCATCCCCAATGTCCACCAACACCTTTTGGAAGACCGGTATGGTACTGCCATCTGCCACAGGCAACATCAATCCACACTGGGCCATCAGCACCAGCAATCCCAGAGTTTTTAAAGCCACGGTCTTGCCGCCTGTGTTGGGTCCGGTGATCACTAATGTGTCAAACTCCTCACCCAACTTCAGATCGATAGGCACCACCTTCTTGGGATCAATTAAGGGATGGCGGGCACGCTTCAAGAACACCCGGCCGTCCTCTACAATTGCGGGAACACTGGCGCGCATCTCATCCGCCAAACGGCTCTTGGCAAAATAGAGATCCAACTCTACAATCGCCTCATAGCTGCCCCGGATGGATGGCGCACAGTCCCCCACCTGAGAGGAAAGCGCATAGAGGATCCGGTCAATCTCCGCTGCCTCCTGTCCCTGAAGCACGCGGATTTCGTTGTTGGCCTCCACCACACCCATCGGTTCAATAAAGACCGTAGCACCAGAACCAGAGGTATCGTGGATCAGTCCTTTGATCTCATTGCGGTGCTCAATCTTGACTGGTACTACAAATCGTCCGTCCCTCTGGGTGATAATATTTTCCTGCAGATATTTTTGATAGGTTTCGGATCGGACCATCCGCTCCAAAATCTCTCGCGCCTTGGCTCCCGCCTGTCGAATTTTCCGGCGAATCTCCGCCAACTCAGGGCTGGCCTGGTCGGAGATTTCCTCTTCAGGAAGGATCGCTATTTGAATGCTTCGCGCCAAAGTGGTTAACGGCACAACGGATTCCAGTAACGGCTCCAGGCTGGTGGGTTCCCCCTCCAGCTGCCCCCGCCAGCGATCAATTGTGGAAAAAGCATTTAATACCTTTGCCACACCCAATAGTTCTCGAGGTGTAAGACGAGCCCCTACCTCTGCCCGTTTTAAAGTGGCTTCGCAATTTTCGATACCGCCGAGCGAGGGCGTGGAATAACGATTTGTCAAGGTATTGGCATCCACGGTATAACGCATGAGCTGCCGTACATCCCTTGGATCTCGTTCTGGCTCCAGGGAAGTCGCCATCGCCTTACTATCTGCACAGCTGCAGAGCTGCGCCAAACGAGCAAGTACTTTATCAAGTTCCAATGCTTTGCAATATTTATCCATTCGTATGTCCCTTCATGGTGAGATAAAAATCCAATGTATCAAACCGTTTGTCCAGTTGCAGCAGCAAATACCTCTGGATCACCCCTTCCAAGGCCTGCAATCCCGCCTCTGGAAGGGAAAACTGAAATAACTTTTCTGGCGCAGAATAGAGAATGTGTCGCATAGCCGCCAGTATTCCGGGAGTGAGACGTTCTACAGGCTCCCGCAATTTCTCCTGTTCCAAGCAATCCCCACATAGCAAGCAGGAGGACTGCGGCAGAAAGTAAATGGACTGAGCCTCATAGGCCCCACATTGACTACACGCCACCAAATCCGGCATATAGCCCGCCATGGTCAACAGCCGCAATTCATATACCGGCTTTAAAAAATCCTCTCTTCGCTTACCTGTATCCAGCAGATACAACGTGTTTAGCAATAGTTTCAGATAAGGACCGGCTTCTTCCTCGTGTGGTGCGATTTCGCTGGTAATCTGGCAAAAATAGGCTGCCAAAGATAACCGTACCACATCTCCACGGATCCCCATAAACAAGCGGTTTAAATCGGCCTTATCCACTTGGTAGCGATCCCGGTTTGCGAACAGCACAAAATGGGAGTAACTCAAAAGCTCCGCTGAAACCCGGATGGCCGAGCGGGGCTTTCGAGCTCCCCGTGCATACGCTGATATCACGCCTCGCTCTTGGGTGAGCAAGGTCAAGACACTGTCAAATTCATCAACCGCCCGTTCCCGCAGGACGATCCCATCGGTTGCGATATGCACTCTGTCCTCCTTTGGGCTGCGGCGAAAGGGGATTATATCCCTTCTGAAGCTGCTGCACCTGTACGTACTGCAAATAGTCCTCGACTTTACCCGTCTGCAAAAAAAGGTCATAAGCGTTTAAAAGGCGGTCGTCCATAAAAACACCTCCAGGGGAAAACTCCCAAAGATAGTGTCCCCGAACGCTCCAACGCTTATCAACGGAAAAGCTTTTCTCTATTTCCAGACTTTTCTTTTAAAATATAACTTTTACAACGTTTTTATACTACCACGAACTGCCCGCCTCGTCAATTCTGCCGGATGTGTCTCTATCGCTCTCAGGGGAAAACTTCTTCCTAGATCCCTTCGCCTGACTGCCGCGCAGGAAGAGAAAGATGAATAACTACTCCGATCACTAGACCGATTGCCGCCGGTATCAACCACCCCAGCCCCAAGGAAAAGAAAGGCAGGTATTTGTTTGCAAGTTCCACCAGACCATCCAAGTGCAAAAAACTCCGCAATGAGGCGGGAAGCGATTTTACAAAATCAAACAGGGCGGCCGCCAGTGTGAAAAATGTGACCCAAGTATAAACTCGAGGATCATTCCCAAAGAAACGCCCAAATAGAGTCAAAAGAATCAACGTAATGGCTAATGGATAGAGGAACATGAGCACTGGCAGAGAATAGGCCACAATTGCCTCCAAACCCAAAGTCGCCACCAGAAAAGAAATGAGACAAAACAGTACTGCCCAGCCTCGATAGCCAACCCGACTGGGAAACAGCTCATGAAAAGTGGTCCCACAGCTGGTAATCAACCCCACCGCTGTCTTCAGGCAAGCAAAGGTAACCGTCCCCGCCAAAATAGCTCCACCCGCAGACCCAAAATAGTGGTTCGCAATCAGCAATAACGTCTCTCCCCCATTGGTGTTCAATGGGTAGCTTCCCCGGCTTTGGGCGCCTGCCGCCGTAACAGCTATATAGATTGCGGCCATAATGACACTACTGAGCAAGCCAGCTTTTACAGTGCTTCGAGCAATTTCCCCCGGCTCTTGAACGCCTAGTCCCCGGATCACATTGACCACAACAATGCCAAAGGCCAAGCCTGCTAAGGCGTCCATGGTATTATATCCCTCTAAAAAGCCTTTGAAGAATGCGCTATCTGCATAAGCCTCCACCGGCTCTATCTGTTGGATATTCCCCAATGGATGAAGTAGCGCGGTCACCATCAGGGCCCCTAAAAATAGTAGGAATAGGGGGTTGAGAACCTTCCCTACCCAAGTGAGGATCTTGCCGGGGCGCAAAGAAAACCATAAAACTGCCAGGAAAAAGGCCAAAGAAAAAATCACCAGAGCTAGATTGTGCTCTCCGCCTTGCGAAAGAAGCGGGATCATCCCCACCTCAAAAGGAACGGTGGCACAACGGGGAATGGCAAAGAAGGGCCCAATTGTTAAGTAAAGAGCGCAGGTAAAAAAAAGGCTATAGCGCCTACCTACCCGACTGCTCAACTGTGCCAAACCGTTGCATCGGCTCAATCCCAAAGCGATAACGCCCAGCAGGGGTAAACCTACCCCCGTTACCAAAAAGCCTCCCACTGCCGGCCAAATCTCCCGTCCAGCCTGCTGCCCCATTTGGACGGGAAAAATTAAATTTCCCGCCCCAAAGAACAGACCAAACAGCATGCTCGCAATGGTTAGATACTGGATTCCCTTCAATTTTGGCTGCATGGTGTTTCCTCCGCAGTTCTTCAGCTTGTCAAGTTTGTATAACTAGCTTAACAAATCTTACACAAAAATTCAACTCTTTTGCTCTTTTTGTGCCTTCAAGATTGGATAGAATCAAGAGTCCCACATCTAAAACGGCGGTCAATCTCGCAAGTCCCCCGAGCATCGTATTTCACAAAAAGAGAGTGAATGGGACATCCACTCACTCTCTTTTTATCCATTGAATTTTTTCATCAGCCTGGAGGCCAACCCAGCTCCCGACCTGCCAAGACATGGAAGTGCAGATGGTTCACCGACTGTCCCGCCTTCGGGCCACAGTTGGTGACTACCCGATAATCATCACCGCAGCCCAACTCCTGAGTCAACTGCGCGATTACCTGAAAGATATGTCCCACCAAGGCAC
The DNA here is from genome assembly GCA_904398655.1 of uncultured Anaerotruncus sp. Lineage (GTDB taxonomy): Bacteria > Bacillota > Clostridia > Oscillospirales > Ruminococcaceae > Anaerotruncus. The sequence goes on along the minus strand of CAJFPF010000055.1, from coordinate 13,516 downwards.
TGTTCGTTCCATCAATTTTGTTAGCGCCAGTGATGTGCTGTTTGGGGATCACCAGAAAATGTGTAGGAGCCTGAGGATCAATGTCATAAAAAGCATAGACCTTGTCATCCTCATACACCTTACGACTGGGGATCTCCCCCGCGATAATTTTGCAAAAGAGGCAGTCTTCCATAGGATTCCCTCCTTTCCTTTTGATTTGCCATGTAGTTTATTTTAGGTATTTCCCCACAATAGATGGCAACTGGGCAATTGCCTCGTCAATACGGAAAATTTCGCTGGTACCTCCCATAGCATTGTCCGGACGCCCGCCACCGCTGCCGCCACATAGAGCCGCCAAATCTTTTACGATCTTGCCAGCATTGGCTCCCCGGGCCACAGCTTCTTTGCCACAGACCACCAAAAGAGACCCCTTGCCCGCATTTACAGTTGTAAACACACAGACCGCATTGGGCTGATTGTCCCGCACCTTGTCGCCCATAGCGCGAATTGCCTCGATCTTAGCCCCATTCATGGAAACGGAAGCCACGCGAATTCCGTTCACCAACGTGGCGTCTTCAAAGACATTTGTCATCCGATTCTCAGCCAATTTGTTCTCCGCAGAATCCAAGGATTTTTTCAGCTCCTTGACTTCATTTTGAACTGCCTCGGCCCGGGTGGGCAGCTCCATCGGGCTGCCCGCCTTCAGGGCAGCGGCGGTACGATGAAGCAAATCCTCTTGATCCGCGATGAACTTGAGCACGTTGCGGCCGGTTAACGCTTCGATTCGACGGACACCCGCGGCTACGGAGGACTCTTTTACAATTTTGAAAAGTCCTACCTTAGCAGTATTGTCCAGGTGGGTACCACCACAAAACTCCATGGAACGGCCGGGAATATTGCAAACCCGCACAGTCTCACCATATTTCTCCCCAAACAGCGCCATGGCCCCCAACTTTTTGGCTTCGCTCAAGGGCATCTCCTGCACCGAGACGTCCACCGCATCCAGTACCATTTCGTTCACTAATTTTTCCACCTGTTCCAGTTCCTCGGGTGTCACAGCGGAAAAATGGCTAAAATCGAACCTACAGACAACATCATCATAGTAGGCACCTGCCTGATGCACATGATCTCCCAGTACTTTGCGCAAGGCGGCTTGCAGCAGATGGCAGGCGGTGTGATTGCGCATAATATCGCGGCGGCGAGACTGGTTGATCGCAGCAGTGACACAATCTCCCACGGCCAGGGTCCCCACTGCGAGTTCTCCCATATGCACAATATGTCCGCCTTTAGACTTTTTGGTGTCAAACACCTGGAAAACGGCTCCATCTGCTGTCTTAATCAAGCCACTATCGCCCACCTGTCCGCCGCTCTCCGCATAGAAGGGAGTCACATCCAATACCACAGAACCGGTCTCACCATCCTGCAGCTCATTGACACAGGTATTTCCTTTCACAATCGCCACCACTTTGGCTTGGGCGGTGGGTTCTGTATAACCGACAAATGTTCCCTTTTCCTCCACGCCAGCGAGGACATCCTCCTCCCAGCCTAAATCTCCCAGGGCAGCACGCGCCTCCCTCGCCCGCTTTTTCTGGGCCTCCATTTGGGCTTTGAATTCTTCCTCATCGAGCTGAATATCTCGCTCCTCCAAAATCTCTCGGATCAGGTCAATGGGGAATCCAAAGGTGTCATAAAGGCGGAAAGCGTCTGCACCAGAAAACAGCTTTTGATCCATTTTGGAATCGATCTTGTCGATCAGATTGCTCAAAAGCTCCATTCCCTGATCGATGGTACGAGCAAACCGCTCTTCCTCCACCTTAATGATCTTGACGATATAATCCTTATGCTCCACCAATTCCGGATAAGCACTGGCATTTTCTCGTACCACTGTCTCACAGACCTTATAGAGGAACGGCTCCTTGATCCCCAACAGGCGGCCATGACGGGCGGCTCGGCGCAACAGGCGCCGCAATACATAACCCCGGCCTTCATTCTGGGGCAGAATACCGTCACTGACCATGAAGGTTGTGGAACGAATATGGTCGGTGATCACCCGCAGGGAGATATCTGCCTTGGGATCTTGGTGGTACTTAATCCCTGCAATCTCGGAAATATGTTTCATGATGTTTTGGACCGTATCCACCTCAAAGAGGTTATCCACACCTTGTAGGATGCAGGCCAAACGCTCCAAACCCATACCAGTATCAATATTAGGATGGGCCATCCGCTCATAATGGCCGTTGCCATCGCTGTCGAACTGGGAGAACACCAGGTTCCAGAACTCCATATAACGGTCGCAATCGCATCCGGGCGCACAATCGGGCTTTCCGCATCCATATTCCTCGCCGCGATCATAATAGATCTCCGAACAAGGGCCGCAGGGGCCAGAACCGATCTCCCAGAAGTTGTCATCGCGGCCCATCCGGACAATTCGGCTGGGATCCACTCCCACCTCATTGACCCAAATCTGTTCCGCCTCATCATCATCTTCGAAGATGGAAACCCAAAGGCGGTCCACTGGCAGTTTAATTACCTGGGTGACAAATTCCCAAGCCCAAGCGGTAGCCTCATGCTTGAAATAATCCCCAAACGAAAAGTTCCCCAACATCTCGAAATAGGTGCCATGGCGGGCTGTCTTACCTACATTTTCGATATCCGGAGTACGGATACACTTTTGGCAGGTACATACCCGCTTGCGGGGCGGGGTTTCAATCCCCAAGAACCACTTCTTCATAGGCGCCATGCCAGAATTGATCAGCAAAAGGCTGGCCTCATCCGCCGAGGGCATCAGAGGAAAGCTAGGCAACCGCAGATGCCCCTTCGATTCAAAAAAGCTCAGGAATTGCTCCCGCAGTTCGTTGAGTCCGGTCCATTCCATGTTTTTCTTCCGCTCCTTTAATTTGTTCCTGAATTCTCTGCGCTGATTCCATATTGGGCGTACAAAAAGCGCTTTTCATCCCTGAAAGGGACGAAAAGCGCTTCGCTCTCCGCGGTACCACCCAAATTGTGCGAAAAAACTCCGCACCGCTCATTAGGACTAACGCTCACACCACGTCCAGCTCCTCGCCGGAAGGCTCCAGGACGGCCCCCATCGTTTTCCACAGCAGCTTTCAGCCAAGGCTGCCTCTCTTAAAGAGGAAAACGGACGGTTTTTCCCTTCATAGCCTATTGTAACAGTAGCAGTATAGCCTTTTCTTGGCCCATTGTCAACCTTCCAAAGCAGAAAAGGGCAATTTTTCGTTGTCTATGGGATCAGCAGCTGCCGGGGGAACGTCCAAAAATCCTCCAACACCGCCATGACGCCGTCCAATTTTTGCAAGGGTGTTGGATCCCTCCCCGGGGCAATGACTACAATTCCTCCAGCTCTAGCGGCCTGAGCGGCCTGGATCCCCATGGAAGAGTCCTCTACGACTAGGCAGTCCTCCGCAGACAGGCCCAAGACGGAAGCGGCCCGCAAATAGACCTCCGGATGGGGTTTCCCAGGGAAACTGCCATCATCACAGATCACCTTCTCACGAGAAAACCATCGATCTAGACCAAACCATTGGAAGTAGGCATCCACATTGCTGGCCACCGCGCTAGTGGCAATTGTTCGAACAACATTTTTATTCTTCAAAAATTCTAATAAGTCTATCAAACCCTCTGCCAAATGCAATCCCGCAGGATCTTTTAAACAGAGTTGGCGATAGATCGCCTCCTTGCGCTCGGACAATTCCCGAATTTGCGTCTCAGACAGAGATCGTCCCAAAAAATGTTCTAAAATCACGCCATTGGGCATCCCCATCGTCGCCTGTACCTCTTGTGCCGTTGCCGGCCTGCCCATCAACTCCTGGCCAAACAGCCCCCATGCCTGGATATGCTTCTCTGAGTCCCAAAACATCGTCCCATTGAAATCCAAGAGGACACCCTGATATCCGCTACCCATTCTTCCGACCTCACGCTATCCATAGCAGCAATTGCGCCCGCCGCAATGCCCGGTAGAGAGCCATCGCCACAAGACTGGAGAGAACCGCCTTCACTAGATCAAAAGCGGCAAAGGGGAAGACCGCTAGAGCCAGCGCCTCCCAAAGTCCATTTCCTGTGAGCAGCATCAGCTGCAGGGTGCCAAAAGCATAGCAGACAACTAAGCCTGTGGACATCGCCACAACCATGCGAAGAAATCCTCTTCCCCATCGCTCAATCAACCAGGCAGTGGCCGCCGACATCAACGGATAAGCCAGCAGATAGCCCCCTGTGGGACCTGCTAATTTGGCAAGGCCCGCTCCAAAATAGGAGAATACGGGCACACCCACCGCTCCCAAGAGCAGATAGCATCCCTGGGCCAACAGGGCCGTTTTCCAATCTAGAACCGCTCCGGTGAGAAATACTGCCACAATTGCCAACGTAAATGGAACCGGAGTAAATCCTAAAGGAATCACCAACTGTGCCATAACCGCAGTGAAAGCCGCAAAAAGTGCTGCCAATACCAATTTTTTTGTTTTTTGATAATGCATCCAATGTTCTCCAAATACGCTTATTCTACACTAATGACAAAATAGTAGACCGGTTGCCCTCCGTTGATCAGTGCTACCTCTAAATTGTCCGGCAATTTCGCGGTCACTGCGTCACACACTGTCTGAGCCAGCTCCTCAGAGATCTCCTCTCCATAGAGCAGAGTTACAAAACTGCTATCCCGATGGACCAGAGATCTGGTCAGGCGGACCACCGCCTTAGTGAGATCCCGTTCGGTAAAAGCCAACTTCCCATTCTCCAGGGCCAACAGTTCTCCCTCTTTGATCTTATGGCCATCGTAGTCGCTGTCCCGGGCAGCAAAAGTTACCTGGCCAGTGCCCACCCGATCATACGCTTTCTGCATATTGATTTGGTTTTCCGCCGGGGTCAGATCTTGGTCAAAGGAGATCATTGCCGCCAAGCCCTGGGGGATGGTCCGGGTCTGCAAAACGATCACGTTCCGGTCCGCCAACTTGGTGACCTGCTCCGCTGCCATGATGATATTTTTGTTATTGGGCAATACAAAGACATTTTTAGCAGGAGTGGCATGGACCGCGGAGAGAATATCATCGGTGGAGGGGTTCATCGTCTGTCCGCCGCTGACCACATTATCCGCCCCTAAGTCCATGAACAGCTTTTTGACTCCCTCTCCAGCTGCCACAGCCACAAAACCATAGGTCCGAGAGGGATCTACAGGGGCATAGGCAAAGCCTTCGTTCGACTGAGGCTCCACAACGCTGGCCCTCTGGGCCTCATACTGCTCCCGCATGTTTTCAATCTTCAGATTGGTCAGATGTCCATGGCCCAATGCAGCTTCCAAAGCCTGTCCAGGGTGATCGGTATGCACGTGGCACTTGATAATTTCATCGTCATCCACTACGACGACACAGTCGCCAATGGTCTCCAAATAGGCACGTAACACATCTGGATTGGGCTGCTTTTCCTCTTCCTTTACCACCAAAAATTCCGTGCAGTAGGTGAACGTGATCTCCCTAATATATTCTCCCGCTGCATTCCGGTCAGGGTGGATGGAATCAGAATTCCCGTAGGTCTGCTCCTCTTGTACAGGTAGAATCCCTTTCCCATCAAATACTTGTGCCATTCCTGCAAAGATCACTACCAGCCCCTGACCGCCGGCGTCCACCACATTCGCCTTTTTTAATACAGGCAGCAGTTCTGGGGTCTGGTCCAGGGCTTGCTGGGCAGCATCCAGGATCACATGCCAGATCTCCTGGGGGGTTGTCTCTGGTGTCAAGGCCGCCCGAGCATCCTCAGCAGCCAGCCGAGCCACCGTCAGAATCGTCCCCTCTGTAGGTTTCATGACCGCTTTATAGGCCGATTCTACGCCCTTTTCTAAAGCGCTTACCAGCTGCTCCGCATTGGCCTCGGTTTGGCCTTTCAGGCCCCGAGAAAAGCCCCGGAAGAGCAGCGAGAGGATTACGCCGGAATTCCCTCGAGCCCCTCGCAACAGCGCAGAAGCACACACATCAGCCACTTGGGAAACAGGCGCATTATCTGGAACCCGTTTCAGTTCCCGTTTGGCGGCAGAGGAGGACATGGACATATTCGTGCCTGTATCCCCATCCGGTACAGGAAAGACATTGAGAGCATCCACCTTTTGACGCTGGTTTGCTATATTGTTTGCGCCGGATATAAAGGCATCCCGAAGTAGTTGTCCTGTTATCACGATCTATAAACCCCCATCAAATTCCAGTTTTTTATCAAAGCGGTCTCAGTTGCCCTCTGTTTTCATGCCATCCACAAAGACATTGACTTTCGCTACACTCAGGTTGGTGGCCTGCTCTACCGTATAGCGCACTTTATTGACAATGCTTTTGACCACTACCGAAATATTGACGCCATAGAGCACCTCAATGTGCAGGTCAATCACCAATTGGTCTCCCGCAGTGCGTACACGTACGCCCTGATCCAAACGATCTCTATTCCCGCGAAGGGCCGCTGCAATTCCTTCCGCCCGGGAGCTGACCATTCCCGCCACACCAAAACATTCTGTGGCCGCCTTTCCCACCAGATTACTAAAATATTCTTGCGAAATCTCAATAGAGCCATATTGATTTTCTAAACTGATCAACGTGATGACCTCCCTTGATCTATAATAAGGCATGTGGCTCGTTGCAGAGTATAACACTACCAGTCGGTTATATTATAAAAAATATCCTGTGAGGTTGCAACCATTTCCGATTGAAAAGTCAAATTGGAGGACACAATTCCTGTACGAAACACCAGGGGTATGAAAGGAAATGTCTCTTGGAAACGGGCGCATAGAGATACAATCCCCTGACCGGTAACACGGTAGTTTGCCTCCAATTCGGCCAGTTCTTGATCATAAGCGGTTCCAAAATCCAATGTCCCTCCGGATAGGAGCAAGGAAAAATCCCAATTTGGAAGCAAACGGGTCTCTCCGATATAAAGATCGTAATTGTGGGCGGACAGGCTGGCTGTATACTGCTCGAATGGTTGGGAAACCACTTCCACCTGAATCCCAAGCTGGCGAAGCTGCTCGGCAATCAAGGTTGCGGCCGCATTTCGGTTTGCGTTCTCACTGTTTACCAATAATTCTAATTGTACTGGCTGCCCATACCGCATCCGAATCCCATGTTCGTCGGTCTCCTCTAAACCCAATGCATCCAGTAACCGATCGGCCTGCGCCAACTGCCTGGGGGTAGATTGATCTGTCCCCTCCAAACGCCAAAACGCCGGATGGAACGGGTAAAGAGCCCCTCGAGCCCTGCTCACATAAGCTGTATTCACCAGCTCGTCCCGATTGATTGCCTTGGAAATTGCCTGTCGGAACTCCGGTTGGGCAAGGAGGCCCTGTTGGGAATTGACCCCCAGATAGACGAAATCTGTGAGAGGCACTTGGATATTCACGGGAGCTGATCCAGACATGTCATTGTCCGACTGCTCCGAATAGGCCAAATCGATATCCCCTGTACGAAGGTTGAAACTCAAAGTATCCGGATCGCTGGATTGAACCAAATAGATATGTTGAATATTCGCAATCTCCTGCCAGTAAAGAGGATTGGCAGTGAGGGTCACCCCGTTTTCCCAGGTACCGCTCACATAGTATTTACTGACACCTGTTGGAAAATCCGCTTCCGCGGTGCCATACTGAACCACTGGAAAATTCATTAGTGCCGCAAAATCCGCATCCGCCCGATTTAACTGGATCAGTACTCGCCCTTCTGCATCTACAGAGGCGGAGGATACATTTTGCAGTGCGGTCGCCCAATTGGTATCCGACTGGCGGGCAATATTTAAAGAATAAACCACATCCTCCCCACTAAGCAACGTCCCGTCAGAGAACTGGACATTTCGCAAAGTAACAGTACAGAGATTTCCTTCCACCACCACTTCTTCCGCCAACTGATTTTCCGGCTGGAAGTCAGGGCCCAGATGGGTCAAGCCATCATAGAGCAATGGTACTAGCTCCCGATTGAGCTGGGTCGTCATCTGATAGGGGTTCAAAGAATCCGCGGGATTATAGGCCAATCGAACCTCTTTTGCGATCGGTGGGGGTTGGTTCTCCTGTATGGGATCCACAGCGGAAGAGGTTTGAGGCTCCTCTACCGCAATCTCCAATTGCTGGTCGCTGAACCCTGTACCTGGGGCACATCCACCCAGCACTAGGGAGACCGTCAACAGCATCAGTATCCATTTTCTCATTGATTCACTCCGTCTTTATTGATTCCTTTTATGATCCATAAAATAACCTATCGTGTAGCTTTCAGTATACTCCAGAATCCTGTGGAATTCAATGTAACTTTGTGAACGGGCAATCGTTCCCTCCAAAAGATAGAAAAAGACGCTGGAAAGATTTCCAGCGTCTATAAGTAATTTTTAGTTTTTATCAGCTGGAACCACGAACCGGACGATCTCCTGCACGCGACCAGGTTGCCCACTGAATTTCAAGAGGACCCCATGGAGTTCCACTTCTTCAGGATCGTTCACAAACCGTACCGGCAAGCCCGTACGCATCCGCTCCAAGGCTCTCTCTCTGCTGACTCCAAGGATCGAATTGCGACCGCCGCACATCCCCACATCGGTAATATAGGCCGTCCCCTTGGGAAGAAGTCGCTCATCCGCCGTCTGGATATGGGTATGCGTCCCCACGATGGCAGAAACTCTACCGTCCAAATAAAAGCCCAATGCCAGTTTTTCCGCAGTGGCCTCTGCGTGGAAGTCCACCAGGACATTGGGACAAGAAATCTTGTCCAATAGCCGATCCACACAGTCAAAAGGGCTCTCACAGGATTGCTCCAGATAGACCCGGCCTTGCAAATTGATTACTGCTAAAGGGAAACTGGGCAGGTCATAAAGATACCATCCAGCTCCTGGAGCGGAGGGGTGATAGTTTGCAGGGCGGATCACCTGGGGATGCGTCTCCAAATAGTCATAAATCTCCCGGCGGCGTAGGCTGTGATTACCAGTTGTGATCACATCTACCCCGCTGTCCAGCAAATGGTCGGCACTATGGGGAGTAATTCCATTTCCCTCCGCCGAATTCTCTCCATTGACGACCACAATTCCTGCCTGAAGCTCTTTTTTTAAACGCGGCAGTTCCCGGCGCAGCTTGTCACAACCCGCCTGCCCCACCACATCCCCAAAAAATAATAAATTCAACCCTCTTGCCTCCCCCATAGCAGCAAAAGACACGGCTGCCGCCATGTCCTCTGCAAAACAATTCTTTGATTAAAGCACCTTTGAAAGAAAATCTTGTAGGCGTGGATTTTGAGGATTCCCAAAAAACTCCCCAGGGGTATTCTGTTCCACAATCTGCCCCTCATCCATAAACAATACACGGGTACCTACCTCTCTAGCAAACCCCATCTCATGGGTGACCACCACCATAGTCATCCCATCTTCGGCCAGTTTGCGCATCAGACTCAGCACCTCGCCCACCATCTCCGGATCCAAGGCGGATGTGGGCTCGTCAAACAGCATGACGTCCGGATTCATCGCCAATGCCCGCACAATGGCGATTCGTTGTTGCTGTCCGCCAGACAGTTGAGAGGGATAAACCGACGCTTTATCAGCCAAACCGATCCGCTCCAACAGCTCATGAGCTCGAGCCCGTGCATCCTCCTGGCTCAGGATTTTCAACTTAACCGGTGCCAGCGTGATATTTTCCTCTACAGTCAGATGCGAAAACAGGTTAAACTGCTGAAACACCATACCCATTTTCTGACGGAGCTTGTTAATGTCACAGCGCTTATCCACGATGTTTTGCCCCTCAAACCAGATCTCCCCGGAAGTAGGTTCCTCCAGCCGGTTCAAGCAGCGCAGGAAGGTAGATTTACCCGAACCGGAGGGTCCGATGATGACCACCTTTTCTCCCCTGTGGATGGTTTCGTTGATCCCTTTGAGCACATGGAGTTCTTTAAAGGATTTCTCCAGATTTTTAACCTCGATCACTGCGCGCCAGCCTCCTTTCTAACCTTGCAAACAGATGGGACAGCCCCAGTGTGAGGCAGAGATAGATGGCCGCCGCTGCCAAAAGGGGAACCCATGCGTTAAAGGTTGCATTCCGGATCATATCACTGGCTTTGGTCAGATCCACCAGAGCGATATAGCTGGCCACAGCGGTCTCTTTGATCAGTACCACAAACTCATTGGTATAAGTCGGCAACACCGCTTTTACCGCTTGAGGGATTACAATTAAGTACATGGTTTGGGCCTTGCTCAATCCCAAAGAGCGGCCCGCCTCCTTCTGACCCAGAGGCACCCCCTGGATACCCGCGCGGAAAATCTCCGCACAGTAGGCGCCAGAGTTCACGCCAAAACTGATGGTTGCGATCATCAATTTTGGCATATCCACTGGAGCAAAAATGATAAAATTGAAGATCATCAGCTGGGTCACCATGGGGATTCCACGGATTACAGTGACATAGACTTTTGCAATCCCTTGCAACAGCTTATTATCCGAAACCCGCATCAGAGCTATTACAACTCCTATTACGGTACCGATTAAAATTGCGCCCAGGGCAATGAGTAAGGTATTTCCCAAACCTTGAAGCAACAGCAACCAGCGGTCCTTCGCCACCAAATTTTGGTAAAGCGCTTGGGACAGGGAAACCAAAAATTCCGGCATCTCAAATCCTCCATATAGCAAGCGCGGGGCGGAGCCTCACCTCAAGGCCCCACCCTGCGTTTCAAAATTGCGTCAATTACTTCTTGAGGATGACAACCTGCTTCGAGGAGTAGTAAGGGTCGGAGAAGTCCACACTCTGGCGACGCTCCTCAGTGGCGGTCATTCCAGCGGCCACAAAGTCCACCACGCCGGTATCCAGAGCGGAGAGCAGGCTATCGAACGCCATATCCTCCACCTGCAGCTGGCGGCCCATATCCAGAGCGATTTGCTCAGACATGGAGATGTCAAAGCCCACAACCTCAGTGCCCTCAGCATACTCAAACGGTTTGAAGGCAGCGTTGGTACCCATCTTAATTACTTCTCCTTCGGTGGCCACCTTCTCGGGGATCACAATGGCATCATCGCCCTCAGCAGGCATAAAGGCATTCACCAGGGATTCATAGGTGCCGTCCTCCTGCATCCGTTTGATGGTGGCATTGATGGAATCCAAAAGCTCGGTATTCCCCTTCTTTACAGCAATGGCATACTCTTCCGTGGCCAGGTCCAGATCCAGGATCATCAAATCGTCATTTTGTGCCACAATCGACTGGGCCGGCAGCTCATCCAGTACCACCGCATCCAGCTTCCCATTCTTCAGATCCAAAGCGGCGTCCATACCGGATTTGTAACTGCCCAACTCTGCATCAGGGAAATTCTCTTGCACATAGATCTCACCAGTAGTACCCGCCTGCACGCCGATCCGCTTATCCGCCAGATCCTCCGCAGTCGTAATAGCGGAACCAGACGCCGCCTCACTCCCAGCCGCAGAAGAGGCAGAAGTGGTGGAAGCAGCAGAGGAAGTCTCAGCCTCAGAGGTAGTGGAAGAACCGCCACAGGCGGCCATGGAAAGCATCATTGCGGCAGCAAGCGCCAGAGATACAACTTTTTTCATATTCTTTTCCTCCAAATCCAGCAGGTTTCCGTCCTGCTGTATATTTCCTCATTATTATACAGCAATATCCGAATATTTCAAGGGTTAAAATGAAAAAATATTCAATTCGCTTGATTTTTATCTATTTTTCACATCTTGAACATGAAAGTGGTAACAACTTTTGCATATCCTGGGGCAACGGCGCCTCTATAGATACCCACTTTTTGGAAACTGGATGGCAAAAAGCCGCCTTCACACAGTGAAGTGCATGGCGTTCTATCCCATCCATAGGGCCTCCGTAAAGGCTATCTCCCAACAAAGGATGGCCTAGATAAGCCAAGTGAACCCGAATCTGGTGGGTGCGCCCAGTCTCCAACCGGCAACGCACCAAGCTGTATCCCTCAAAAGTTGCCAAGGTTTCGTAATGTGTCACTGCTGGCTTTCCCTCCTCCATAACCTGGCGATGGGGATCTGAACGGGAACGCTGCCCAATTGGAGCGTCGATCTTCCCACAGGAGGGGGTCAAATGTCCTTCAGATAACGCCCAATACTCCTTCTCCACCTGGCCGGTGAGGGCAGCGGCGACAAAGGCATTCTTGGCAATCACAACCACGCCGGAGGTATCCCGATCCAATCTCCCAATCGATCGGCAGGGAATTCCATATTGACGGGCAAACACATTTGCCAGTGTATCCTGTTGCAATGTCTTCGCCTGATGACAAGCCATTCCAGCTGGTTTATCATAGGCTACGACGTCCTCATCCTCATAGAGTACCGGCACTTTTAGCGCACTCTGCTGGGCCTGCCAGGGTTCGTCCCATAGGGTGATAGACACCACATCCCCCGTTTGCAAACGGTCGATCACCCGAGCGTGCGCTCCATTGAGCAGGATTCCCTCCGGTTTTGTCTTTAAAGAACGGACCAAACTACAGGAACACCCTGCCTCTCCGCGCAGAAAATGCAACAGCTTTTTTCCGTCGTAGAAGGGAGGAACTTGATAGTCAATTCGACGGAAAGAGCTCAAAACGTCTCGTCATCCTCTTCATCTTCCATCCAGCAACCGTCTGCTGGTAAATTTCCATAGCGGTTTCCATTGTAGTTGCCGCAGTAGATCCCCTTTTTGATGGGCGCCAACAAAAAGCCCAATACCACTCCCGCAAACAGACAGGCGGCAGCCAAGAGACATTTTTCAGAGATTTTCATGGAACATTCCTCCTTTTCCATAGTTTGTCCAATAGTCCTTCGCTTTTAATCGATAAATACGATGGGGCATCAGCTTTCCACGATACCATTTATCGAATAGCCCTTCTGGCTTCATTCCAAGGGACTCCGCCACCCGAATCGATGAGAGATTTTCAGGACGAATATCTGCTGCTACCTGGGACTCTCTACGGACTCGGAACGCATACTCCAGACAAACGGCCGATCCCTCGCGGGCCAAGCCCTTTCCCCATTGATCCCGACGCAAAATATATCCTAGACAGACCGGACATTCCCCCGGCAGCTGCTCTCGGACTAGGCCGATGGAACCGATCAATTCCCCTGTTTGGCGCTCCTCCGCCGCCAGGTATCCTACTCCATCCTGTACATAGCGAAGCTGATTACGCTTAATCCAATCAGCTACCTCTTCATCGGAGAATCCATGCTCCCAAGCATACATCACCTGAGGATCCCCCAGCGTCTGTCTCAGAGCCAGAAAGTCTTCGGTCCGGAAGGGTCTCAAAAGTAATCTTGCCGTCATCAACGGTTTCATAAAGCTACCTCTTGATAGAAAAACACAGCCGCAAAAAAAGCTTCTGCGGCTGTGTGTCTGTGCATCCTTAACGGCATTATTTCATGCCAAAGCGTTTCTTAAACCGATCCACGCGCCCACCGGTATCCACCAGCTTCTGACGGCCGGTAAAGAACGGATGGCACTTGGAGCAAATTTCAACGCGGATGTTCTCCTTGGTAGACCGAGTATGGATGACCTCACCGCAGGCACAGGTGATGGTGGTATCCACATACTTCGGATGGATTCCTTCTTT